>PDTL01000002.1 GCA_002748835.1 Deltaproteobacteria bacterium
ACGGCTTTATGATTGACCAGTACAATCCAAAGGTGAATCTGGTGATTGGGGCTACACATAACACCCTTGTTTCTGTACTCACTTTTGTTTTACCATTGTTTCATGGTATTCACTCAATGTGTAGTGTGGTAGTAAGTATTTGTCGATCAAGTCGGTTTTTTGCATGGGCTTTCTCCATGTTCAAAAGGATCATTATTTTCCAAGTCCCTAAAAACTGACTTTCAATTCAAGGAAAAGTTGATCATTTCCGCCGTCAGGATCATTTTTCAGTTCGTCTTTGTAGGAGAAGAGATGCCGGTTGAGCAGTTCCAGAGTGATGCGGGTATATGTGAAGCCGCTGTATTCAATCGGACAACATCAGAAGTTCCCCATACAACAATCTGACGGCCGGTTTTGATATCCAGCTGCTTTGCAGGGCTTAGCTGCAAATAGAGTTCGCGCAATTCCACGTTGGTTTCGTAGGTATCCAGTACCTGATCCGCAAAGTATTGTGAAAAAAGCGACATGGACAGCAGTGCGCTGTCCACGTTTTCTGCCATACGATTGGCTGTTTTTTCTTCTTCAATCATGGACGACAGGTAGTTGAAAAAGAGGTCAATGTCTCTGCGGAGGGCAGGCGTATCCGCTTCAACTTTGAACACCGTATTGCCGAGTAGTTACAACAACTGATGCGGCACAAACCCCGGCTTCTGCTGCAACCCGCCGCATTGAGCATTGGCTGAACCCTTTTTTAAAAAACAGTTTTCTGTCCAGGAAACTTCAGTTTGTCGGATTGAAGCCAAGGGAGGCGATTTCTTCAGGCGCAGGCAGATCCTCGATGCGGGAAAGGCCGAAAAAACTGAGAAAAAAGGGTGTGGTACGGTAAATCAGCGGCCGGCCCGGCAGTGCTTTCCGTCCGGCAATGGCAATCAGTTTTTTTTCCAGCAGCAGGCGGATGAGGCTTCCGCAGTCCACTCCGCGGATATGTTCCACTTCATTTCGGATCACCGGCTGTTTGTAGGCAATGATGGCAAGCGTCTCCAAGGCTGCTTTGCTGAGCCTCGCCGGTACCGGGGTATGCAGTCTTTCGAGAAAGTTAGACAGGTGTGCCCGGGTTCTGATCTGATACCCGCCGGATACAGGGGCAAGAAACAGCGCCGAGGCTTGCGCGTCGTAATAATCCGAAAGCTCCTTTATGCCGCGCTGGATATCTGCAGCGGAAAATTCGGGCAGGAGTTTTTCAAGCCGCTTGATCGAAAGCGGTTCTGACGCTGAAAACAGTAGACCTTCAAGTATCTGGCGTATCCGGATATCGGTCATGTCCGTGCTTTTTTTGAAAGAAAGGAAAAGATCCGCAGCACGCCCGAAGCCCGTTGTCGCCGCAGGCGTACGAGATTCTGCTTGGCCATCTCCAGCAGCGCCAGGAAGGTGATGATTTGCTCGTTTAAGGGAACCTCCGGCGGCGCCAGTTCGTGAAACCACCGCATACGTTTATGGGTGAACGCATGCATCACTTTCTGTATTTGGGCTTTGACAGACAGCCGTTTGCCGGCTGTCTGAACCGTATGGGCCGGCGGAACAGACCGAATCGCATCGGCATAGCTCAGCGCCAGGGTGAACAGGTCACAGGGGGCCAGGTGCCCGGCAGGCGCAGGCGGGGTACCGGCAGGCCGTGAAAACACCTCCCGGCCGAGAACCGGCAGGGTGGAAAGCTGTTCTGCGGTGTGCTTCATCTGCAGGTATTCGGCAAGGGGACGCACCAGATCCATGCGGGGGTCTGCGACGTCGTCTGTATCCGCCACCGGCCGGGGCAGAAGCAGGGCGGATTTGATCTGAATCAGCGTCGCTGCCATGATGAGAAAATCACCGGCCGGTGACACCTGTGTCTGCTCCATCCAGTCCAGATACGCCAGGTACTGATCCGTGATCAGGGCGATGGGAATGTCATGAATGTCAATTTCATGCTTGCGGATCAGATGGACCAGCAAGTCCATAGGACCTTCAAATATGTCCAGTTGTATATGATACCGCGCTGTATCCAGCATGTGTCCGCCGTCTCTGTCCGGCTGATCAGATCGCCGTGATCCCGATTGCCTGCCTGAGTTCATCTAACACCACACGGCTGCGTTCCCGTGCTTTGGCGGCGCCTTTCTGGAGCACGGCCTCGATTGCGTCCGGGTTCTGCATCAGGTCTTCAAACCGCCTGCGAGGCGCTGAAAGATGGGCGTTAAGATACTCGAACAGATGATTTTTCATCTCCCCCCACCCGATACCGTCCGCATATCGCTGCCGCATGGCCTCAACCTCTTTTTCAGAGGCAAAGGCCCGGTAAATCTCAAACAGGGTGCAGCCCTCGGTTTCCTTGGGTTCACCCGGTTCAAGGGAGTTGGTTTTGATCTTCATGATCAGCTTGCGCAGTTTTTTTTCAGGCACAAAGAGGGGAATGGTGTTGTTGTAGCTCTTGCTCATTTTTCGTCCGTCCAGGCCGGACAGAACCGCCGTGGACGGGTCGATCACCGCTTCGGGCAGCACAAAATGCGTCCCAAAGAGATGGTTGAAGCGTCCGGCAATATCCCGGGCCATCTCGATGTGCTGGATCTGGTCTTTGCCCACGGGGATCTTGTTGGCCTTGAACATCAGGATGTCGGCGGCCATGAGAACCGGATAGCTGAACAGTCCCATGGACACGCCTTTATCCGGATCTTTGGCTTTCTGCTCCTGATTTTCGGTAACCGCAGCTTTGTACGCGTGGGCGCGGTTTAACAGGCCTTTTGCCGCAACGCAGTTCAGTATCCAGGTGAGCTCCATGATTTCCGGTATGTCGGACTGCCGGTAAAAAAACGCTGCGTCCGTATCCAGTCCCAGGGCCAGCCAGGTGGCGGCCACCTCACGGCTGGCTGTGTTGAGCCGTTTGGGATCCTGGCATTTGATCAGGGCGTGATAGTCGGCAAGAAAAAAAAAGTATTCGGCATCCGGGTGTCTGGATGCCTCGATGGCCGGACGAATGGCGCCGACATAATTCCCCAGATGCGGGGTGCCGGTGGTGGTGATGCCGGTGAGGTAGATATCTTTATTCATTTACAATCCTTAGATGATTACAGGGGAAAAGACAGGTGCGTCCCTAGTTACGGACTCTAACCTAACTGATATACAGGTCGGGAATCAAGTCTTGCTTTTTTATCCCCCTTAACGCCTCAGGCGTTTGCCGCCGTAATGGCCTGGTAACAGGCCCGTGCATACGCCATTTCATCTGCCGGTGTAGGCAGCTGACCGTTGAGCTTTGCGTCCAGGGTGGCATCCATCAGAGTGCGGTAGACCGGTCCGGCAGGAATCCCCATTTTCTGAAGATCCTTTCCCCGGATGGACAGCCGGATATGCCGCAGCCGGGTATAATAATCGGAAACAGTTTTTTTGATTGTCTCATGTGTGGTGAACGCCATGAGAAAGAGCAGCACCTCGGTGGGAAAATACTCAAGTTTTCTGTAAATGGTGGCGTTGTCCGCCGGGAGGTGATGATTCAGCCAGTAAAGGGTGTTCATGGCGCGAAACCGGTCTCTTGAAAGCCATTTGCCGTACCGGGGAGGCAGGTTAAACCGTGTGCAGATTTCCCGGGTGGTTTTACCGTCCACATATCGCAGCAGGGCCATCAGATAAATGGCCCATTTGTCAATGCCGTTTTCAACAAAGAGCAGTTCATGCCAGGCAATCACTTTTTTGCAGGCCTCCAGGTGCGCTTGCAGTTTTGGGTCTAGTTTGAGGCCCGGTTGAATGATGTCGAGAAGCCCGAATTCATCCAGTCTTAAAAGCGCAGGGATCGGGTTCTCCTCTTCTAAGATCAGCCGGAGTTCCGTGAACACCCGGTTGCCGCTCAGACGCTTGAAAAAATCCATTTTGATGGCATTGTCGATCAGCCTGCGGGTCAGTTTGCCGATGGTAAATCCGAACCGTTGTTCGAAGCGGATCGCGCGAAAGACCCGAGTGGGATCCTCGACAAAGCTCATGTTATGAATGATCCGGATGGCTTTATCCTTGAGATCCCGCCTGCCGGAAAAGAAATCGATCAAGGTGCCGAATTGCCCTGTGTTCAGCTGAATGGCCAGGGTGTTGATGGTAAAATCCCGCCGGAACAGATCCAGTTTGATCGAGCTCATTTCGACAATGGGGAGTGCGGCAGGCATCTGGTAATATTCCATACGGGCGGTGGCAATGTCGATTTTGTAGCCGCTGTCCAGTTTAACAACGGCGGTGCCGAATTTTTCATAGGTGTGCACACGTGCCTGCAGGGTTTCGGCAAAGGTTTTGGCAAAGACAATACCGTCACCTTCCACAACAATATCGATATCATCATTTTTTTTACACAGCAGCAGATCCCGCACAAACCCGCCCACCACATAAATACCATATCCGAGACTGTCGCCGATCTGTCCTGCAGATTCCAAGAGCCGGATGCGGTCTTCTTGTATCCGCTGCCTGATGAGATGAATGATTTTTTTCTTCCGGCCATGAATCGAGTCTGTTTTCGGCATGTCGGACCGGTCTGCCTGTTGGCGGTCGATATTCTGATGAATCAGCAGGTTGAGCAGATCCGTCCGGGTGACGACGCCGATGATGGTTTGGTTTTCGATGATCGGTAAGATGCGCTGTTTGTGGTCCATGATCTTGGCCTGGATTTCCATCAGATCGGAATCTGGCTCAGCCCAAACCCATTCCGTATTCATATATTCCCTGACCGCCACTGTGCCGAGATCATGGTAGAGGGCTTTTTCAATCACCTGTCGGGTGATGTACCCCTGCAGCGGCGGATCTGCGTCAAGTGCATCTGTAATGAGCAATGCGTTGATATTGTACCGGTTGAGCAGCTCAGCGGCAGCCTTGCAGCTTGTGTCCCCGCGGGTATGAATGGGAGGTGTGGACATGATGGCCCGGACGTTTTTTGTTGTCTGTACATGAACGGCAAGAAGACTGAGCAGCTCTTCTTCGACCTGGGCCAGGGTTTTGTCCCGGACAGACGCAGATGCGGCGTACGGGTGCCCGCCGCCGCCGATACACGCGAGAATGGCCCCCACATCGACTTCGGGCAGGCGGCTGCGACCGATCAGGGTGATCTTGTTCTCCATCTGGGCGATGATAAAGATTGCATCCAGATTTTCCATCCGGACCATTTTGTGGGTGAGAAACGAAAGATCGTTGATATACCGGTCCGAAACAATTCGCGAAAAAACAATGTCAACGCCGTTGATCCGGTGGGTCGTGGCGGTCTGAATCATGTCATTGAGTACACTGACCTGAAATGGACTCATTTCACGCGCTGTCAGGCTGCTGATGGTGTTCAGGTCCGCACCGAGGCCAACCAGAAATCCGGCTGCGGCAAAGTCGCGCTCCGTGGTCGAGGAAAACAGGAACGATCCGGTATCCTCATGGATTCCCAGGCACATCACGGTGGCTTCCTCGGGTGAAAGGGGAATCTCTTGCTGGCGGATGATTTCGACCATGAGCGTTGTGGTGGCGCCGGTTTTAGACACCACCTCCAGGCTCCCGGACAGATCATCCGGGGAAGCCGGGTGATGATCATAGATGTGTATATCCGGCGTGCAACGCGCCAGAACAGGCTGGATCTGTCGTAATCGTTCCGGCTGGCGGCTGTCCACAAGCACCAGGCGGTCAATGGGTGCGCGGGTGAGCAGCTCGGGGGGGGCGGGTTGAAAGAGGTGTGTCATCGAGGCGATGAAAAAACTGCGGATATTCTTTTCCCCTTTATCCGGCAGCACAACGTATGCGTCAGGGTAGAGTTTTTGAGCGCAGAGCAGTGACGCAACCGCATCAAAATTAGCGTTGATATGCGTTGCAATCAGCGTCAGCGGTGTTTCATATGATGTGGTCTCTGTGCCCACAGTACAGATCCTGTTGCTGTTGGGTTCCCGTTATCAGTAGTACGGAAATGTGCCATGGCATCGGCCATGGATCGATACTGTTCCAGAATAACAGTGTAGAAAAGGGAAAAAGTCAATAGAAGGGGTGAATTTTTCAGCAGATCCGGGAGATTTTTCCGGCGTTTGGGCGAATCTCATTGAAAAACGGCGGCTAAAAGTGTTAGAAAAACGAAATCCTCATGGCAGGTTGCAACAGCGCTGCGGTGAAACGCGCGCTAGTGGCTGACCTCAAATCAGGCAACGGATCTCTTGAAGTTCTGTGAATAGGGTTGACACGCGATGACAAGCCCCTTGAAAAAATATGTATTCGGCCCGGTTCGGTCCCGGCGGCTCGGCCGTTCGCTCGGGGTGGATCTGGTGACCGCGAAGACCTGCACATTTGACTGCGTTTACTGCGAGGCCGGGCGAACCACGGATCTGACATTGGATCGCAGGGCCTATGTACCGACCGAAGCGGTGATTGCAGAGATCGCCTCTGTGTTGTCAACGGACATTCCCCTGGACGTGGTGACCTTTTCAGGCGCCGGTGAACCGACCCTGCATGCGGAGATCGGAGATGTGATTTCAGCGATTCACGCTCTGCGTCCAGACCTGCGGGTGGTGGTGCTGACCAATGGGTCGCTGATGGGCAGCGCGCAGGTGCGGCGCAGCCTGATGAACGCCGACCAGGTCAAGATTTCTGTGGATGCCATCGGGCCGGATGCGGTTGCGCGGATCAACCGTCCCCACCCTGATTTGGATTGGGAACAGGCACTCGAAGGGATCCGCCTTTTCTGCGGGACGTTTGGCGGAGACGTCAGCATGGAGGTCTTCATTGTTCCCGGCATCAATGACACGCAAGATGAATTGAAAAAAATTGCGGATTATCTCAAACCGCTTCAGATCGCTGAGGTGCAGATCAATACCCTGGACCGGCCGGGTGTCGAATCGTGGGTACACCAACTGGATGCCCGGCGACTGGAAGAAATTCGCGCTTTTTTGGGCGATCTGGCCGGTATTATCGGGGCACCGGTTAACACAGTCGCATCGCGCGGACCGGTATGTCTGAGTGGCCTGACATCGGCAGATGTTCTCGAAATGATCCGGCGGCGGCCCTGCACGGCTGAAGATATTTCAAAAACGACAGGTGTTTCGGAAGGTCGCGTCAAACAGGTGTTGGGTGCCCTGGTGGCCGCCTCTGTTGCACAGTGTGAGAAACAGGTCAGGGGTACTTTTTACTTTACTCGATGTTAACACTATATTATGTGATAGTTTAATAAATTTACCGAAAGCGTCAACGAAACCATTTCATGGCCTCAGTGAAGCGTCAGCAAGGAGATCGTCAATGCCCGTTTATTTATGGGAAGGAAAAAACCGGAAAAATGAAGTCCGCAAAGGCGAAATGGACGCGCCGAATGAAGAAGTGGTCCGTAACAATCTGGCAAAAATCAAGATCCAGCCGACCAAAATAAAGAAAAAGCCAAAAGATCTGTTTGAAAACATTGCGTTCCTGCAACCCAAGGTGACTGAACAGGACGTCATTGTCTTTGCACGTCAGTTTTCCACCATGATCGATGCGGGTCTACCCATTGTTCAGTGCCTGGATATCCTCTACACCCAGCAGGAAAATGTGACGTTTAAAAAAGTGATCAAAAACATCAAAAAGGATGTGGAGAGTGGTGAAACCTTTGCCGAGGCATTGAAAAAATATCCGAATATTTTCGATACCCTGTTTGTGAACATGATTGCAGCCGGTGAAGCCGGCGGGATTCTGGATGTGATTCTGCAACGGTTGGCTGCCTATATGGAGAAAATGGCCAAATTGAAAAAACAGGTCAAGGGCGCCATGACCTACCCGATAATAACGATTGTGATTGCCGTGTTGGTGGTGGGGGTGATTCTGGTGTTTGTGATTCCGACCTTTCAGAAAATGTTCGCTGATATGGGGGCTGCGCTTCCCGGTCCGACGGCCTTTGTTGTATCGCTCAGTCATTTTGTTGTGGAGAATATCCTGTATATCGTTATCGGCATTATCCTGTTCATTGTGGCTTTCAAACGGTTATATGCCACCAAACGTGGAAAAGCATACATGGATGATCTGGCTCTGAAACTGCCGATATTCGGTATTCTTATCCGTAAAGTGGCGGTAGCAAAATTTACCCGCACCATGGGTACCATGCTGTCCAGCGGGGTGTCGGTGATAGACGGGCTGGATATTGTGGCAAAAACCGCCGGCAACACGACGATTGAAAATGCGATTTACGACGTCCGCTCCGGCATTTCTGAAGGGCTTCCCATGGCAGACCCCCTCACAGAAAGCGGTGTGTTTCCGTCCATGGTCTGCTCGATGATTTCTGTCGGTGAATCCACCGGCGCCTTGGATACCATGATGGTAAAAATTGCCGATTTTTACGACGATGAGGTGGATCAGGCCGTCGAAAATCTGACCGCCATGATCGAACCGTTCATGCTGGTCTTTCTCGGGGTGGTTGTCGGTGGGTTGGTCATCTCCATGTACCTGCCGATTTTTACTATGGCGTCTCATATCAACTGATCCCATGCACGGAAATGATCTGACCCGGAAGCTGCGATGGTTGATGCGCTTTCGGGTCTTATTTGCTGTTGTTCTGGTCGGCTCCACTTCTCTGGTCCGGATCTGGAGCGGGGGACCGGAACCGGCGATTCCGTTTTTGTATATCTACGGATTTTCCGCAGGACTGACCTTCCTGTCTTTCTGTTATTACCTTTTTGACTTTTTTTGTATGTCACAGCGCGTCATGGCCTATGTCCAGGTCCTCGGTGATACGGTTGCCGTATCCTTTATCGTTTTTATCACCGGCGGGTCAGCGAGCGCATTTTCTTTCCTGTATCTGATCGTGATTATCTGCGCCAGTATGCTGCTGATGCGGCAGGGGAGTCTGGTCACAGCAACGGCGGGCTCTCTCCAGTACGGGGTGATGCTCGACCTCGAGTATTTCAGGATCATTGAACCGATTTTCAAGGTAAACGGTGCCGAAGGACTGACAGCGCCGGACGGGCTCCAAGTGCTGTATCGGCTGATGATTACCATTCTTGCCTGTTATGCGGTGGCGATATTGAGCAGCTTTTTGGCAGAACAGGAGCGGAAGGCAAAACGCGAGTTGCAGCAGATGGAAGCGCATATGCATCGGATGGAAAAGCTGGCGGCAATCGGGGAAATGGCCGCAGGGCTGGCCCATGAGATCAAAAACCCCCTGGCGTCTCTTTCCGGTGCTGTGCAGATGTTAAGCGAAGACAGTGCCTGCGATCCGGATGCCGATGCGCTTATGCACATTGTTCTTCGGGAAGCGGACCGGCTCAGCAACCTCGTGAGCGATTTTCTGTTGTTTGCAAAACCTTCCAAAGGAAAGGCAAGGATTATCCATCTTACAGAGAGTGTGGACGAGCTGATTCTCCTGTTTTCAAAAGGGCTTGGTGAAGACAGCAATGTGCGGATAGAGACGCGTCTCAACGCAAACGCCACCGTGAAAATAGATCCCGGGCACCTGAAGCAGATTCTGTGGAATCTACTCCTCAATGCGGCGGATGCCATGCCCGAGGGGGGGACCATCAAGGTTTCAAGCTGTCTGTTAAAAGACGGTGACGTGAGTCTGCGGATTTCAGATACGGGCTGCGGCATGCCGCCGGAAACCGTTTCGAATATTTTCGATCCGTTTTTTACCACAAAACCCCATGGGGTCGGGTTAGGCCTGTCCATCGTTCATCAGCTGATTACGTCCTATGGCGGACGCCTGTTCGTGCAATCGACACCGGAAGCAGGCTCTGTCTTCACCCTTCGGCTGCCACCGCATCCGGGTGATCCTGCCTGATCGAATAACCGTTTATCATGAAAGCGGATACTGGCGCCTGCAGCGGATTTCCGCCCCTGTGAGACACGGGACGGCTTGCTGGAAAAATGGGTAAAGGTTGACCCGGTACGGGAAATAAGATAGCAAAGACAGTCTGAAACAAAATTATCGGATCCTGTCCAGGGTTCCGGGAAGCGAAGATAAGGATCGACACGCAATGAGTTCAGAAGCATTGATGGCGTCGGGTAAGGCCACTGAAACGGTCATGGCTGTGAGAAAAGAGAAAAACGAGGCCCTGAAAGCGGCAGGGGTGCCGTTGTATCCCAACGATTTCGTCGTGACCCATACAGTGGCTGACGTTCAGGCGCTGATTCCCGAGGGGGAAGGTGGCCTTCCCGCCGATACCCCCGAGGTGGCGGCTGCGGGCCGGATGATGAGCATTAATCGTTTCGGCAAGGCGGCGTTTGTCCGTTTTCGGGACCGAACCGGTCAGATGCAGGCGTACGTGGCAAAGGCCGGTGTGGGAGAGGCAGCATATGCGGTGTTTAAAAAACTGGATATCGGTGATATCATTGGCCTGACAGGTTCCCTGTTTCAGACCCGGACCGGTGAATGGACCCTTCAGGCATCCGGCATCCGTCTGCTGTCAAAAACGGTCCGGCCCTTGCCGGAAAAGTTTCACGGATTGAAGGATCCGGAAAAAAGATATCGCAAACGGTATTTGGATCTGATCATGAATGCGGCGTCAAAAGCGCTGTTTATGAAACGCAGCCGCATTATCCAGTCCCTCAGGGCGTTTTTATTGGCACACGATTATCTGGAAGTTGAAACTCCCATGATGCAGCCCATCGCAGGGGGGGCAGAGGCGACGCCGTTTGTCACCCATCACAATGCCCTGGACATGGATCTCTACCTGCGGATTGCACCGGAACTGTATCTGAAACGTCTGGTCGTGGGCGGATTTGAACGGGTGTTTGAAATCAACCGGAATTTCCGGAATGAAGGGGTCTCCACCCGGCACAACCCCGAATTCACCATGGTGGAATTCTATCAGGCCTATGCGCGGTATACGGACCTGATGGACCTGACAGAAGACCTGTTCAAACAGATTGCCATGGATGTGGAGGGGCGGACCACCGTCTCCTATCAGGGACACACCATCGACTTTGGAGTGCCCTGGAAGCGGATGCGGCTGTTTGATGCGCTCGTCGAGGTGGGCGGGGTGGACCCGGCGATATTGTCTGACCGGGAAGCGTTGCTTGCATTCGCACAGGCAAAAGGGGTCACGATCACCAAAACGGACCGTCTCGGGAAAGTACTCACCAAACTGTTTGATGATCTGGTGGAGCCCAACCTGATTCAGCCAACCTTTATTACCGAATACCCGGTGGAAGTTTCCCCGCTGTCGCGCATGAGTGATGAAAACCCGGCTGTCACCGAGCGGTTTGAGCTGTTCGTCGCTGGTCGGGAGATTGCAAACGGGTTTTCCGAATTGAATGATCCGGAGGATCAGGAACAGCGGTTTCTCCAGCAGGTGGCGGACCGGGAAGCCGGCAATACCGAAGCTCATTTTATGGACACGGATTATGTGGAGGCCCTGGAATACGGACTGCCGCCCACTGCCGGCGAAGGCATTGGTATCGACCGTCTGGTCATGCTGTTCACGGATGCGGCGTCCATTCGGGAAGTGATTTTGTTTCCGCATATGAAACATCGTTAAAGGATCTGCCGCTTGCCGGAATTCACTGCCGGAAAGCGGCGCGTATACGTATGCCATTTGAACTGTTTATTGCCGGAAGGTATCTGCGGGCGCGAAGGAAGCAGACCTTTATTTCGCTGATAACCCTGCTTTCTGTTGCCGGGGTGTCCGTGGGTGTCATGGCCCTGGTCATCGTGATCGCCGTCATGACCGGCGCTGAATCAGATTTCAGGTCCAGGATTCTGGGTGTGGAATCGCATATCATGCTTATGCGGCATGGGGGTGGCATTCCGGATCCGGATGCGCTTGTGGCGGATATCTGCTCTGAAACCGGTGTGTCAGCGGCATCTCCCTTTGTCTATTCCCAGGTGATGCTTCGCTCTGCCCGCGGGATGACGGGTGCCATGCTGAGAGGGGTGGATCCGGCTTCTGATGCCCCGATGATCGAGGGGGTGGATCCAGCTGCTCTTGAAACCGCCGGATCGGATGAAGGCCTGCCGGGGGTGCCGGGGATCGTGATCGGCCGGGAACTGGCCGCGTCACTTGTCGTCGCACCCGGAGAGATGATTCACCTCATGTCTCCTAAGGGGATATTGTCACCCATGGGACACATTCCCACCCTGAAACGGTTTAAGGTGACTGGCATTTTTGAATCCGGGATGTATGAATACGACAGTGCCCTTGCCTATGTTCATATTACGGAAGCCCAGAACATACTGCGGTTGAACCACAAGGTGACGGGTATCGGTATCTGGGTGTCGGATCTGTACCAGGCGGGTGCGGTGAGGGATCGCCTGGCGGCCCGTTATCCGTTTCCCTATTCGATCCGTGACTGGATGCAGATGAATCAGAGTCTGTTTTCCGCACTCAAACTTGAAAAAACAGCCATGTTTATCATCCTGACCCTGATTATTCTGGTGGCGGCATTCAATATCGCCAGTTCGCTGATTATGATGGTGATGGAAAAAACCCGGGATATCGCTATCCTAAAAACCATGGGTGCGGACAATCGTCTGATTCGCCGGGTGTTTATCTGGGAAGGACTCATTATCGGCGGCGCGGGGACCTTGTTCGGTCTGATCGGCGGTGTGGCCGGCTGTTTTATCCTCAAGCGGTATACGTTCATTCGGCTGCCCCAGGCATATCCGTTCACCACGCTGCCCATCCAGCTGGAGGCATGGGATGTGTGTATGATTGCCGTATCTGCCCTGCTGATCTGCTTTCTGTCAACACTGTATCCTGCATTTCAGGCATCGAAGCTCGAACCGGTGGAGGCGATACGCTATGGCTGACGCACACCCGTCCCTGCCGCGGGTTTCCTTATCCGATGTATCCAGGGGGTACCGGGTGAGTGGCGAACTGGTGTCCGTGCTTGAACAGGTGACGATTGACATTCCCGCCGGCGACTCGGTTGCCATTGTCGGAGAGTCGGGTATCGGCAAATCGACGCTGCTGCAGATTATCGGATCCCTGGACCGCCCGGATACCGGCTGTGTGCGTCATGACGGGATCAATCTGAAAACCCTGGGGGACCGGGAACTGTCCGCCCACCGGAACCGGTTTATCGGGTTCATGTTTCAGTTTCACCATCTTCTGCCGGAATTCACCGCACTTGAGAATGTGATGATGCCGGCATTGATTCAGGGCGGCCCGTCAGAGACGGCAATGACAGACGCCCGCAACCTGCTGGCACGTGTTGGCTTGTCTAAACGCCTGCAGCACCGGGTTACCGAGCTTTCCGGCGGTGAACAGCAGCGCGTGGCTCTGGCCCGGGCACTGGTCCTGAAACCGAGGCTGTTGCTTGCGGACGAGCCCACGGGAAATCTGGATCATAAAAACAGTGAAGCGGTGCACGATCTTCTGTTCGCGTTACATTCAGAATTTCAGATGACATCGGTCATCGTGACACATAACCGGCTGCTGGCTGAGCGAATGCACCGTCGTGTATCCCTGGCAGACGGCAGGCTGGTTGAAGTGGAATAAGGACGACCTTATATGAAATACTTCCCTAAAATGGGTATTGCGGTATGGTGTTGTATCACTCTGCTGGCAGCAGTGGGAGCGGCCGGGTCCCAGAACGCGGGACCGGGAGTGGTGGTACTGCCGTTTCAGGTATTGAGTGACAGCGGCGAGATGCCAGCCGATTTGGGCGATCAGATCGCTGAAAAAATTTCAGAAGCCCTTGCCTTCGGCGGCGCACGTCTGATTGCCGTGGACCTGTCAGATCAGGCAAAAACAGGAGACCTGCCGGTGACAGTCCGCAGGGCCCTGGGAAAAACCTGGCAGGCAGATTACCTGATTTCCGGTATGCTGGTTCGCATGCAGGATGCGCTGCATCTGGAAATAGAGCTGCTCCAGACAGATGCCGACGTCAGTCCCGTGGTCTTCTCTGAGACCGCCGGCAGTATGGCGGAACTGTCCGGTGCTGTGAGCAAACTGTCGGATCGTGTCATTTCCCGGCTGTTTCCCGCTGAACGGATTGTGCGCATCGACATCTCCGGCAACCGGCGTGTCGATGCCCCGGTGATCGAGCGCGCCATATCGACAAGACCAGGGGATCGGTTTGTGCCTGCGCAGCTCACGGCGGATCTGAAAGCAATTTACAAACTCGGCCTGTTTTCCGATGTCCGGGTGGAGGCGACAGATGCCGAAACTGGCAAGGAGGTTTCGTTTGTCGTAAAGGAAAAACCGGTGATCCGTCAGATCAATATCACTGGAAATGACGCCATTGATACGGACAAGATCAAGGAGGTCCTGTCAGTCAAAGCCGGCGGTGTCCGAAATGACGTTACGCTGCTCTCCGATATGGAACGTATCCGGTCCCTGTACCGGGAAAAGAACTATCATCATACCCGTGTGAACTATCGTTTTCTGTCCGTGAAAGAGGGCCAGGAAGACCTTGAGGTGGTGATCAGCGAAGGCGAACGCCTGAAAGTGGAAGCGATTATTTTTGAAGGCAATACGGTGTACACGGCAAAAGAGCTGTCCAAATTCATGCAGACAAAAAAACGCGGTTTTTTTTCCTTTCTCACCGGTTCCGGCGAGCTTAAGCCCGAAGTGCTCGAGCAGGATATGGATCGGATTGGTGGGCAGTATTACCGGGAGGGGTATATTAATGCGCGTGTTGCTAAACCCGAAGTGGACTATACGGATGCAGGGATCCGGATCAAGGTGAAGATTGAAGAGGGGCCCCGGTTCAAGGTGGGCAACGTCAGCGTCGAGGGGGACTTGATCGAGCCGGAAGCTGTTCTGCTTGAAGGGCTGAACATCACGGACCAGGTTTTCTGCAACCGGGAAATCCTGCACCATGACGTCATCCACCTTTCCGATCTTTACTCAGATCAGGGATATGCGAACGTGGATGTGTTTCCACGCCTCATCCGGCGTCCGGAGGAAGGTGTTGCCGATGTGGTGTTCATGATAACAAAGGGGAATCAGGTCTATTTTGACCAGATTCTCATTACGGGAAACGTGAAAACAAGGGACAAGGTGATCCGGCGACAACTGTCCGTATATGAGCAGGAACGCTACAGCGGTCAGAAGCTCAAACGGGGGATCCGTAACCTGAATTATCTGGACTATTTTGAATCGGTCAATGTGGATACGGTTCCCGGAGAAGATCCGGATACCTTGAACCTGATCGTTGAGGTGAAAGAGAAATCAACCGGCGAGTTCAGCTTTGGCGGTGGATACAGCAGCCAGGACAACGCGTTTCTCTCGACGTCCATTGCCCAGCGGAATCTGTTCGGCCGCGGTCAGACCCTGAATCTCAAGGCGGAGGTTGCCGGATCCAACAACAAGTATACGTTCAGCTTCACCGAACCCTGGCTGTTTGATATTCCGTTGTCCGCAGGATTTGATGTGTATGACTGGGACCGGGAGTATGCCTACTATGATAAGGATACCTTGGGCGGTGGTTTTCGCATTGGATATCCGGTTTTTGACTTTACCCGTGCCACCTTCGCCTTTGCCCATGACATGTCTAATTTCACCCATGTGAAAACCGGCCGGACCACACAGAAACCCGGACGTGAAGTTTTGTCCCGGGTCAGCGGTTCACTCCGCTACGATTCCCGTGACAGGCAGATCAATCCCACACGCGGCTTTGAGCACCGGGGCGTGCTTGAGTATGCCGGAACGTTTCTGGGCGGTGATATTGAGTATACCAAGTATCGCCTGGAAAGCGCCTGGTTCAGGCCGGTCTGGGGGCCTGTCGTGGGGATGATTCACGGCGAAGCCGGTTATATTGATATCCGGTCAGATGATACGGTTGATTACGAGCGGTTTTACCTGGGCGGTATGAATTCCATCCGCGGTTACAAGTACCGGGACATCCATGTGGAAGATCAGGATGGATACACGGTGGGCGGGAATAAATACTGGCAGGTCAATGCGGAGCTGACCTGGCCCATCGTGGCGGAGATGGGATTGATGGGGGTGGTGTTTGTCGATACCGGCAATGTCTATTATGATGGCGACGCTGTGGACCCCGGCATTTTTCGCTCGAGTGTGGGCGGTGGCTTCCGCTGGTTCTCCCCCATGGGACCCATCCGGTTCGAATACGGCTATATCCTGAATCCAGCGCCGGAAGGGCGTGAAGGCGGCCGATGGGATTTCACGATGGGGGCGGCATTCTAAGTGTCCAGAAACAAGAACATAACTACATGGTTAAACAGGATTGTTAAAAGGAGAAAGCACCATGCGTAAGGCGATGATCGGTATTGTGTCAGGACTGCTTGTGATGGGATGCGCGCTGTCTGCCGGGGCTGCGGACATTGCGAAAATCGGCGTGATCGATTTCCAGAAAATACTGAGCGCTTCGGAAAGGGGAAAAGAAGCCATGGCCGAGCTGTCGGCCAGAGGTCAGGAAATGGAAGCCCGTCTGAAAAAAGAAAGTGATGTCATCGAATCGCTTCGGGAAAAACTCGTGCGCGAAGAACTGGTGATGGACAAGGATAAACGCGAGGAAAAAGAGCGGGAAATCCGTATCAAGATCGGCGATATCAAGGCGCTTCAGAAAAAATTCAAGGAAGAGATTAAAACCATGGAAGCCGGATTTTTGACTGACATCAAGAATCAGGTGATGAAACTGGTTGAAACCATGGGAAAGAAAGAAGGTTATCTCCTGATCATCGAACAGAACGAAGCCGGAGTCCTGTATGTGCCGGAAACCCATGATATAACCGACGCCGTGATCCAGAAATACAATGACTGGTATAAGAAACATAAATCCTGATACGTACAGATTGATCGTGTGGATAACTGAGTAGCCCGGGAGAAAACGGACATGAAAACGTATCCACTGGCAGTGCTCGCAGAAAAAATTGCCGGTACGCTCTCGGGTGATCCGGCATACCAGATACGGGGTATCGCTGCGTTTGACGATGCAGGACCGGATGCCTTGACCTTTGCGGATGGCCCGGCCTATCTGGCCCGCGTCCCCGAATCAGATGCGGGCGCGGTGATCGTGCCGGATACGTATACCGGTGAGGGCCGGCGACTCATTCGCTGCGCATCACCGCGTGCGGCATTTTATGCACTTGCCGAACTGTTTCAGGAAGCGGACCTGTCGGCGACGGGGATTCACCCCACAGCTGTCGTTGGCAGCAATGTGCGGCTGGGCCACGCTGTTTCCATCGGTCCGTATGTCACCATCGACGATGATGCAGAGATCGGCGACCATGCGCGGATCATGGCACATACCACCATCGGGCGATCTGTCCGGGTGGGAGAAAACGGCCTGATCTACCCCCATGTCACGATTCTGGATCAGACCCGTATCGGAGATCGGGTGATTATCCATGCCGGGACCGTGATCGGCAGCGACGGGTTTGGATTTGTCCCTGAAAATGACCGGTGGCGGAAAATACCGCACACGGGAATTGTCCAGATCGATGACGATGTGGAGCTGGGCGCGGCAAACACCATTGACCGGGGCACCTTTGGCCGGACCTGGATTCAGGAAGGAGTGAAAACGGACAATCAGGTGCACATTGCCCATAATGTGACCGTGGGCGCCCACACCCTGCTGGTGGCTCAGGTGGGCATCGCTGGCAGCGCGACCATCGGCCATCACGCCATCCTGGCAGGAAAAGCCGGGATAGCCGGTCATCTGAAGGTGGGCGACCGGGTCACCATAGGGCCAATGGCTGGGGTGACCCAATCGATTCCGGACCATTCGGTGGTGTCCGGCGTGCCGGAAATGCCCCATCCGCTCTGGCTGAAAGTTCAGCGGATACTCCCGAGACTCCCCATGTTGCGAAACCAGGTGCGGGATCTGGCAAAACGACTCGACAGGCTTGAAAAAGGAAACAACTGAATACATGATACACCCAACAGCAATCGTCGATCCGGGTGCGGAAATTGATGCGAATGTGGAAATCGGTCCGTACGCGGTGATTCACAGTGATGTGTCCATTGGTTCAGGTACAACCATCGGGCCCTTTGTGACCATTGACTCCCATGTCAAGATCGGTCAGGACTGTCACATTTATCAGTACGCCTCAATCGGTGGGGATCCCCAGGATTTAAAATTTCACGGGGAGACCACGTATCTGACCATTGGCAGACGAACCACCGTGCGGGAATTCGCCACCATCAACCGGGGAACCGGTGCCGGTGGCGGGGTCACGGAAGTCGGCGAAGAAAACTTCCTCATGGCCTATGCCCATGTTGCCCATGACTGCAAAACCGGAAAACGGGTGATCCTTGCCAACTGCGCCACACTGGCCGGTCATGTGGAGATAAGCGATGATGTGACCGTGGGCGGCCTTGCCGCCGTGCATCAGTTTGTCCGCATTGGAAACCATGCCTATATTGGCGGGAAATCGGCTGTGGTAAAGGATATTCCGCCGTACGTGATTGCTGCCGGCGACCGGGCGACCCTCCACGGTCTGAACACGGTGGGCCTGCAGCGAAACCAGTTTTCAGATACGACCCTGTCACAGCTCAAAAAAGCCTACCGGATCGTTTTCCGGATCGGGCTGACCCTGAACGAGGCGGTCGAGCGCGTCCGGGCAGATGTGGCGCCCACGCCGGAAGTGATGCGGTTCATCGATTTCATCACCTCGTCAGAGCGGGGCATTACCCGCTGATGGTATCGGCTGACAACTGAACCGGGTAGACATGATGGGAAAAACCATTGGACTGATTGCGGGAAACGGCCAGTTTCCGGTCCTGTTTGCCAGGAAGGCCCAGACGGCCGGCATGCGGGTGGTTGCTGCCGGTTTTCGGAACGAGACCAGCAAGGCACTGGAAGACGCGGTCAGCCAGATGAAATGGCTGCATCTGGGCCAGGTGAGCCGGCTGCTCAACTATTTCAGATCCGAAGGGGTAACCGAGGCGGTGATGGTGGGCGGTATCCGGAAAACCCGGATGTTCACGGATGTAAAGCCGGACTTGAAAGCACTTGGCCTGCTGCGTACGCTGAAAACCACCCACGATGACGGCATCCTCAAGGCCTTTGCCGTCCTGCTCGAAAAAGAGGGGATTCGCATCCAGGCCTCCACGGGAATTTTGCCCGAACTCCTGGCGCCGCACGGCTGCTGGACCCGCGCCTATCCGAATGCGGCGCAGCAGTCAGATATCTCGTTTGGCTGGGAGATTGCCAAAACGATTGGAAAACTCGATATCGGTCAGTGCATTGTGGTGAGCGGGGGGAGCGTGCTGGCCGTGGAGGCGATTGAAGGTACCGATGCCGCCATTGCACGTGGCGCTGGCTTTTCTGACGGGGATGCCGTTGTCATAAAAATCTGCAAACCCCAGCAGGATCGCCGCTTTGATATTCCGGCCATTGGCATGGAAACATTGAAAACCATGCAGCAACACGGCGCCCGGGTGCTGGTCATTGAAGCCGGGCAGGCCGTTGTTTTTGACAGAGCAGCCATGATTGACTTTGCCGATGAACAGGGGATCCGTATTGTGGCGCTTTCCCCGGACGGAGTCCTGCCTGACAGGCAGGGGCAGTGACCATGGGGCCCGCAGCACAATCCTCCTCCCGGACGCGTCCGCTGATCTTTATGATTGCCGGAGAAGCCTCCGGGGATGTTCATGGGGGCGCACTGGCCCGAGCGCTGCTGGCGCGTCTGCCGCAGGTCCGGCTGGCGGGTGTGGGCGGTGATGCAATGCGCAGTGCCGGCGTCAAGACCTGTGTGGATGCGAAACACCTGTCTGCCATGGGCGTGACCGATGTGCTCATGCAGTGGCGGGTGATTTTTCATGCGCGCACGGTGGTCAAACACGCCCTCACAGCCTCCCGGCCCGATCTGCTGATTCTCATCGACTATCCGGGGTTCAATCTCCGGGCGGCGGCATTCGCAACATCCCTTGGAATACCGGTTCTCTACTATATCAGTCCCAAGCTCTGGGCGTGGAAACCCGGCCGGATCGAGCAAATGCGGGCGTTCGTGGATCATACGGCGCTGATTCTGCCGTTTGAAAAAGAGATCTACGCAACCGCCGGTGTACCAGCAACCTATGTGGGCAATCCCCTGCTCGATTACCGGCATGAACCCCTTCAGGCGGTGGATGCACCGCCGGGAAATCGTATCGGCCTGCTTCCCGGATCCCGGAAAAGTGAAGTGAGCCGCCATCTGCCGGTGATGCTGGGCGCTGCTGCCATCCTGCATCGCAGCAACCCGGATCTTGTGTTTTTTCTGTCGATTGCCCCGTCCCTTGACCGCGACTGGGTGGCTGATCGCCTGCCGGCGGCCACGGATCTGCTGCCGGTCAAACTGGTGACGGGCGGAAGTGACGCCCTGTTTGCCTGTTCAGATCTGGTGGTGGCCGCATCCGGAACCGTCACCCTTGAAGCGGCCGTCGCCGGCATGCCAACGATCATCATCTACCGGATGTCGGCGGTGAGTTTTATGATGGCCCGCCGGTTTGTGAAGGTCCCCTATGCCGGATTGGCCAACCTGATTGCCGGCCGGGAGGTCATGCCCGAGCTGCTTCAGGATGACGCCAATCCAGCGGCTGTCGCGCGCATGATTGCTGACCTGCTGGCATCACCGGAGCGGCTTGTGCGCATGCGAACAGAACTGGCGGATGTCCGGCAGCAGCTGGGCCAGCCCGGAGTGGCTGCCCGAACCGCTGATCTTGCCCTGTCTCTGATACGGTGACTGCCGTGTATGTGAATAACGGCCATGGACCGATCTGGTTTTTCACCGAGGTGTGTCCACAAAAAAGAATGAAAGTAATTTAGTCTGTTATATAGACTTTCCTATAAAATTAACGGGATGTCATCCATGAAGTTTTTTACATTGAACAAACGCCTGTCCGACCGGCATCGCAGCATCCTTTCGCTGATTTCCGTGCATCAATACCGCCTGGGAATTGCCATGCTCTGCATGCTGCTGTTTTCGGCGACCACAACGGCAACCGCGTACCTGATAGAACCGGTTCTTGACGAAATTTTTGTGAACAAACGAATGGACATGCTGCTGCTGCTTCCCGCAGCGGTGATCGGTGTCTGTTTTTTCAGAGGCCTGGCCATGTACGGGCAGGAATATTTCATGAACTACGTGGGCCAACGGATTATTCGTAACCTCCGGGATCGGGTTTACGCGCATCTGATGACCTTGCCGGTGGCGTTTTTTCACCATGAAAAAACCGGTGTGCTCATGTCCCGGATCACCAATGATGTCAATATTATCAAAAGCATGGTCTCAACCGCGGTCACCAGTGCCCTGCGCGACTGTTTTTCCATTATCCTGCTGGTTGTCTTTCTGTTTTATCAATGCTGGGATCTGGCCCTGGGGGCGTTTGTTATTTTACCGGTCGCCTACTATCCCATCTCTTTTTTCGGCAAACGGGTCCGGCGGATGAGCACCGGGTGCCAGGAATCCATGGCAGACATGAACGCCTTTCTCCATGAAACCTTTGCCGGTAACAAGGTGGTCAAGGCCTTTAACATGGAGACCTATGAAACGGGACGGTTCTGCGACCTTACACGCCGGCTGTTCCGGCTGGAATTGAAAACCGCCATTGCCAAATCCCTCTCGTCTCCGGTGATGGAGTTTCTGGGGGGTGTGGGCGTGGCGTTTATCATCTGGTTTGGCGGGTCCCGCGTCATTCACGGGATCTACTCCCAGGGCGAGTTCTTCTCATTTTTGGCGGCCGCCATCCTGCTGTATGATCCTGTGAAAAAACTTTCAAAGGTCAACAATGCCATCCAAGAAGGTCTGGCCGCAACCGACCGTATTTTTACCCTGCTTGAGCGGGAAACAGATGTGAAACAACCGGTGCATCCGGTAACCCTCACCCGCACGCATGCGCATCAGGTACGCCTTGAAAATGTTTCGTTCCAATATGATCGTGATCCTGTGCTCAAGGAAATCAGCCTTTCTGTGGAACCAGGAAACGTGCTTGCCCTGGTGGGGATGAGCGGTGGCGGGAAATCCTCACTGGTCAGTCTGATTCCCCGTTTTTACGATGTGACAGGGGGCCGGATCCTGCTGGATGATACCGATATCCGGGATCTGGCCATCGACGACCTGAGGAGCCGCATTGCCATGGTCACCCAGGAGCCGATTCTGTTCAATGATACCATTGCCAAAAACATTGCCTACGGCAAAGCCGGTGCCACCCAGGCGGAAATTGCCGCAGCGGCGAAAGCAGCCTATGCCGCCGACTTTATCGAAAAACTTCCTGAGGGATACCATACGGCGATTGGTGAGCTGGGAAGCCGGTTGTCCGGCGGGGAAAAACAGCGGATCTGCATTGCCCGGGCACTGATCAAGGATGCACCGATTCTGATTCTGGACGAAGCCACGTCCTCGCTGGATGCAACGGCTGAAAAAGTGGTGCAGAAAGCCCTGGACAATCTGATGCAGGGCAGAACCACCCTTGTCATTGCCCATCGGCTGTCAACCATTGTGAATGCAGACCGGATCGCCGTGATCGAGAATGGGGGGATTGTCGAAACCGGTACCCACACCGAGTTGATGGCGAAACAGGGGGCCTATGAGCGGCTGTACCGGATGCAGTACCAGGGAGAGACCTGACCGGCCCGCACGGTCCGGGCGGAGGCTGACCGGAAAACAAAAAAACCGGCCGTTAAACGGCCGGTCTCTTCTAAAGCAAGTGGAGCCGACGAGCAGATTTGAACTGCTGACTTGTTGATTACGAATCAACTACTCTACCAACTGAGTTACGCCGGCTCAAGCACAGCCAAAATAATGATTTGAAGAAAGAAAAGCAAGAAAAATGTTCAACCGATTGCGGGACAGCCTGGTGGAACAAACGCCGGTCACGAATTTTCAGGGCTTTGTCGGATCTGACCGGGCCTTTCTGCTGGCAAAAGCGGCGGCAAGCGGAAAACGGCTGTTTGTGATCATAGTCGATACGGTCAAGCAGGCGGAACAGCTGCTCACTGACATCCGTTTTTTTTCAGAAGACGTGGGCGGATCAGCGGTTATCTTTCCGCCCTATCATGTGGTGCCGTTTAAACCGGTTTCCTATCACACGCATACAGCAGCAAAACGACTGGGCATTCTCTACCGGCTCAGCGCTGGTGAATATCCGCCCATCCTGATCCTGCCCGCTGAAACATTGCTGCAGAAGGTGATTCCGAAACAGGCGCTCCAGGCCTATGCGGAGCTGGTGATGGCAGGGGAGGAGATGGATCTTGACGCGGTCATCGGAAAACTGGTTTCCGGCGGGTATCAGCGCGTGGGGATTGTCGAGGAATCCGGTGATTTCAGCCTTCGCGGCGGTATCCTCGATATCTTCATTCCCCTGTATCCGAATCCGGTCCGCATCGAGCTTTTCGGCGACACCGTGGATGCCATGCGCTTTTTTTCCGTCAGATCCCAGCGAAAAATTGTCGATATTTCGGAAGCGGTGATCGTCCCCGCCCGGGAAACGATCCTGCCACCGGAACAGCTCAGCGAGGTGCTGCACCGGATGCGGGTGCGGGCATCTGAGCAGGAACTGCCGGTGGAAGCGGTCCGGGCCATGGTGGATACCATCCGGGAACAGGGGATGTACCCTGGGATCGAGAGCCTGCTGCCCCTGATCTATGATCGCCTTGACACCGTGTTTGACTACCTGCCGGATCAGGCGAGCGTGATCTGGATGAATCCGGATGATCTCACGGATCAGGCGGAAAAATTTCAGAACCGTGTGGCGGCCAGTCATGCGTCTGCCGTGAATGAACAGCGCCTCTGTGTTCCCGTGGCGGATCTTTTAGCAGACTGGGATCAGGTCCTTGAAAGGCGTGAGTTGCCCGGCCATGTGACGTTTTCTTATCAAGAAGGGCCTCTGGCCGGAATCGGCAGCTCAGATGACCGGTGCTCCCGCACTGACGCAAACGCGCCGGGCAGTATCGGAAACACGGCAATTACCCAGGCACTGCGCCTGCACCACGACAGGGACGCCCTGCTCAAACCACTGGCTGACTGGTTGACACAACGGGTATCAGAAGGGATGTCCCCCTTGCTGGTCTGTTCAACCCTGCCCCAGGCAGAACGCTTGAGAAATCTCCTTCAGGCGTACGGCATTGACCCGCTGCCGCCGGCGCAAACCTTTGAGGCCGCAATGAAACGGGCAGGGCGCACGGCCGCTGTCCAGTTCTGCATGGGCCGGGTCTCGTCCGGTTTTGTCTGGGCAGATGCCGGTGTTGCCCTGATCACGGAAGATGAAATTTTCGGGGTCAAACAGCGGCGGCGTAAAGCGGATAAAGCGGATGCCCGCTTTAAATTTCTCAATCTGAATGAACTGGAACCCGGTGATATTGTCGTGCATGTGGATCAGGGGCTGGGGCGGTATCATGGCTTAAAAAAACTCACCGTGGAACGGGAAACCAGCGATTTCATCGAAATTGAATACAAGGACGGCGACCGCCTGTACGTTCCCATGGAACGGATGGAAATGGTTCAGAAATACCTGGGCGTGGACGGGTATGCACCGGTGCTCGACAAAATGGGCGGGGTGACCTGGCAGAAAGCCAAGGCCAAAGCCAAAGCGGAAGTGGAGAAAATTGCCGGTGAACTGCTTTCCCTGTACGCATCCCGTAAAGTGAGAAACAGGAACGCGTTCACCCATCCGGATCATTTTTTCAGGGATTTCGAGGCGGCGTTTCCCTATGAGGAAACACCCGATCAGCTGACCGCCATTGATGCGGTTCTGGCAGACATGACCTCGGAACGCCCCATGGACCGGCTGGTCTGCGGGGATGTGGGGTACGGAAAAACCGAAGTCGCCATCCGGGCCGCGTTCAAGGCGGTCAGTGACAGTAAACAGGTGGTGGTCCTGGTACCGACAACGATTCTGGCAGAACAGCATCTACAGACCTTTAAAGCGCGGTTTGCCGGGTATCCGGTAACCGTACAGGCGCTGAGCCGGTTCCGCTCGGCAACAGCCCAGCGGCAGATTGTCGCGGATATAAAGGCGGGCACGGTGGATATCGTGATCGGCACCCACCGCGTGCTTCAAAAGGATATCGCATTCAAGGATTTGGGGTTGGTGGTCATTGATGAAGAACAGCGGTTCGGGGTCAAGCACAAAGAAAAACTCAAACAGCTCCGCAACCTGGTCGATGTGCTCACCCTGTCGGCAACGCCCATCCCGCGGACCCTGCACATGGCCATGACCGGTATCCGGGATATCAGTGTCATCACCACCCCGCCAGAGCAGCGTCAGGCCATTGTCTCCTATGTCTCGGAATATGACGACACCCTGATTGCCGATGCCTTAAGAAAAGAGCTGGAGCGGGGCGGTCAGACCTTTTTCGTGCACAATCATATTCAAACCATCGACAAAACAGCCGATCATCTCCGGAAACTGGTGCCGGAAGCCGCGTTCGGCGTTGCCCACGGCAGCCTGTCTGAACGGGAGCTGGAAACCGTGATGCTGGGGTTTGTGAACCGGGACATCGATGTGCTGGTCTGCACCACCATCATCGAATCCGGGCTGGATATACCGGCCGCGAACACCATGATGATCAACCGGGCAGATCGGTTCGGGCTGTCGCAGATATACCAGCTCCGGGGCCGGATCGGCCGGGGGGACGAACAGGCCTATGCCTACCTGTTTGTGCCCCGGGATGTGGCGATTTCCAAAGATGCCCGCAAGCGTCTGAACGTGCTCATGGAGCATACGGGCCTGGGATCCGGTTTCCAGATTGCCATGAGCGACCTTCAGATTCGCGGCGCCGGCGCAGCCCTGGGCACCTCCCAGACCGGTCATATTGCCGCCGTCGGGTATGACATGTTTTTAAAACTCATGGATCATGCCATTGCCGATCTCAAGGGAGAGACCGTGGTCGCGTCTCTGGATCCGGAAATCCATGTGGATATGGCGGCGTTTATTCCTGAATCGTTTATCGGTGAAATCGATCAGCGAATGCAGGTGTACAGACGGCTCTCCCGCCTGGGGCAGCTCAAGGACATTGCCGCCATCAAGACCGAACTGATTGACCGGTACGGACCCCTGCCCGAAGAAGCAGAGCATATGCTGCTCAAAATCATGCTCAAGGTGCTGTCGGTTCAGGCTGGTGTGAAACGGTTGGACCTCAAGGGAAACTGGCTGGTGCTGCAGTTTTCCGAACGCCATCAGAAAAACCCGCTGGGGATCATGAACCTGCTGGCCGATTCACCGGACCGCTTTCAGCTTACCAGGGAAAACCAGATGAAGGTGCGTCTGGACGCCAACGTGTTCATGAAGAATATCCTTCAGACGAAAACCGTCTTGAAAGAGATAGCCGGGCATGTTAACAATTAACGATTTGCGGAATGGGTGGCTTGCGCCACGCTGTCTGTGCGGGTAGTGGGCCGTGCTTTTTTGCACCTGCCTGCTAGAGACACTACCGAAACAAAACATCGTATAATCCATGACTACTCAGGATTGCTAATGAAAAAAAGAGTTTTGATAACAGGTATATATGTGATTGGGATGGTTGCGGCGCTGGCGTCTGCTGTCTGTGCGGACTGGTCGGATCGTATTGTCGCTGTTGTAAACGAGGATGTGATCACGCGCTCAGAGCTGGACGCACGCCTGTATACGATCAGTCGGGGCGTCTCTGCCACGGATACCGGCCAGTTTTTCAAGTTGCGCACCCAGGCCCTGGATCTGCTCATTGATGAAAAACTGACAGTTCAGGAGGTGGACCGCCTGGGACTGCGCATTTCAGAAGATGAGGTTGACGCTGCCCTCGAACGGGTGAAACAGATCAATTATCTGACCGATGAAACCCTCCGCCAGGAACTGGCCGCGCAGGGCCTGTCCCTGGCCGCGTACCGGGAACAGCTGCGAAATCAGCTGCAAAAACCCCGATTGATCAACCGAGAAGTGAAATCCAAGGTGATCGTGACCCGGGAGGATATAAAGCGGTATTATGAAACGCATCCGGAGCACTATGGCGGAAGCACGGAATACCGCATTGGCATGTTTCTGGTCCGGTCTCCGGTGACAGCTGACCGGATGAATGAGGCGGGCGTTCCCAAAGAACTGGCACAGGTGCATCAGGCGCTTGCGCAGGGAGAATCCTTTGCATCCCTGTCCCCGGACGAAACGCTTGTATTGAAAAAAGACCTTGGGTTCATTTCGGAATCCAGTCTTTCAGCGCCCTTGAGAGCGGCCCTGAAAGGGCTGGACACAGGCGGGTTTACGCCAGTTGTCTCAACCGATCTGGGGTACCAGATACTGGTGGTGCTCGATACCCGGGATCTGCCGGGAAAGGATCTTGACGCGGTGTCTGAATCCATATCAGATATCTTGTATCAGGAGATGGTAAACACGGCGTTTGTAAGCTGGCTCGAACAGTTAAGAGCAAAATCCCATATTCAGATTTATCAATAAACAGATGCCTGATGCTCATCTGCGTCAGGACGAGAGGCTGCCTGGATCCTGTGATCAGGAGGTGTAAATGACGCTGCGAGAACGAAACAACGTACTGCTTGAGAGTACCAAACGGCTGTTACGCCGGAACGCGGTGGCCCACCTGCGTAAAATTGTCAATAAGACCCATGCGGCAGATCTGTCCAGCCTGTTTCGGTCCCTTCCGTTTGAACAGCAGATAAAACTGTTTGAAATGATCGAATCCCAGGACCAGAAAGGCGTACTGCTTTCCGAACTGGATCCGGAAGCGTTTCTCAACATCTTAGAAAATATGGAAATTCCCTCTCTGATCCAGATTCTCGATACCATGCCCAGCGATGATGTCCGCGAGTTGATCAACCGGCTGCCCGAGGAGACGGCGGATCAGATACTGGACCAGATGAACACGGAAGGCTCCGAAGAAATTGAAGGCCTGCTCCGATACAGTGATGACACAGCCGGCGCCATCATGACCACCGAGTACATCGCGTTTCAGGAGAGCATCACGGCCAGAGAAGCCATGGAGTCCCTTCAGAAGGAATATATCGATGTGGAGATGCCGTTTTACCTCTATGTGGTGGATGAATATCAACGCCTTATCGGCGTGTGTTCCCTCCGGCAGCTAGTGGTGAATCCGCCGGAACGTCAGCTGAAAACCTTTATGTCCACGGACATTGTCTGGGTAACGACCGAGATGGATCAGGAAGAGGTGGCCCGGATTGTGGCCCGGTACGATATCCTGGCCGTGCCGGTCGTGGACGAAAACAATACCCTGGTCGGTATTGTCACGGTGGATGATGTGATCGACGTTCTGCGCGAAGAAGCCACGGAAGATATTTTAAAAATGGCGGGTGTGGGCGAGGAGTTTGTCGAAACCCAGACCATTCTCCGGAGTACACGGATCCGTCTTCCCTGGCTGTTTGCCAGTTGTGTCGGGGGGATTTTCGCTTTTTTCATTGTGGGTAAATTCGAAGACACCCTGATCAAGGTGGCCTATCTTGCCGCGTTCATTCCCGTTATCATGGGCATGGGGGGGAATATCGGCACCCAGTCGTCGACCATTGTGGTCCGGGGCCTGGCCACAGGACGGATTCTGGTCCGGGATTGCTGGGCTGTGGTGGGAAAAGAGTTGTGCGTAGGCCTGATTCTCGGGCTTTTTTACGGACTCCTGGTGGGGAGCGTGGCCCAGTTTCGGTATGATCAGATCCGGGTGGCAGTATCGGTGGCCAGCGCAGTGCTCTCTTCCATGTCGATTGCCGCGCTGGTGGGATCCCTGGTTCCCATGCTCTTTGCGCGGATCAATATGGACCCGGCGGTGGCGACCGGGCCGTTTGTGACCACAGCCATCGATATTATCAGTATTTACTGCTATTTCATGATCGCCACCACGCTGCTGGCCCTGTGACACCATGACCGGATGGACCGCACCCTCTCTCCTGCTTCGGCGGACAGAATATGGGGACTATGATTACATTGTCACCCTGCTGACAGAAGACCGGGGAAAAGTGACGGCAGTTGCCAGGAACGCCAAAAAAAGCGTGAAACGGTTTGGCGGGGCCCTGGAACTGTTTTCCCACCTCACGGCCAGCCTGCGGCCGGTAAAGCGGACAGGCGCCATGCCTGTGCTCCAGGAGGTCTCCATCGAAGACGGGTTTTCCGGTATCCGCTCGGATTTCCGTCTGACCGCCTATGCCAGTTTCTGGGCCGAACTGGTGAATGCCTGGCTGGAGCCGGCGGTTGCCCATCCAGCCACATTTCAGGCCATGCGCAGGGCCCTGGATCAGCTGAACCGAAAACAGGGGGATCCGGGGCAGGTGAGTATCCGGTTTCTCATGCAGTTTTTAGGCGACATGGGTGTGGCACCGAATCTGGAGCGGTGCGCCGCTTGCAAACGGCCGGTGGATCAGCTCCAGACCCCGCTGGTATCCGACACCCAGGGCGGCGGCTTTCGCTGCCGAGCTTGCGCCCCTCCGGCATCGGACGGCATGATGCTGTCAAAGGGGACGGTCTATCAGCTAAGGTGGCTTCAGCACCCGGACCGGCCCATCGGAAACCGCCTGCGGTATTCCGAGGCCACCTTGCGGGAGTGCCTGATGTTTGCCGAGGCATTTGCCAGCTACTATCTGGGACGGCCCCTGAAAAGTTATCATTTTTTGAAAGAAAGCAGACACCGGTGTCCTTGATGACAAGAGAGACGGACGGCGGAGCCCCCCTGACACTGGCCCAGGGAGCGCACATTACCGCATCGGCGCCAGTCCGGGTTGATATGGGCGGCACCCTGGATATGCCGGCGTTCTATTTCCCGCTGACCCATCTGCGGCCGCTGACCGTGAACCTGGCGGTCTCCCTGCGTACACAGGTGGAACTCACCGCCTGGAAATCCGGGGAGAACCGGATTGTCTCACGCGGCTTTGCCCCGGTAACCTGGCCGGCCGGAACTCTCAGGAACGATCACCCACTGGGCTTCATCGCGGCAATCCTGGCCGCGTTTCAGGCCTCAGGTCTCCAGGTCACCATTGATTCGGCCGCACCGCCCCGAAGCGGCATGGGCGGTTCATCCACCGTGGCCGTGGCACTGGTTGCTGCCTTGTATCATCTGAGCGGCCGGCAGGAGATGGATGACACCCTGCGCAGGGATATCGCGGCTGCCGCCCACGGGATCGAGAGCAGCGTACTCGGTATTCCCTGCGGCATGCAGGACCATCTGGCCGCAGCATTCGGGGGCATGCATGCCTGGTATTGGCAGGGCATACGGCCGGGGGGCGGCTATCGCCGTAAACCCCTGATACCGGCGGCGGAAGCGGACCGCTGGTCATCCCGGCTGCGGGTGGCATACCTGGGTGAACCCCATGATTCAGCGGCTGTGAACTCGGTCTGGGTAACCCAGTTTCTCGGCGGACGCTTTTGCGCTGAGTGGGAAGCCATAATTCGCTGCACCCATGCGTTCTGTGCGGCTGTGGAACGGGGCGATGTGCCCAGGGCGGCAGCGGCCATGAATCAAGAGACTGACATCCGGTGCAGCCTGACCCCGGATGTACTGACGCCCCTCGGGCGCTTATTGACGGATGCGGGGCGTAAACACGGATGCGGTGTCCGTTTTACCGGCGCCGGTGCTGGCGGCTGTTTGTGGGCACTGGGCGCGGAGGGGGATATCTGCAAGATGTCCTCCGAGTGGGCGGATATCATGAACAGCAGCGCCGACGCCGGGCAGATCGACTGCCATGTGGATCTCTCAGGCGTGACCGTCGCTGCCTGAAAACAGAACTGCCGGTCACGGGTTGCTACAGCAATCCTTGGCAGAAGATGCACGGAGGCGGCATCTGTTTCAAAACGATCATACGATACGGCGGGTTGCCGGTGCGGAACACCGCGTACCGCGGGCCTGACATGGGGGATGACGAGAGGATATGACATGTATTTTCAGGATGTGATTTTAACACTGCAATCGTACTGGGCAAAGCAGGGCTGTATCATCATGCAGCCCTATGATCTGGAAGTGGGGGCCGGCACGTTTCACCCCACCACACTGCTGCGGGCCCTGGGTCCCGAACCCTGGAACGTGGCCTATGTGCAGCCGTCACGCCGTCCGACAGACGGCCGTTACGGGGAAAACCCCAATCGGCTCCAGCATTACTATCAGTTCCAGGTGATCTTGAAACCCTCCCCGAAAGATATTCAGGAACGCTACCTGAACAGCCTTGAACACCTGGGCATTGATCCCCTGAACCATGACATCCGTTTTGTGGAGGATGACTGGGAATCGCCGACCCTGGGTGCATCCGGCCTTGGATGGGAAGTCTGGCTGGACGGTATGGAGATCACCCAGTTTACCTATTTCCAGCTGGCCGGCAGTATCGAGGTAAAACCGGTGCCGGTGGAAATCACCTATGGCCTTGAGCGGATTTCCATGTATCTCCAGGGCGTGGATAATGTGTTTGATCTCAAATGGAACGATCAGATTTCCTACGGAGATGTGTATCACCAGCAGGAAGTCGAACAGTCCGGATACAATTTTGTGCATGCGGATGTGGACATGCTGCTGGATCTGTTCACTACCTATGAAGCAGAGTCAAAACGCGTGGTGGCCGAAGGCCTGGTGCTGCCGGCCTATGAATTTTGTCTCAAGTGTTCTCATACCTTCAACCTGCTCGATGCACGGGGGGCGATCAGTGTGACGGAACGCACCGGTTATATCGCCAGAATCCGTACCCTGGCGCGCCTGTGCGCCCGGGCTTATGTGGATCAACGGGAAGCCATGGGCCACCCCCTTTTGAAAAAGCAGGCTGTCTGATCAATCGATTCGCCAGCCCCATGTCCCCTTTATCGGGAATATACCGGAGCAGAGATATGCAGACCCTATTAATTGAAGTGAGAGCCGAAGAAATTCCGGCCGGGTACATCCGGCCGGCCCTGGCGGCGTTTCAGGAAAAAATGACCACCGCGCTTGACGCTGCCCGTATTGACCACGGTGCCATGCGCGTATACGGCACCCCCCGGCGGCTGACCCTGCGGGTGGAAGGGGTGGCGGACACCCAGCGGGCCCAGGAAACAGAACTGACCGGGCCGCCAAAAAAGGTCGCCTATGATGCTGACGGCAACCTGACCATGGCCGGACAAAAATTTGCCGAAAAAGCCGGTGTGCCGGCAGCTGAACTGACCGTGAAAACCACGCCCAGGGGCGAATACCTGTGCGCGCGGGTGTCTGAATCGGTTGCACCCACTGGCCCGATCCTCGAAGGGATCCTTCCCGGACTGATCCTGTCACTGCCATTTCCCAAATCCATGCGCTGGGGGGATCTGAGCGTCACCTTCGCCCGTCCCATCCAGTCCATCCTTGCCCTTCTGGGCGAGGAAATCCTCTCGTTTACGGTCGGTGATGTGACAAGCGGCAATACCACGGCAGGTCATCGGTTCAAAGCCCCCGGCCAGATCACCATCCCGCATCCGGATGCCTATGTGGACGCACTCAGAAACGCCTGGGTGCTGGTGGACATGGATGCGCGCAGGCAGTGCATTGAAACAGCGGTCACGGATGCGGGTGTAAACGCCGGCGGTGCGGTGATTCCGGATCCGGCGCTGCTGGATACCGTGACACAGCTTGTGGAATATCCCCAGGTGATTACCGGCGCGTTTGAACCGGAATTTCTGGACGTACCCCGTGAGGTGCTGATTACCTCCATGCGGGAGCATCAGAAATACTTTGCCGTGTCAGCGGCAGACGGCACCCTGCTGCCTGTTTTTATTGCCGTGAGCAATATGCCCGCAGATGACATGTCCCTGATCCGCACCGGAAACGAACGCGTGCTGCGGGCCCGGCTGTCCGATGCCCAGTTCTTTTTTCACGAAGACAAAAAAGACCGGATGGAGGACTGGGTGGAGCGGCTCAAAGGGGTTCTGTTTCAGGCAGACCTCGGGTCTGTGTATGACAAGGTCGTGCGGGTCCGGTCCCTGGCCGGCCAGCTGGCCGCGCTTGCTGAACTGGATGCAGAAGATACCCGTGATCTGGATCGGGCGGCGTTGCTCTGCAAGGCAGACCTGGTCAGCCAGATGGTCTATGAATTTACAGACCTTCAGGGAATCATGGGCCGGGTCTATGCCCTCGAGGCAGGCGAACATCCGGGGGTTGCAACAGCCATTGAAGAACATTACCGGCCGGTCGCTTCCGGGGCTGAACTGCCCGCATCCCGGGTGGGCAGCCTGCTGAGCCTGGCTGAAAAGCTCGATACCCTGTGCGGGTGCTTCAGTGCGGGCCTGATTCCCACCGGCGCATCCGACCCCTATGCCCTTCGCCGTCAGACCATTGGCCTGATTCAGATTCTCCAGCATGCGCACCTGCGGTTTTCCCTGAGCGATCTGGTCAACAAGGGCCTTGCCGGCTTCATGGCCCCGGATGCGGAGGGGTTTCTTTCCGTGCAGCAACAGGTGCTGGGCTTTGTCGCGGCCCGGCTGACCCATCTGCTGGTGGATCAAGGGCATGCGAAAGATGGGGTCGCTGCTGTGATTGCCGCGTCAGCAGATCGTGTTCCGGATGTCAATGCCCGGGTCCAGGCCCTGGAAGCCTTTAAGACCCATCCGGCGTTTCCGGCCCTGTCCATCGCCCTGAAGCGGGTGGGGAACCTGATCCGCAAATCCGGCCAGGCCGGAGGCGACGCACCGGCGGCCGCCGTTTCAGAGGCCCTGTTTGAGGATCCCACCGAAGGCCTGCTGCTGGCAGCCATAGAAAGCGTGACAGAACAGGTGAACGCAGATATCGCGCGCGGGGATTATCCGGATGCGCTGGCCGCCATTGCAACCCTTGGCAAACCCGTGGATGCGTTTTTTGAAGCTGTGCTGGTCATGGCCGAAGATCCCAAGGTGCGGGCCAACCGGCTGGCCTTACTGAAAAAGGTGGCTGATCTGTTGACCCCCATTGCCGACTTTACCCAGCTGGTGACCGGTTAGACACCGGCTGCTTGCAGGCGGAGCCGCCAGATGATAACGCACCTGTACGCATAAGCAGAGACAAGGAGGATGAGATGGCAGGTTTTGATCCCAGTAAAGACAAGATGCTGAAATCCTGGAAATGCGAAGAAACCGGTCTTGTGGTGGCCATTCACCAGTATGGCGACGGTGAGCCGAAACTGCAGATCGGCCCGCGGATTCTGAAAAAAAAGGACGGCACGGATCGCGCCCCTGTGAAAGCCGGGCGGCTTTCCATTGAAGATATCACATGGCTCTATGACACGATTGACGACATCAAGGATGCTATTGAATCCTTTGCCGATCCCCTGGCCTGATATTCCGGAGTGACCCGCTTATGGTTTCCCCCCTGCACACGGTAACAGACCCGGATGCGCCTGTTGTGACGGCCGATCCGTCAGCCCTGGGTCACCCGGCTTCAGACGTGGGGGTGCTTGTGTCCACCCAGCCGGATCTTCAGCTATTTCAGAACTGCGTTGACGCTGCTGGGTGCAGAAGCCGGCGGTTTCTCATGGGCCAAGCCCTCACAATCGACCGTCCCGACGGCGGCGGCGGGGTCGTGCTGGGTCCGTATATCGGCGCTCCCTATGCGGCCATGCTGCTTGAACAGCTCGTTGCCTGGGGATGCCGGCAGGTGGTGTGCCTGGGATGGTGCGGCAGCCTGGTTCCGGATCTTTCAGCAGGAGACGTGATACTGGCCACCGCTGCCTGCTGCGATGACGGGGTGAGCCGGATCTATACCGGACACGACTGTCCTGAGATCCTGTCAACCGGAACAGATGACCCTATTTTGCAGGCGTATTTACGCGCACTGACAGTGCCTGTAAAAACGGGCTGTATCTGGACCACGGACGCCCTTTACCGGGAAACACCCGCGCGTATTGACGGGTTCAGGGACAGCGGCGCCATTGCGGTTGACATGGAAACCGCCGGCCTGTTTGCCGTTTCCGCGTTTCACGGGGTTCAGCTGAGCAGCTTGCTGGTCGTATCCGATCAGGTGGGAAACCGGACCTGGAAAAAGGGATTCAAAAAACAAGAATTTATCGCGCACCGGAAACAGCTGATCTCCTGTCTGGCGAACTGGAGCCTGAATGCCGAGTACCGGGACAAGGATGGAAACAATGACGCCGGATGAGATTCGTCAGCTGGTCCAAGAACTGGAACGCTTCAATGCCGCCTACCGTTCCGGAACACCTGAAATTAGCGATGCCGCCTATGACACCCAGGTAGAACGTCTGCGCGCTGCTGCACCGGATCATCCCTTCCTCACCCGTGTAGAGCCGGAAGTCATCACCGGAAAAATCGAAGTCCGGCACCCGGAACCCATGCTGTCCCTTGAAAAAGCCTATACGGTTGACGCCCTGCGCCGCTTTGTGGATCGGGTGGAGAAAACAGCCGCAGAACTGGACCTGCCCCCGGTGATCTACCGGGTAACCGTAAAACTGGACGGCCTGGCTGCCCGGGATGACGGCACGGTACTGGCTACCCGCGGCAACGGCCGGACCGGATATGAAATCAGCAGCGTGTTTGAAAAAGGCGTACAGATAGAAGGGGGCAAACGGGGCCAGGGCCTGGGTGAGATTGTTATCGACAAAGCCTACTTTGAAACGCATCTGTCCGGTGTGTTCGAGCATCCCCGGAATATGGCCGTCGGGATTGTCTCCGCAGACACGGTCAACGTGAATGCCGCCGCTGCCCTTGAAGCCGGTGCGGTGCGGTTTGTTCCCTATACCCAGCTGCCGTCCTGGACCGGCGACGGAACAAACTTGCTCGATACAATCGTCTCACTCTACGAGACCATGACCGCCGCGTCCGCCTTTCCCCAGGACGGGCTGGTGATCGAAACATCAGATCCGGTTCTGCAGGCAGCAATGGGCGCCACCTCCCACCATAACCGGTGGCAGATCGCGTTCAAACAGCGCGGCGAAACCGTGGAAACCACGGTCGAATCTGTGGCCTGGCAGGTGGGCCGGACCGGTAACATCACCCCCGTACTCAGGGTCTCGCCCGTATCCATCTCCGGTGCCACCATCCGCCGGGTAACCGCCCATCACGCAGGAATGGTGAAAGACCGGTGCATTGGCGCCGGCGCGCGGATCGAAATTATCCGCAGCGGAGAAGTGATCCCCAAACTCGAAGCCGTGCGCCATCCGTCTGACACCGTTGACATCCCCCATGCCTGTCCCTCCTGCAAATCCGCCCTGGAATGGGAAAACGATTTTTTGAAATGCCGAAATCCCCACTGCCCGGCTCAGGTGGTCCAGGGCCTGGTCCACTGGTTTAAAACCATAGGGAATGCCGACTGGTTCGGTATCAAAACCGTGGAAAAGATCGTGTCCGGCGGATACACAACCCTTGAATCAGTCTACCAGATGACGGAAACTGATTTTCTGGACTTAGGCTTTGGACCGGTTCAGTCAGCGAACCTGGACGCTGCCATCACGGCCAGCCGCAGCAAACCCATTGAGGACTGGCGGTTTCTGGCCGCCTTTGGTATCCCGGATCTGGGAACCGGAGACAGCCGCAAACTCCTTGCCCGTTTTCCCATTGACCGCCTGACAGATGTCACCGCCGATCAAATCAAGGACATCCACGGGTTCGGAGCAGTCACCAGCCAGCGGATCGAAAAGGGGATCCGGTCCATGCAGAATCGCATCCGGCACATGATCGACCTGGGATTTTCCCTTGAATCCACCCCCATCGCACCAGAAACCCCGCAAATTGATTCTCCCATTGCCGGTAAAAAAATCGTGTTCACCGGGAAAATGACCGCCGGAACCCGGGAAACCATGCAGGCCGCAGCCAGGGCCGCCGGCGCCATTGTTCAGACATCGGTCAGCGCAAAAACAGATATCCTGGTCTGCGGCGAAAAGGTTGGCGCCAAAAAAATCGAAAAAGCAACCGCCGCCGGGGTCACATTGATGACCGAAGCGGATTACAATGACCTGGTAAAAGATTAAAAATCCTTGCCTTCGGCGGGCAGGGGGATGATCCCCCTGCACCCCCATGTTTTTTAAATGAAATGACAGATGAATTCTTCATTTGAATTACGTTTGCCACCCGCAGATATCTTAATAAAAATAAGAATAATTATTTACATTAATATGACGGCATGGTATAGAATAAAAAATCAAATAAAATGAAGGGGTAAGAATTATCAATCAGCTGAGCGTCGTTGACCGCGCTTACCTGGCTTAACCCTTTTTTCGTTTTACCAAATAAAATTTTGCCATTTCAAAAGACGCGTCCCACAAATTGATTTGATACAGTTACCCTTTTGGAGAAATTTCTCATGAGAACGCTATTCGTATCGGTTTTTGTCATTGTGTTTTCACTGTTAAATCCGGTTACCCTGAGCGTTGTGTTGGCCCAGGACTGCCCTGCAGGGTACGTCTATGAGAACGGCCAGTGCATCAACGCAGGTGGCTGGTCAGAACCGGCCGCCTGCAGGTGGGTATGCGGACCAGGGTTTCGGCGAATAGAGGATACCTGTGTGCCCATACCGGTGGCAGTGTATGAATTCGAAAACAACACCGCAGATTCATCGGGCAACGGTTATGACGGTATCGGGCACGGGGATCTTGACTATACATCGGTATCAGATGGAAATGCGGCTGTTTTCAATGGGCCTGACACCTATATTGGGGTCGAAAACAGCGAGCATTTTAACTTTGATCGTTTTGACCGGTTTTGTATTTTTGCAAGGATCAAGCGGGACAAGACCCGGTCAGAGCATAATATTGTATCCAGACAGCAACACGCGCCAGCGACCCCCGAATGGAAGCATCAGCGTGGATGGCGTCTGTATATCGACAGCAACAGCAAGATCGGTTTTATCATGGTCCATTCCTGGACCTCGCGAACGGACAGGAATTTCATCAGCGTAAAGACGACCCGGCGATTTGCGGAAAAAGGCCGGTGGTATGATATTGATCTGGTCTATGACGGATCAGGGGATGCCTCGGGGATTCGCATGATTGTGGATGGAGAAGATCAACCCATCCGGATCGTTCAAAACAATCTGAGCGACACCATTCAAAGCGATGCGCCACTTGAAATCGGTTCAGAGAACAACAGCTCCCGGATGCTTGCGGGAGCGATTGACCGGCTCAGCATCAGCGGTTTGTGCGGTCTTTCGGTGTGCGAAGGCGTAGATTGTGAGGGTCGGGGAACCTGTGTTGATTACCAGGGTCAGGCAGCCTGTGCCTGTGATGCGAATTACACCAATGACGGTGATCTTTCCCGGTGCATTCATACAAAGGTCACCGATTGTGCGGACGCGGCGCCGGCCCATGCGACGTCCAGTGTGTTGCCGGTCGAGGCGGTCTATACGGATGAAAACGGATGGGAGATCCCCGCATGCAGCTGGCAGTGTGATGAGGGGTACCGCAGAGAAGGAGATACCTGCGTTCGCAAGGGGTCCTGGATTTATACCTATGATGCGGATTTTGATGAAGGGATACTCGACCACACCGAGCACAACACCGTTCATGATCAGCTTGCACTGGAATCGGGGATGAATATCCTGCCCTTTATCTGGGTTGCGAACTCTGGTGAGGGGACCGTATCCAAAATCAATACCCTCACGGGTGAAGAACTGGGCCGCTACCGCACCGGTCCCTCGACCGGGACCAATCCGTCCCGGACAACGGTGGATGCCCGTGGAGACCTCTGGGTCGGTAACCGGGATACGGCATCTGCGACAAAAATAAATCTTTATCCGTATGATAAAAACGGAGACGGGGTGATTCGGACATCAACGGGTCCGGATGATATACTTCCCTGGGGAGAAGACGAGGCCATCGCGCTTTATGTCACGCAAACAGACAGCGGTCCCCGGGCTGTTGCCACCGATGCGGAAAACAATGTATGGATCGGCGGCAACGGTCAGCATATGGGGTATTATGATGGGAACACCGGTGAAAAATTAAAAACCATCCCGATTGGCAGGCCGTGTTACGGTGCGCTGATCGATGGAAACGGCACACTCTGGATATCGAACAAGACGTCGGGTTTGACGCGAATTGACGATCCTTCGGGCAATCATACGATTCATTCGTTTTCCACTAACGGGAAATGGGTGTACGGGCTCGGTATTGACCCGGCCGGTTATATTTACACCTCCGGATACACGGATAATCGACTCAGGAAGCTGGATCCTCAAACAAATGACTGGATTTATGATGTATCCATTTCTGGCGGTGATCAGGGCCGGGGCGTTGCCGTGGGTGCTGACGGAGATGTCTGGGTGGCGCATACGGGAACAAACCGGTTGACCCGCCATGATGGTGATACGGGAGCACTGAAGGCAACGGTGATGACCCAGGCCGGTCCGACAGGTGTGGCGGTGGATTCAGAAGGAAAGATCTGGACGACCTGTCTTTATGCCGACAGTGTTCAGCGGATTGATCCTGTGACGAACGCAGTGGCGTTTACCCAGGACGGCCATGATTATCCGTATAACTACAGTGATATGACGGGGTATATTTCAAGAAATATCACCTCTCGTAACGGCCGGTGGACGGTCATCTGTGACGCTGAGTACACAGGTGCGGCCTGGGGCCTTGTTTCGTGGAACAGCCGTGAACCCAGTGGAACCCGGATACAGGTGAAGGTGCGCTCATCGGAAGACCAGATCACCTGGTCCGCGTGGGTTGAAGCGGAAAGTGGCCTTCTCATCAGCGATCTTCCGGCGGGTCGTTATATTGAAATCGAGACCACGTTCACGATACGATCCGGCGAAACCTCACCGGTGCTGTATGATCTGACCGTATCGTCACCGCCGGCAGGATTTGTGAACACAGCGCCGGTAATCTCCTCCACACCGGTAACGACAGGTGAGGAAGGCACTGTATTTGCGTATGCGGTAACTGCCGTTGATCCGGAAGGCACACTCACCTACAGCCTGGATGACGCTCCTTACGGAATGCGCATTGACAGCGAAACAGGGGCTGTTTCATGGATGCCGGATGCCTATCAGGCCGGGGACCATGGGGTAACGGTGCGTGTGAAAGACAGCGCGGGTGCGTTTACGCTTCAACATTTCACGATCAGCGTTTCGGATCGTTTTGACTGTAACAGCGGGGAAACACGATCCTGCGGCAGTGATGTGGGGACGTGCGCGTCTGGTACGCAGGTTTGCGTCAGCGGTTTCTGGGGTGATTGCGAGGGCGCCATTGGACCTCAGCCGGAAATCTGCGACGGGCTGGACAATAATTGCAACGGTTTTCCGGACGATGGCCTGACGCCGCCGGATGCGGATCATCAATGCGGGGTCTGTTCGGGGGCAGTCAAGGTGTGCAGCGGTGCTGGCGGCTGGGTCGAACCGGATTATACAGGGCTGCCTGGATACGAGTTTCCTGAAGTGAGCCGGGATGGCCTGGATAATGACTGTGATTGTACGGCAGACGAGGATCCGGACCTGATACCGCTTTCCATTGATGTGTCGGATCTGCAGACCGATTTGCAGCACCTTTCTGTCAGCGGTACGGTTGTCATCGAGATCTTCGGAACCGGTGGTCTTCCCGTGGACGGAACGTATACGGTCCTGTTGTTTGAAGACGTAAACGGCAATGAGACATATGAGCCGGATACGGACCGGCAGCTTGCCACATCAGCGGTTACAAATGCGCCTTTTGCAGAGGAAGTCATTGCGGTTTCCGTGGATATAACCAGCCCGGTTCTGTTCCGGGACAACCGGATATTTGCGTTCATTGACAACACCAATACGATTCCGGAGTCAGATGAGACCAACAATATGTTCCATTCCGGTCCGGATTGCGATGAAACGCCGTCATCCTGCCTGGATGTTTCCGCCTCATTTCTGCGTGCGGTCCATTCGGGAAATCCGGATTCGGAGACCTTTTTCGTACGGCTGGGTAACAGCGGAGATGCGGTGATCCCGGATCAAACCCCTGTCGCGTTTTATGACGGCAGCCCGGATGAAGGGGGCGTGCTTCTGGGGACCGCTCAAACGGACAGTCTGTTGAGTCCCGGCGAGTATACAGATCTTTCTTTTATTTTTTCCAGTCCGTCTGCCGGTATTCTGACGATTGTCGCTGTTGCCGATGACGACGGGACCGGCCAGGGCACCCTGCAGGAGACCGACGAGACCAATAACCGTGTTTCCCGTGTGTTCAATATCGGCAACAATCCGCCGGTGCCTGATGCGGGACCGGATCAGACGGTCCGGCTCGGGGAAACGGTGACACTTTCTGCGGAGAACTCTTCAGATCCGGAAGGCGACGCGCTTTCCTTTTTCTGGGAACTAACGGAAGCGCCAGACGGCAGCACTGCGACAGTTTCGGATGCATCATCGGA
>PDTL01000003.1 GCA_002748835.1 Deltaproteobacteria bacterium
ACATAAAAAATCATGCGTTTCGTGGTTGCAGCAGCTTGACCCGCGTGACGATACCCGGCAGTGTCACGGACATAGGCCAGCACGCGTTTCAGGATTGCAGCAGCTTGACCCGCGTAACGATACCCGGCAGTGTTACGGACATAGGCCGTTGCTCGTTTGAGTATTGCAGCAGCTTGACCCGCATCACGATTCCAGACAGTGTCACGTCGATACACGATTGGGTGTTTGCGGGTTGCAGCAGCTTGCCCAGCGTGACGATACCCGGCAGTGTCACGTCCATAGCACATCATGCGTTTAACGGTTGCAGCAGCTTGACCCGCGCCCTCTTTTTGGGGGACGCGCCCGGCGAATTCGATTCAGATGTGTTCCGCAATTGCGCGGACAACTTTACCGTTTTTCATCGCCCCGGGAAAACGGGGTTTGAAACCATATGCAGCATGTATCCCTGCGCCTTAATGACGACGCAGGCGGGGATTGACGTGTTGTTATTGACCGAATGATGCGGATGGCTGTTGTAATCGGGTATGTACGCAGGTAAGGTTCACCGGCGGAGAAGGGGCGATTTGCGTTTTGCTGCGCTGTTTGTTTGCGAAAAACACGGTCAGACAGGGTGGCGGCCCCGGAAAAAGACGCGTGGGGCAGGTATCGCGGCTCCTGTCCACCTTGTTTTGTCAACCACGCTGCAGTAAAGCGACTGCTTCAGTTCTCCAACCAACTGAACATATAAAAAGGCGGATACTGGCAGCGCGGTTAAATGAAAGCATTCTTTGATGCCTCTGATTTTGCAAAACATTCCATTGAAAAAATTGTCGTTGACCGCAAGTGCAATGACAGCTGCATCAGGGGGGCCCCGAACAAGCATTCGTTTTCCCGGAAGGAAAACGAATGCTTGTTCGGTTGGGCGTATGTGCGCGACAGTACCGTTTGTTACATGCGGCTGACGTTTTTCGCCGCGGTTCCCCGGTCTGTCTGTTCAACTTCGAACTCGACACGTTCGCCTTCTGCCAGGGTACGAAAACCCGGCATGTTGATCGAAGAATGATGGACGAAGATATCCGGACCTTCTTCGCGCTCGATGAAACCATAACCTTTTTTATCGCTGAACCATTTTACAACACCGACTGACAAAACCCTTCCTCCTGTACTGAGAGATTGATACAGAAACGATCCGAACCGCAGCCCGTTGCGGTATACGGTAACGCCTGTATAAAATTACGCCTTCGGAAACCGACCGGCTCCCGGGTGGGGATATCCGATGGATACACAGAGGCGATATCCTCTGATGTGTTAGGATTTCCGTGAAAACCCTTTGTGTTTCTCAATCTTTCTGTTTGATTCATTCGATTACAGCAACAGTATAAAGGCTTTTGTCAATTGGCAAGTAAAATGTTAATCTACCTTAATTTTTTTGTATTTCTTCCAGGGCTGTTTCGACGAGACGCCTGTATTTTTCCAGTAATTCCGGTGTACTGGCTTCGAACCGCAAGACAAGTGCTGGCTGTGTATTGGAGGCTCTCACCAGTCCCCAGCCTTGTTCAAACAGGATGCGGGCCCCGTCGATATCAATCACGTCATGGGTTTCTTTAAAATAGGCCACCGCTTTTTCCACCACGTCGAACTTGATGGCATCCGGGCTTTCAACACGGATTTCCGGTGTCGTGAAGGTGTTGGGAACGTCTGTTAAGAGTCCGGACAGCGGAGTATCTGCGGCAGACAGAATTTCCAGCAACCGGCAGGCCGCGTAGGTGGCATCGTCAAATCCAAAGTACCGGTCGGAAAAAAACATGTGTCCGCTCATCTCACCGGCCAGCTCGGCCTGTTCAATGCGCATCTTGTCCTTGATCACGGAATGGCCAGTTTTCCACATGATGGCACGGCCCCCGTTTTTCTCGATATCATCATACAGCACCTGGGAGCATTTGACTTCTGAGATAAAGGTGGCGCCCGGTTTCCGGGACAGAATCTCCCGGGAAAAGAGGAGCATGAGCAGATCCCCGTAGATGATCTCGCCGGTTTCATCGACCACGCCGATGCGGTCACCATCCCCGTCAAAACCGATCCCTGCATCCAGTTGTTTTGACTTCACCAGCTCGATCAGGTCCTGCATATTGGCGCGTACCGTGGGATCAGCTTCATGGTGGGGGAACCGGCCGTCCATGTCGCAGTACAGCGGGTGGACCTCACATCCCAGTGCTTCCAGGACTGGGACGGCAATGACGCCTGCCGTGCCGTTTCCGGCATCCACACCCACGCGCAGGGGGCGTGACAGGTGGATATCGCCGGTGACCTGTCGGATATAGTCTGGGATGACGTCTGCAGAAGAGCGGGTTCCTGCGCCGGTCAGAAAATCCTTTGCTTCAATCAGGTCGCGGATGGCAAGGATCTCTTTGCCGTGGATGGACTGTTTTCCCCTGGAGAGTTTGAACCCGTTATACTCGGGCGGGTTATGGCTGGCCGTTACCATGACCCCGCCGCCGGCATTCAGGTGATGAATGGCAAAATAGCCGACGGGCGTGGGGCAGACGCCGATATCAATGACATCGCATCCCGTTGCCAGGAGCCCGCGGGTCAGCGCGTCAACGTACCGGTCTGAGGTCAGCCGGCAGTCCCGCCCGACAACGGCATTGGCAGATCCGCTCCGGAGCAGGTAGGTACCCACGCCCCGGCCGATCTGTTCCACATCCTGTTCATTAAATTCTTCATCTGCAATACCGCGAATATCGTATTCCCTGAAAATGCTTGACTGCATTTAAGATCTCCTTTTTTGATAACAATGGCTGCTGACGGATCTGTCAGCAGGTTGCAGCCGGATACGAGCCAGCTCGGTTTTTGGGTTCAGCACCCGGATCACAGGGCCAGTGCCAGCAGGCCGGCACCGGCGCAATAGGGCGCAAAACGGTGCAGCCGACCGGCATGCACTAGTTTCAGCAGCAGTTTCAGAGCAATCAACCCTGAAACAAAGGCCGCCAGGGTGCCTGCCCCCACGTGGGGAAGCCGGTGCAGGTCCTGAGGGTTCAGTTCAATGAGGCTGATCAGCGCCGCGCCCATAATAGCCGGGATGCTGAGCAAAAAAGAAAACCGGGCCGCGAGATCCCGGTCAAGGGTTAAGAACAGGCCGGCGGCAATGGTGGTTCCTGAACGGGAGATACCGGGGATAACGGCAAATCCCTGGATCATGCCGATCAGCATCGCTTTTCGAATTGTCAGGCCGGCAGCCGCAGCATCCGAATGGACCTGTGCGGTTTTCCAGAGCACCATTGCCGTCACTAGCAGCATGGCGCCCACCAGACGGACCGAGGAAAACAGATGATGGGACTGGTTTTTCAGCAGCAACCCGATGATCGCTGTGGGAACCGAACCGATGATCACGCAGACGGCCATGTGTAAATGGTCCGAATTTTCCGGGTGCCGATTGTCTGACAGTGGGTTGCACACGGAAATCATCCATCGAAATACGGCTGCGGTCATGTGGGAAAGATCGTTGAAAAAAACAATGAAGACCGCTCCCAGGGTTCCCATGTGCAGGCTGATATCGAAAAACAGGTCAGGTTCAGCCAGACCCATGAGATGCTGTCCCAGGACCAGGTGGCCGGAGCTGCTGATGGGCAGAAACTCGCTCACACCCTGCAGGATGCCGAGAAAAATGGACTGCCAGAAGGTCATGTGTTCGACGCCGATTGATACGGATGTCAGGTCTGTCATGGTATCAGCCGGCCAGTGCGGTCTTGATGCGATCCATGGCAGCTTCCACATTTTCCCGGCTGTTGAAGGCGCTGATCCGGATATAGGTCTGGCCGCAGCTGCCGAACCCGGCACCGGGTGTGCAGACCACACCAGCCTCGTTCAGCAGTCTGTCAAAGAACTCCCAGGAATCGGTTTTTCCGTTGATCCAGATATACGGTGAGTTATCACCGCCCACCAGATCATACCCCAGATCGGTCATGGCGTTTCGGATGATGGCGGCGTTTTCCATGTATCCATCAATCAGGGCGTTTACCTGAGCGTTGCCCGCGTCGGTATATACTGCTGCAGCGGCCCGTTGAACCGGATAGGACACGCCGTTGAACTTGGTGGAATGCCGGCGGCTCCACAGGTTGTGAACCGGGTGGGCATTGCCGCTGACATCATAGGCCATAAGGGTTTTGGGCACCACGGTGAAGGCACACCGGGTTCCCGTGAATCCGGCGGTTTTTGAAAAACTGCGGAATTCGATGGCCACCGCTTTTGCCCCGTCTATTTCATAAATAGATCGCGGCGTGTCCGGATTCCGGATAAACGCCTCGTAGGCGGCATCATAGAGAATAATGGCTTTCTGATCCCGTGCAAATTCAACCCAGGTTTTCAGTTGCTCCCGGCTGATGGTTGAACCGGTGGGGTTGTTGGGAAAGCAGAGGTAGATGAGATCCACCGGTGTCGTGGGCAGTGAAGGGATAAACTTGTTTTCTGCGGTGGCATCCATATAGACGATACCGTCATACCGGCTGCCGGCGGCATCGCCGGTACGACCGGCCATAACATTGGTATCCACATAGACCGGATAGACTGGGTCAGGAATGGCAATGCGCGCATCAGTTGAAAAAATTTCCTGGATATTTCCGGTATCGCACTTGGCACCGTCGCTGATAAAAATTTCGTCCGGGTCAATATCCGCACCTCGGGCGTTGAAGTCGTTTTGGGCAATGGCTTCACGCAGAAACGCATATCCCTGCTCAGGGCCATATCCCCTGAAATCGGCTTCCCGGGCCATTTCATCCACAGCTTGATGAAACGCCTCGATACAGGCGGGAGGCAGGGGCCTGGTGACATCACCGATACCGAGTTTAATGATGTTTTTCTCCGGGTTGGCTGCTTGAAACGTTTGAATTCTCCGGGCAATGTCAGCAAAAAGGTAGGAGGATTTCAGCTTGAGATAGTTCGCGTTGATAAGCGTCATGGGTGTCTGCTTTCCTTTGAATGATCCGGTAACAGATACCTTTCCCGTAACCGGAGGGGAGGCGATCCTGTGCGGTGATAGATATCCCCGACTATTGTTTTTATTAAAGCCGAAATATAATGGAATGTCGGTCTGCTGTCAAACCGGCCCTGCCGCTAAAATCTGTGACGGACGCGGAGAGATCACCTTTTTTTTACATGTGGGGTTGATATTTTCAAAATCGACATTAAAATGAATAAATTCGGTTGATGCGCTCAGACCCAAGAAGCGGTCTTCTCCGTCCGCAGGCCGGATCGTTGTAATACGGTCGCTGTAGCGACGGCCAGATGACCCGATACAGGCAAGGGTGGAATATGGAAAAAATCGACTGGTGTGATGCCTATTGTGTCGCGATCAAGGAGATTGATGAGGATAAACGGATCCTGGTTGATCATATCAACCGGCTGATAGACGTGAACAACGGCACGGATACGTCGGTGGATATGGTGGATGCCCTCATGGCGGTGATCGACTGCGCGCGGGACTATTTCCGCAAAGAAGAGCGCTGCCTGGCCGAGTTCCATTACCCGGAACTGGATGCCCATAAACGCGAGCATAAAGGATTTTTAAAAAAGATGGGGGGATTTAGAAGACGGTTTACCGAAGATCCGGACCGTCTGACATCAGATATCGTTACCTATCTTCGAGAATGGGTGGTGTCCCATACCTGTGAAAGTGATCTCAAATATGCTCCCTTTGTCCGTCTTCAGAAATACCTGAGTACCTGCGGAAAAGGGAAAGTCTGTTTGTAATCTGTTCTGCGGGGATACCGCATGTCAGGATGCGCAGTCGGCGGAATATCCGTTGACTGCGTTTTTTTTTGCTGTCAACGGGACCTCACCGTTGAATGACGGTGTTGTTGTTTCAGCCATGAACGGATTCAGAAGGTGACGGCGCATCGCTGGGGTTATCCGTCGGGAGATCCGCCACCCCAGACCGGATCCTGGCCAAATCGCTTGATCCACCATTCTTGACCCGTCAGGTATTTTTCGACTTCCGATCGTTCAAACGAAAACCGGTAATTTGCAATATATTCAAGCAAGGTTTCGTATGCCTCGTTCAGACGGGCGGTCATTTCCCGGCAGGCGTCCGGGGCGTGTTTGCTCACATCCGGGTGCCATTCCCGGACCCGTGCATGATATCGGGTTTTAATATCCGGCAGGCTTGCCTGTTCGGGGATACCCAGGAGTTCACGGGCTTTTGTGATGCGTTCATATGTACCGAGTTCGGTCATGATCGTGAGGGTTCCTGTTTTTTCATCTTTGCCCAGGTGTCTCTCAGGGTTGCGGTGCGGTTGAACACCAGTTTTTCGGGCGTGGAATCAAACCGGTCCACGCAAAAATAGCCTTTGCGTTCAAACTGAAACCGGGATTCGGGCAGGGCGTCTGCCAGACCAGGTTCCACCTGGCTGCCGGTGAGCACCTTAAGGGAGTCTGGATTCAGACAGTCGGTAAAATCTGTATTCGGATCCGACTCCGGGTTGGGCTGGCTGAACAAGCGGTCGTACAGCCGGATTTCAGCAGGCAGGGCATGTCTGGCCGAGACCCAGTGAAGCGTGCCTTTGACTTTCCGTCCATCCGGGGTGGACCCGCCGCGGCTTTCCGGGTCATAGGTGCAGTGGATTTCCGTAATTTCGCCCGTGTCCGGATCTTTGACCACATCCGTGCAGGTGATGTAATACGCACTGCGCAGGCGGACTTCCCTGCCTGGCGCCAGACGGAAGAATTTCTTGGCCGGGTTCTCCATGAAATCTTCCCGCTCAATATACAGCTCTTTGCTGAATGGTACCTGCCGGGTGCCGGCTTCCGGATTCAGAGGGTGATTGGTGAGGGTCATTTCTTCTTCGCGGTCTTCCGGATAGTTGTCGATAATGACCTTTACCGGATCCAGAACCCCCATCACGCGCAGGGCATGGGTGTTGAGATCGTCGCGGACCGCTTCCTCGAGCAGGGTCAGATCGATCCAGCTTTCCTTTTTACTGACCCCGATGCGGTCGCAGAAGGCACGGATGGCGGTCGGCGTAAATCCCCGCCTGCGCATGCCCTTGAGGGTGGGGAGCCGGGGATCGTCCCAGCCGGATACATGGTTTTCCGCGATCAGCCTGAGCAGTTTCCGTTTACTGACAACCGTATAATTCAGGTTCAGCCGGGCAAATTCGATCTGCTGGGGATGGCAGGGAACTGACAGATGGTCCAGGATCCAGTCATAGAGCGGCCGGTGGTCGATGAATTCAAGCGTGCAGAGGGAATGGGTGATTCCCTCGATGGCATCGGACAAGCCGTGGGCGTAATCGTAGGTGGGGTAGATGCACCAGTCAGTTCCGGTCCGGTGGTGATGGACCTTCCGGATGCGGTAGAGCACGGGATCCCGCATGTTCATATTCGGCGCGCCCATGTCGATTTTTGCCCGGAGTACATGGGCACCATCTGCAAACTCGCCGGCCCGCATGCGGCGGAACAGGTCCAGATTTTCCTCCGGTGTCCGGTTCCGGTACGGGCTGTTTTTGCCGGGTTCCGTGAGGGTACCCCGGTAGGCCCGGGTTGCTTCGGCGCTCAGGCTGCAGACAAAGGCGTGTCCGTTTTCAATCAACGATTCGGCAAAATCGTAGAGCTGCTGAAAATAGTCAGACGCAAAATAGTTCCGGTCTTCCCAGTCAAAGCCGAGCCATTTCACATCTTCCTGAATGGATGCGATATACTCTGTACTCTCTTTTTCCGGGTTGGTGTCATCGAACCGGAGATTACAGATTCCGTTGTAGTCACGGGCAATACCAAAATTCAGGCAGATCGACTTGGCGTGTCCGATATGCAGGTACCCGTTGGGCTCTGGTGGAAATCGGGTCATGACCCTTTTGTTCACCTTGCCGGACGCAAGGTCCTGGTTGATGATATGCCGGATAAAATTCGTGTTGACGCCTTCCGTTGCTGACATGGGAATCTCCACTCCAGGTACTGTGGGGGTCACCACGTAACCGCAGTGACAGTAACAGACAACCGGCAGTCTATCTGATACCGGATGAGTCGAACACCCCTATAGCATATCCCCGGCTTTCAGACCAGTCTAAATCCGTTTAAGGCCGTGTCGATACCGGATCTGACTGTCGAAAATGATAATGAATGATTTTACGGGGGGACGGATCCACACTCAGAAGTACGCGACTGGAAAAAAAATGGCGCATGGGATGGGCCCTGAGTCGGTGCAGTGCATCTCTGTCCACATCCAGGGTCAAGAGCATGGCCGCATCAGCACTCAGACAGGCGGATGCCAGTCTGCCGTCCGGGGTGAGCCCCAGGGCAACCCCAGGAAACAGAAGATGCTCGCCATTGGATCCCACGGGATTTCCTGCCATGACATACAGGGAATTGTCATAGGCTCGTGCCGGGAGGTGACGCATCCAGCTGTCCCTTTTTTGTTCAGGCGTTCCCCGGGGAGAGGCATGGGGGATGAGGAGGACATCAGCGCCCTCCTGTCGCATCAGGGTGGAAAGCTCCGGGAAATGGGCATCATAGCAGAGCTGAATACCCATCGTCATGCCGTACAGATGAAACAGGGGGATGTGATGGCCGGGTGTGAAAATTGTTTGTTCGCCGGGGGAAAGGTGGAGTTTTCGATACCATCGCAGGTGACCGGATGGGTGGCAGACCAGGTGCGTGAGATAGCGCTTGCCGGATCTGGATCGTTCCATGATACCGCCGCAAAGAACCATGCCATGTTTGACGGCAAGGTTCAGCAGATGATCGGATCCCGGACCGGGCAGGGGCTCTGCAGATAACAGGGCCGACGGACTCAGTCCATATCCGGTAAGTGAGAGTTCCGGAAAGGCAAGCAGCCTCACCCCCGCGTCTGCAGCGCGAATGCACCGTTCCGTATGAGAGGCACGATTGGCTTCCGGATGACCGATCCGGGAAGTCAGGCTGGCAAATCCCATCCGAACCGGGACAGCCGGTTTCCGGTCTAGGGGGGTTGGGTCATCAGACGCGTGTGGCATGATCAGAGTGTGAACTGGGCGTTGAGTTTGAACAGATGGGTGGCTGGCAGATTGAGAATGTCTGTCACGCCGGTTGTCTGCGAAATATCCATTAAATGTCGCTGGATGATCTCCATGGAAGGGGCAATGAAGGTAAACCAGATATTATAGGCATGGTCCCGTTCGTAATTGTGGGTGACGCCGGGGTAGGTGTTGACAACACGGGTAAATGCCGCGATGGCATCTGTGGGTACCTTTGCCGCACACAGGGTACTCACGTAGCCGAGTCGGCCCGGGCTGAAATTTCCGCCGATTCTGCGGATAATGCCATTTTCCTTCAGTGATTTTATCCGTCGAATGACGCCGGATTCATCAAGTCCAAGATGCTCGGCGATGACCTGATACGGGCGCCCGGTGATGGGGAAATCAGACTGGATGATGTTGATGATCTGTTTGTCGATGGCGTCAATCATAGTCAGTTCCTGAATAGAGGCACGCGGTTTTCAGCATCGGCACGGATGGCGGGTAGATGTACAGGATAAAAAAAAAGCTCTGCCCGGAGGGACAGAGCTTTTAAGATTCAGGTAGTTACATGAGGTTGTGGGATCTTATACACAACCGGTCGGCTTGGGCAGACCTGCCATTTTACAAGCTCCCTTACCCGGTCCTGAGGGAAACAGCTCATAGATGTGCTTCAGTTTGAAACCGGTCAGCTTGGACAGTACGCGTACCATGGGAGCAATACCGTTTTTCTTGTAATAGTCCTGCAGAACGTCGATCACTTTGGTGTGCTCGTCAGTCAGTTCCGGAATACCTTCTTCTTTCATGACGAAGGAGATCCACTCTTCGCTGAAGGTGTTAAAGTCAAGCAGGAAACCGTCTTCATCTACGTCAAAAGATTTGCCATTCACTTCAACTGTTGCCATTGGAAAAAACCTCCTGTAGATATTATGTCCATTTTCAGTAGGCTATGCCTATATTTACATGATCTCATTATCCAGAGATCATATATTGGCACCGGTTGTCTGTCAATCATTATTTGGCAAGCCTGAGGATAGAATCTCATCTTGTTTGACAAACATTGAAATATATAAAAATCTTAATGTGTTAAAAATGCCCGGTCCATTGACCGGGCGTTCGTACCTTTCGGCTTAGTACTCTTTGGGCATGAGATTCAGCTGATCCAGGGTAAAGACCGGGCCGTCCTTGCAGACCAGTTCCTTACCAATGTTGCAGTGCCCGCACATGCCGATACCGCATTTCATACGGTTTTCAAGAGACATGATGATATGATCATGCTTGTAGCCCAGGTTGTCCAGAACCGGCTGGGTAAACTTGATCATGATCGGGGGACCACAGACGATGGCATAGGTGTCATCGCTTGCAGGGGGCGCTTTCAGCTCGGTGATGGTGGGAACGAAACCGGTGTTGTATTTCCAGTCCGGATCGTCGGTGCCGTCTACCGTGATGTGCATGTTGATGTCATCGCGCTTTTCCCATTCGATCAGCTCGTCCTTGTAGAGCAGCATGCCGGGGTTACGGGCACCGTAGACAACGTCGATGGTGCCGAATTTGTCCCGGTTGTCCGGATGCAGCATGTAGACAATGGATGACCGCAGGGTGGTGAAGGCAAACCCGCCGCCAATGATCAGGATGTTCTTTTTGCCCTGTTCCAGGATTTCCCACGGATACCAGTTGCCCATGGGACCGCGGACACCCATGATGTCACCGATGCTCATTTTATGCAGATGATCGGTGACTTTACCGGTCTTGAATACGGTAAATTTTACAAAGCCCTTTTCCGTGGGAGAGGAGGCGATTCCAATGGGAATTTCGCCCTGTCCCGGAATGGAAAGCTCTGCAAACTGACCGGCTCTGTAGGAAAACATTTCTTCGTGTTCCGGGTTGAGAAACACAAAGGTGTAGGATCTCAGGCTCTTGTCCTCGGTTGCAATTTCGATATTGTCGATGCGAACCGGATAGGCCTCGTAAGGATTCGGATTTCTGACCACGTTATTCCTCCTTTGTTCGCACGTCTAACCGGCCGCCGGCGGTTCGTAGTTGTTCATGATCTCACAAACCTTGCGGATATCGATATTGACCGGACACTGCTTGACACAGCGGCCGCACCCCACACACATAATGCCCTGATTGTACTTGTCCATAAAGTACTTGAGCTTGTGCATGAACCGCTGCCGGACACGCTGTACCTTCTTTTCACGCGGGTTGTGACCGGAACCGTGTTCGGTAAACAACCCCTCCATGCAGGTATCCCAGTTTCGGGTCCGCACGCCCTTTGCACCGAAGTTTTCGTCCTGAATGTCAAAACACCAGCAGGTGGGGCAGACATAGGTACAGGTGCCGCAGTTGAGGCAGGCAAAGGAGACATCTTCCCAGAAGGGGGCTGCATGCAGTTCCATGATTTGACGTTTGGCAATGGTGTCAAAGGTGATCGTGGATTTGATTTTGCCTTCGGCTGCCGTTCGCATGGCATCAATGGTGGCTTCCGCTTCAGCGCCGGCATCTGCAGAAAAACCGGCTGCCGTCGCATAAGCCTCACCCTTGTCGGTGAGCACCTTGGCCAGGTAATGATCCCCGGCATCCACCAGCAGGATGTCGAGACCGGTTTCATCAAACGGGCCGGTGCCGCAGCTGGTTGAAAAATCCGTGGGATCCGGTTCGTTGATGGCCAGCCCGATGAAGGTGCAGGCATCGTATGCGTCACACCAGTACGGATCACGGTAATCCGGTGTGTGATAGTTGAGTTTGACAAGCTGAATCGCCTTGGCGTCAAAGGGACGGATCCCGATGATGGCCCGGGCGGGATAGGCCTTTTCCGGCCGTTTCAGAATATGGTGATCCTCTTTGGTCATGTCGGTGATGTACGTGAACATGACTTCCGACTGGGGAAAGACGATCGATTTGGGTGACAGCCGGGATTCGGAATAGGCCATATCCGGAAGCTGGCCTTCGCCGAGTTCCATAAACTTATGGTATTGCTTTTCCTTGACCGGGCCGACGAGCCGATAGTCGGATCGCGATTTCTCTACGCCGGCTGACCAGTCATTTTTATCGATTTTCAAGACGTTCATCGCATTTACCCTTATTTATCTTTCGCTCGATGTTGACGGCAGTCCCGACTATTTGATGAAATCATCCGGGTCATCAACCTTGAAGGCATCCAGAGGTGGACGTTGATCCAGGCTCAGACCCGCTTCCCATCCGAACAGTTCAAAACAGTCTTTTTCAAGCTTTTTGGTCAGCGTGCGGACTTTGATTTCCATGGGGCAGGCGCGTTCACAGGCACCGCAGTCCGTACAGCGGCCGGCGCAATGGTAGGCCCGCAGGATGTGAAACGTCTTCAAATCCATGAGATCCGGGCTCTTGCCAACCCACTGGGGACGGGATTCGTCCACAAAACAGGTGGGACAGTAACAGAGCGGACAGGCGTTCCGACAGGCATAACAGCGGATACAGTCGCTGTACAGATTATCGAAGTAGGCCTTTTTCGCTACCGGTTCCATGGCTTCGATTTCACGAACGTCTGCGTAACGGTCCACATCTTTTTGTTCTTCGACCAGATCGCCGACCAGGCTGTCATAGATCACCGGGTTGCGATGGACGCAGATGGCGCAGTTGTCCTGAAGGACATCCGTTTTATTCAGAGTCTTGCTGAATCCGTCACCAGTCACTGTGATGGCGTCGCCGTCTTCGGTTACGTTTTCAACCGGCTTGTCAACAGCAGCTGCAACCTTGTGCCGGTCGATCATTCCCTTGCAGGGCACGCCGATGATGACCAGCTGGTCACGCTTGATCTTGTTTTCAATGATATGGGTGACGATGTTTCGGGAGTCACACCCTTTGGCCACAACCGCAATTTTCTCTTTGCGGTCGGTGAGGTAGTTTGCCAGATTGATGCCGCAGTTGCTGTCCCAGACCAGATCTGTCACATCTTCGGGTTTCCGGGCAACATGGGGCTCGTTCATCATGGGGACGGTTCCTTTGCGGAAACCGATAACCATATCGACTTTGCCGTCTTTTAACAGCTGCTCAGCTGTTTCTCGAATCTTGTTTTCGTATTGCACCATGTCACTTTACCTTACTCTGCCTTGATTGGTTCTTTGACAAAACCCGCGTTCGGGCCTGCAGCTTTTACCGATTCCGTGACGCGTTTTGCCACATCCACGAATTTTGTGGATTCCGCAGAGGAGATCCAGGAAAAATGAATGCGGCCCGGCTCGACACCGATATGCTCCATCAGGTTTCCGAACAGAGCAAACTTACGACGTGCATAGAAATTACCATCCAGGTAATGACATTCACCCGGATGTCAGCCGGAAACCCACACCCCGTCGGCGCCCTGACGCAACGCGGCAAGGATAAACTTGGGACTCATGCGACCGGTACAGGGAATCCGGACCACGCGGACGTTGGTCGGATACTGCATGCGGCTGACCCCGGCCAGGTCAGCAGCACCGTAACTGCACCAGTTACAGAGAAAACTGACGACTTTTGGTTCAAATTCAGACATGGGATTGTCTCTCCTTTAGTCGGGCCGCCTCCAAGAGCGCGTCTGGAAGGCGGCAATCTATTATCATCTGTTAAACAGCTTCATTCATGGAGAAGATCTGGGCGAAGATCTGGTCGTTGTCAAAACCGTTCAGGTGGATGGCACCGGAGCGGCAGGAAGATACGCAGAGACCGCACCCCTTACAGAGAACCGGGTTGATGTTGGCCCTGCCTTCAAATCGGCCGTTTGCATCCAGCTTGGGTGCCGAGTACGGGCAGATGGCCGCACAGACACCGCAGCCGCTGCACATGGTCTGGTCAACCCGGGCGATGGTGCCGCTGGTTTTGATGTTCCGCTTGGCCAGCAGGGTGACCGCACGGGATGCCGCCGCTTTTGCAGATGCGACCGACTCATCCACAGGCTTGGGATAGTGGGCCATACCGCAGAGAAAGACACCGTCTGTGGCAAATTCCACCGGACCCAGCTTGGCGTGACGCTCAATAAGGAAACCATCGTCGCTGACCGGAACCTTGAAGAAGTTGGCCAGCTTGTCATCTTTGTTGGCGACAATGGCCGTGGCCAGGGTCAGGAAGTCCGCATCAATTTCAAGGGGCATGTTGAGAACGTGATCTGTTGTGCGCACACGGACTTTCCCGTCTTCAATGGCAACCGACGGTTTGTTGTCAAGGTTGTAGCGAATGAAGATCACACCCAGTTCACGCGCTTTTTTATACAGCAGCTCCCGCTCACCATAGGCACGGATATCCCGGTACAGGATATAGACGCTCATCTCAGGATTCTTTTCCTTCAGGACGAGGGCATTGTCGATGGAATGGGTACAGCAGACCCGGGAACAATAGGGCCGATCCGGTTCACGGGAACCGACGCATTGAATGAAGACCGCTGTTTTGGCTGTCTTGAGTGCCGGATCATCGGCCATGATTTTCTGGTCCAGCTCCTGGCTGGTCAGAATGCGGTCATCGTCACCGTAACAGTATTCCATGGGATACAGGGGCGATCCGCCGGTGGCGATGATGGCAACGCCGTGATCGATGGTGGGACCGTTATTGGACAGCGTGGTCTTGAAGTTGCCCACAAACCCGTCCACTTCGGCAAGCTCCGAATCCAGGTGCAGGGTGATATTGTCTGTGTTTTTGACACTTTCGATCATTTCCGCCAGTTTTTCTTGAACGTTTTGACCGTCCGGTGTCTGGTAGAGCCGGACGGCCTGGCCGCCGAGTTGACTGCTGCGTTCCACCAGGTGGGTTTTATACCCCTGATTCGCCAGGCTTTTGGCGACCGTCATGCCGGCAATGCCGCCGCCCACGATCAATGCGGTCTGGTTGACGTCGAGTTCCGCTTCCGCAAGCGGGGCGCTCAAGGCAACCTTGGCAACGGCCATGCGGACCAGGTCTTTTGCCTTGTCCGTGGCTTCGTTGGGAAAGTCCTTGTGCACCCAGGAGTTGTGGTTCCGGATGTTGCACATTTCGATCAGGTATTTGTTGATACCGGCACTGATCAGTGTATCCTGAAACAGGGGTTCGTGGGTCTTGGGCGTACAGGCGGCCACGACCACGCGGTTTAGACCTTTTTCCTTGATGATCTGGGCCATGCCGTCCTGGGCATCCTGGGAACAGGAATAGAGGTTTTCCGCCGTGTAGGTGACATAGGGCAGGGATTTGGCGTATTCGGCGACAGCAGTACAGTCGACCACACCCTTGATGTTGATACCACAGTCACAGACAAACACCCCGATGGAGGGCCGGTCTGCGGAGACTTCTTTTTCGGTAATCTTCTCGGCCTGCTTGATCAGGCTGCCGCGCGCCGGTGTGAGGGCTTCGCTGACAGCGGCCGCTGCCGCGCTGGCGTCAACAACCGACTGGGGGATATCTTTGGGTGACTCGAAGGCACCGGCCACATAGATCCCGTCACGGCTGGTTGTGACCGGGTCAAATGCACTGGTCTTGCAGAACCGTCCCGGGGTCAGTTCGATGCCCAGTTTATTTGCCAGTTCAACGGTTTCCGGGGCGGTCTGCAGGCCTACGGAAAGCACGATCATGTCAAAGACTTCCGTTACCAGCTCGCCGCTTTCCGTGACATAACGGACTTCAAGGTCATTGGTTTCCGGAATTTCGTTGACCGTATGCACCCGGCTGCGGACAAACCGTACGCCCGTTTTTTTGGCATTTTCATAGAAGCGTTCAAAATCCTTGCCCGGGGTCCGCATGTCCATGAAGAAAATGGAGGGTTCGACCTCCGCGCTGTGTTCCTTGGCTATGACAGCTTCCTTGATGGCGTACATGCAGCAGACGGATGAACAATAAGAATTGTCGCATTTGTTCATGTCCCTGGAACCGACGCACTGGAACCAGGCGATTTTCTTGGGTTCACGGTGATCCTTGGACTGACGGACCACATGGCCCTGGGTCGGGCCGGACGCGGACAGGATCCGTTCGAATTCCAGAGAGGTGACAACGTTGGGGAACTTCATGTACTGATAGTTGTCAAATCCGGAAGGATCAAAGGCTTTGAAACCCGGCGCCAGGACCACCGCACCTACGTTCAGGTTCAGGGTTTGGGGCTGCTGATCGTATTCAATGGCGTTTGCCGGACAGACTTTGGCGCAGTTACCACATTTGTCCTTGGTCAGTTTAATACAGTATTCGGGATTAATGGCATACTTCAGGGGCACGGCCTGTGCGTATTCGACGTAGATCGCTTTACGCTTGGCAAGACCCGCATTGTACAGGTCTTCCACTCTTCTGGGGCATTTCTCGGCGCAGGCCCCACAGCCCACACAGAGATCCTCGTTGACGTACCGGGGCTTTTTCAGCACTTCAACCTGAAAGTCACCCTTTTCACCTTTAACGCTCTGTACTTCACACAGGGTAAGTAACTCAATGTTCAGATGCCGGCCGACCTCGACCAGTGTGGGGGAGATAATTCACATGGCACAGTCGTTGGTCGGAAACGTTTTGTCCAGCTGGGCCATTACGCCCCCGATGGACGGACCTTTTTCAACAAGGTAGACATAGTATCCGGATTCTGCTAGGTCGCGTGCGGCCAGCATACCGGAGATGCCACCACCGACAACCATTACGGAGCCGATTACATCCTTTGACATGGCAAACTCTCCTGTTACCGAATTTGTATCCCGCAACCTACTCGGCACGAGACACAACGTTAACGAACTTAATATATTAAAATTTACACCTAAACAAAAATAGTATAATTATTTTGGTCGACTATACAAATAATTAGCGTACATTATTACCGCCGATATTCCGCGTTGTCAATAGGAAACGCGGGGTGTGTCATTGTTGATGGAGAATAATGCAATACCTTTTCTTTTCAGTGGGATATAATCACCTATGCAGAGGATCGTAATTATAAACGGCGCAACGGCGTCCGGAAAGACCGGTGCCGCTATCCGGCTTTCGGGCCGCTTTGCCGGTGAAATCGTGAGTGCGGATTCGGTGCAGGTCTACCGGTATCTGGATATCGGGAGTGCCAAGCCCACAGCCGCAGAAATCGCCGCTGTACCCCACCATCTGGTGGATATGCTGGATCCGGATGAACCCTTTGACGCTGGGGCCTTTGTCGGTGCTGCAGACCCGGCCATCGCAGACATCGCCAAAAGAGGTCTGCTGCCATATATTGTCGGCGGTACTGGATTGTATATCAAGGCGTTGCTCCACGGTCTGGCCCGGGTGCGGCCCCCCGATCCCGACATCCTGGCCCAGTTGCAGAAACAAGGGGAAACCCTTGGCACGGCTGCCATGCATGCCCGTCTTCACGCCTGCGATCCGGACGCAGCTGCCCGTATTCATCCCAATGACGGATTTCGGATCTACCGGTACCTCGAGATTTTTGAAGCGACCGGGATCCCCATGAGTGCGCACCATGCGGCGCACAGATTCAACGAAACCCGGTACCGGTATGTTAAAATCGGTCTGGATGTGGAACGGACGCTGCTCTATGAGCGGATCAACCGCCGGGTGGATCTGATGATGGCGGAAGGCTGGGTGGATGAAGTCCGGGGGGTACTCGCAAAAGGGTATGATCCGGGGCTGAAACCCCTCCAGACCATCGGGTATCGACACCTCTGCGCCTACCTAACAGGGGAACGGGATCTTGCGGATACAGTGGCACTGATCAAGCAGGATACCCGCCGGTATGCCAAGCGTCAGCTGAGCTGGCTCCGGTCAGATCCGGACATTGTCTGGATAAAACCGGAGGAGGACGACCGCATGGCAGACACGGTTGAAGCCTTTTTGTCAGACACCGGGCGTTGACTGAGATGCGGACAGGCTAATCGAATGCGGTGTCTTCTTTATTCATTCTGATTGATGACAGCGTCATTATAGTCTGCAACCCGATCATTGTAGGCTTTCATTTTGTCCTCAAAGGCCTTGAGCTGTTCATTGTAGCGCTTGACGCGTTTATCATAGGCTTTCAGCTTTGCACGGGTAACTGCTTCTTTCCGCAGCTTGAGCAGGGTTTCCCGTTCCGTGTCGAGTGCTTCTTTCTCTTTTTCCAGGCTGGCTTTGAGGGTGTTGAGCTCCGTTTTTTGCCTGTCAAGTTCAGATTGTGCCGGCGTTGCATCGTCTGTTTTCTTGTCTGTGGCTGCTGTTTGTGTCTCTTCTGTCATTTCAATGGCAACCGGCGCGACATATTCTTGGCGGGACTCCACAGACTTGCGCTGATCCTTGGGGACGTTTGAAAGATCATCGGTAAACAAGGTCTGGCCCGTATCCGGATCAATGTATTTGTAGATCTCTGCGGATGCGTTGCACGCCGTCCAGATCAGTATGATCAGTGCCAGTGAAAGGTGAAGGGAACGCATAAAGGGCCTCCTGTGGGCAATGGGGGTATTAGCAGCAGTTTTTCTTTGACATTTCACATCTGCGATGTGTACTTAAAGTTCCATCCCAGTCATGGATCCAACCGACCCTGTGAACAAATATTTTCTAATACCATGCATAGAATTGGTTAAACAAGTGAATAGTTGAGTCATGCAAAGATATGTGAAAAAAATAGACATAAGAATGATCCGTATGCTGACCCTGCTGGCTGTGATGACGGCCGCAGGGTGCGCCACACAGCAGCCAGTGACGCCCGTTGACACGGCAGAGACCCGTCAGCGGCTGTTTGAAAAAGCCGAAAAGGCTTTTGCCGGTGGCGCAGACCAAAAGGCCCTTTCCTATTATCACGAATACACAGAAACCTATCCGCGGGACTCCCATGCAGCGGAAGCCTATCTGAAGATCGGCGCGATTCTCGAGGACAGGAACCGGCCGGCCGATGCCCGTATTGCCTATCAGACCATCCTGGATCTCTATCCCGGTTCAGACCGGGTTTTGCAGGCCCGTATGAAGATTCTCGGTACGTATCTGCATGAAGAAAACTATCCGGCGGTTCTGCAGCTGGGACCTGAACTGCTGGCGTCTGTGGCAGCCCCCGGTGACCAGGCCCGGATTCACATGGCGCTTGGCGAGGCTGCCTATGGGTCCGGGGATCTCGCCGCTGCCGTGATGCACTGGGAGGCGGTACTCGGCCTTACCCTGCCCGAAGCGGCGTTTGAACTGGAGAACCGTATGGTGGCGGCAACGGAGCTGATGACAGAGCCGGTGCTGAACCTGCTGATGGCCCAGGTCACGCATCCCTTTGTCAAAGGGCTGCTCCTGTTCCGGGAAGGGGAGCTTCACTTTTCAAAAGAAGAACTCGAGGCTGCGGAAGACGTGTTTAACCGCTTTATCGATACCTATCCGGATCATTTGTTGACAGGAGAAGTCCGGGACCGGCTGCTCGCGTTGGCAACCCGGGGTGCATTTGAACCCTATACCATCGGCTGCCTGCTGCCCTTATCCGGCCCGTTCAAGGCGGTTGGCAGGCGCGCTCTTCAGGGGGTTGAAACCGCTGTGCGCCTGCTGGCCCAAACCGGGGCAGACGCACCGATCCGGTTCCTGTTCCAGGACACCCAGGGGAAGGATGAGCTGGCAACAGACGGCGTCCATGCCCTGAAAGCGGGGGGGGCTGCTGTGATTATCGGCTCTATGATCACAGCGGATGCGGCGTCTGTGGCTGCACAGGCTGAAGGGATCCCCATGGTCGTGTTCTCGCAGAAACCGGACATCACGTTGGAAAAGCCGTTTGTGTTCCGGAATTTCATCAAACCCGCCGATCAGGCGCGCGCGCTTGTCCGGTATACCATGGAAGACCTGGGCATGCGCCGGTATGCCATTCTCTATCCGGAAGAAACCTATGGCCGGCAGTTTATGAACCTGTTCTGGGATGCGGTGATCGCACACGGGGGCGTGGTGACCGGAGTGGCCTCTTATCCGGTGGGACAGACCGATTTTTCAGATGCGGTAAAGGATATTTCAGGGCTCCTGTATGAAGTGCCGGCGGATCTCATGCCGGAGCCGCCTGAAGACGCGCAGCTTGATGAAGCTGGAGAGGGCTTGGACTCACTGGAGACCGGATCCGATATGGATGCGGAAGCAGAAGGGCCGGGAGAACCGGAGCCGGTCATTGATTTTGATGCGGTTTTTATCCCGGATGCGCCGTCGGTTGCCGGGATGCTCATTCCGCAGCTGCGGTACTATGACATTGAAGGCGTCCGGATGCTGGGTCCCAATCTCTGGCATTCACCGGCGTTTGTACGGGTCGGGGGGCAGTATGTGAATCACGCGCTATTTACGGACGGGTTTTCAGCTTCGGTCAGCGATGCCCGTGTGAAGGCGTTTACCCGGTTGTATACGGCCACATACGACACGGCGCCCGGTTATATCGAGGCAGTGGCCTTTGACACTGCCATGATTCTCAGCACCATTTTGTCCCGGCCGGATATTCGGTATCGCACCAGTATCCTCAGGGCCCTGCGTCAGCCCCAGGGATTTGAGGGGGTGACCGGGCATACGGTGTTCGACGATACCGGAGAAGCGGTCAAGCCGCTTCAGGTCATGACCCTTCGGAGAAACCGGTTTATACCGGTTGGTGGAAAATAGGCCTCTGTTCACAACGGTTAAATCATCGCCTCCTGACCCGTGGCTTCGCAGACCGCGTGCCAGAGACTGCCGTCCGGATCCACGTGCTTTCGCTTGCCCACCGAGGCCTCCATGGGAAGGTGAACATACTGGTCGTTCCAGTGACCTACCAGCATCCGCGTCTTTCCTGCCATGCCGGCATGCACGGCATGGCGGCCGAGAAAACTGCAGAAGACATGATCATTGGCATTGGCCGGCAAACTGCGGATTATATAGCTGGGATCAATGTACTTCACTGCATGTTCAATTCCTTTTTCCGAGAGATAATCGGTGATGCGCTGTTTGAGATAGACGCCGATATCCCCTAACCTGGCATTTCCCGACGCATCAACGCGATCATTCTGTTCAAGAAACGTCTGACCCGCGCCTTCGGCGACCACGATGACCGCATGGTGACGGTGAGCGAGGCGTTTTTCCAAGGCGGGAAGAAGGCCGTTTGCGCCATCCAGGGTAAATGGCACCTCCGGGATCAGGACAAAATTGACATCTTGCTGCGCAAGGGCGGCTGTGGCGGCAAGGAATCCCGAATGCCGGCCCATGAGTTTGATGAGTCCGATGCCGTTTGGATACCCGACGGCCTCGTTATGCGCGGCGCGGATGGCCTGGGTGGCCACATCCACGGCAGTATCAAAGCCAAACGAGCGAGAGACCAGGTGGATGTCATTGTCAATGGTTTTGGGAATCCCGATCACGCTGATTTTCAGATGGCGCGCCTGGATTTCGTCAGCAATGCGGCTGGCGGCCTTGAGGGTGCCGTCGCCGCCGATCATGAAAAGGATGCCGATGTGCATCCGCTCCAGGCAATCGACAATGGCGCCCATATCCTGAGCGCCCCGGGAGGAACCGAGAATGGAACCGCCCCTGTTGAGAATATCGACCACCGTTTCCGGGGTCAGGGAGAGGGGTTCATGACCGAATGCGGGAATAAACCCCTGAAGTCCATACCGGATGCCGTGGATGTGTGTTACCCCGTAACGGAAATAGAGTTCCAGAACCACGGACCGGATGATGTCGTTCAGACCGGGGCAGAGTCCGCCGCAGGTGACCAGGGCGCAGTTGAGTTTGCTGGGGTCAAAATAGATGTATTCCCGGGGGCCGGCGGTTTCAAACGAGAGAAGGGGCTTGCCGGCATCGAGCCGTTCCATGAGGCGGCCGGGGTGCGCATCGATGAGAACCCGTTCGGTTTCCGGGATAAAGGGCTGGCGTGAGGATGCCGGCTCCTGAGTGGAAAGCGGAGAGGTGATGCGGGGGGTCCCGATGGTTGAAATCTGTGTGGGCAGGTGATCGGGCAGTATCATCGGGCAGCTCCTGAGAAGTTCACCGCGCCTTTGCCGAGAATATCATGCAGGTGAAGAATCCCGGAGGGCCGGCGGTGTTTGTCGATAACGGGCAGAACCGTGATCTGATGCGTTTCCATGAGATTGAGGGCCTCAAATAATTGGGTGTCGCTGGTGACCGCCCGCGGTGAGGCGGTCATGGCATCGGCTGCAGTGGCGGTTTCGATTTTTCCGTTGCGGACCAGAAACCGCCGGACATCTCCGTCGGTGATAATACCGGCAAGCAGATCGGTATCGGTTTGAACAAGGATGCTGCCCAGTTTCATGGCATCCAGCCGTCGGATCGCGTCGGGCAGGGGGGTGGTGAGGCGGGTCAGGGGAATTTTTTCACCGGTGATCATCACATCCCGTACAGCGCCGGACAGACGTTGGCCCAGGGCTCCGCCCGGGTGCACTTTTTTGAAATCTGCAGCGGTAAAACCTTTTTGCGTGATAAGGGCAACGGCAAGGGCATCCCCCATGGCCAGCTGAGCGGTGGTGCTGGATGTGGGGGCAAGGCCCATGGGGCAGGCTTCTTTTTCAACGCCCACGTCGATGACCACGGTACTGATGCGGGCAAGCGTGGATGCTGGATTTCCTGTCAGGGCGATCACTGGGCATCCGCGGGCGTTGAGCACGGGGATCAGTGTGGTGAGTTCGGTTGTTTCGCCACTGTTGGAGATGGCCAGCACCGGGCTGGCTTCTGTGACCATGCCCAGGTCGCCGTGCATGGCTTCGACCGGGTGGAGAAATACGGCATGGGTGCCGGTACTGTTGAGGGTGGCGACTATTTTTCGGCCAATCAGCCCGGATTTTCCAATACCGGCAACGATCACCGGGCCGGTGGCCTGGTACAGGATGTCGACGGCGCTTTCAAATCCGGCGTCCAGCCGGTCGATGAGTTCGAGAATGCTTCGGGCCTCAAGGGCCAGGACGTCTCTTGCCTGATTTAATACGTGCATGGAAGTACTTGCCTGATTCGGGTCATCATGTCGTAACTTATGCTTCACTTATTAGAGGGTACTGTGTCAGGCTTTGGATGAAAAATCAAGAAGACCCGAAGGACCTGACCGTCCTAAAAAAAACGGCCCAATTTCCAGCCACCCGGTTTTTCTTGACATCAGCGTCCGTGAAACGTATTGAACAATGGACTCAAGCAGGGCAGGCGGATCCTGAAAGGCCGCCAGCCGAAAATCAAGAAACAGCTGACCAACCGTTTCAGGGGACCCGGGATACGATCCATGCATCCGCTTGCCGAACAATTGAACACCACCATCAACGCCGCACACCCCCATCTCTTTTCCATGCTTTCAGACATGGGAAAGCGCTTGTTTTTTCCCAAAGGGATTCTCTCCCAGAGCGCTGAAGCCAAAGAAAAAGCTCACACGATCAACGCCACCATCGGGATTGCCACCGAGGGGAAAAAAGTGATGACCTTTCCATCCGTTGAACAGCAGCTGAACGGAATCCCCGCTGAAAGCGCGCTGACCTATGCGTCTTCCTTTGGTGTGATGGCCTTGAGAAAGGCATGGAAGGAGGCGCAACTGGAAAAGAACCCGGCCATGCGGCACTTTTCGTCCAGCCTGCCGGTGGTTACCTGTGGTCTGACCCATGCCATCAGTACGGTGGCTGACATGTGGGTGAATCCGGGAGATGCCATTCTGCTGCCCGACCTCTACTGGGGGAATTATAATATGGTATTTTCCGTAAAACGGGGGGCTGAACTGCATGCCTTCCCGCTTTTTTCCGAAACCGGCGGCATGGATATTCCGGGGTTTGAAACAGCGGTAACTGAACTGGCCGCAGTGCGGGAAAAAATCATTGTCCTGCTTAATTTTCCCAATAACCCCACCGGATATACGGCCAGTAAACAGGAAGGGGCGGCACTGGTCCGCATTCTCAAAGACACCGCAGACAGGGGAAAGCAAGTCATCGTGCTTCTCGACGACGCCTACTTCGGATTGTTCTTTGATGAAAATTCCCTGCAGGAGTCCCTGTTTGGTCACCTGGCCACGGCAAGCGACCGGTTGCTGGCTATTAAGATGGATGCAGCCACCAAGGAAAACTATGTCTGGGGTCTTCGCGTGGGATTTATCACCTACGGCATTCCCATATCCGGAGATCCGGCGGCTGTGTATGATGCCCTGGAGCAGAAGACCGCCGGCTGCATTCGGGGAAACATTTCCAATGCGTCCCACCTGGGCCAGACCATTGTGCTCAATTCGCTCAACCATCCGGCGTTTGCCAGTGAAGCACAAGAAAAAAACGACACGCTTAAAGCACGGGCAGACCATGTGAAAGCAGTGCTCAGCGACACAAAATTTGATCGCGCGTGGGAACCCTACCCCTTCAACTCCGGGTATTTCATGTGTCTGAAGCTGAAGACGGTAAACGCAGAAGCGCTTCGGACTCATCTGCTTGATACCTATGGTATTGGTCTCATTGCCATTGGTGAACGTTCGCTCCGGGTGGCGTTTTCCTGCCTGGAAATAAATCAGATCCCCGCGCTATTTGATCGGATTCTGGATGGGATTGACGATTTGACCCGTACGGCCTGATACCAGACTACGGCAGCCGCTGCCAGGTGGCTGCCCCACAGGATTCAATGCAAGGAGGCGGCACCTCATGGATGTCTCTCAACGGCTGCGGTCATTTCTCATGCGTCGCGCGGACGCGGTACCCAACCTCCGGTTTGCCTTGCCCGGCAAATGGGCATGCTACTATATTCTCATCGGCCTGATCGCCGGTTTGGGATCCATCCTGTTTCATGTGCTCTGCGAACTGGGTGTTCACTATTTCATGGACGCCTTTGCCGGATACCGGCCGCCGGCTCCGGCCGGTGAGCATTCCCTGCTGCTCCCCACCAATACCCCTTTCAACCGGTGGCTCCTGCTTATTCTGCCGGCCCTGGGCGGTATGGTCAGCGGTTTTCTGGTTTATACGTTTGCACCGGAAGCTGAAGGCCATGGAACCGATGCGGCCATTGATGCCTATCACAACAAAGGCGGGTTTATCCGTGGCCGGATTCCCATCATCAAGACCCTTGCCTCGTCAATCACCCTGACCACCGGCGGTTCTGGCGGACGGGAGGGACCTATTGCCCAGATCGGGGCCGGGTTCGGATCGTTTCTCGCAACCCGACTCAACCTCTCCCACCGGGATCGGCGCATCATGATGGCTGCCGGTATGGGTGCCGGGGTCGGGAGTATTTTCCGCGCACCCCTGGCGGGAGCACTGTTTGCAGCCGAGGTGCTGTACCAGGATCCGGAGTTTGAATCGGAAGTCATCATCCCGGCCGGCATTTCTTCGGTGGTGGCCTACTGCGTGTTCTGCCTGGCCTTTGGCTGGGGATCGCTCTTCAGTTCGCCTGAATTCGTCTTTCATAACCCCCTGGAACTGGGCCCCTATCTGGTGTTGGCCGTGATACTCATGGGCACCGGGGTTGTGTATATCAAATCTTTTTATGGCATCACGGCCCTGTTTGGGAAGTTGCAGCTTCCCAATCACATCAAGCCCGCCATCGGGGGCCTCTGCACCGGCGGTATCGGTTTTTTCTTCCCGTTTACCCTGGCCTTTGGGTACGGGTATGTCCAGGACGCCATCTACAATCACCAGACCATCGGGTTTTTGTTGGTACTGGCTTTTGGAAAAATCCTCACCACCTCCTTTTCCATTGGTTCGGGCGGGAGCGGGGGGGTGTTCGGGCCGTCTGTTGTCATCGGCGGGGCCATCGGCGGGGCGGTGGGCCTGGTCTTCCATTCTTTGATCCCTGGGGTGGTGACCCATCCGGGGGCTTTTGTCATTGTGGGAATGGCTGGGTTCTTCACCGCCGTCTCTAATACGCCCATTTCGACCATTATCTTTGTCAGTGAAATGACCAACTCCTATCATCTGCTCCTGCCCAGCCTGTTGGTCTGTTCAGTGACCTACATGATCGCCCAGCAGTGGACCATCTACGAAAAACAGGTAAAATCACGGGTGAATTCGCCGGCCCATGCCGGTGAGTTTATGGTTGACGTGCTGCAATCGATCCAGGTGAAAGATTTAACGCATTTGTTTCAGGATGTTGCCTGCGTGCACCAAGAGATGCGATTTTCAGATTTTAAACCGTTTTTTGCCGAGACCAAACAGCACTATTTCCCTGTCATGGATGCCGATGACCGGATGGTGGGGATTTTTTCGAGTACAGATATTCGTGGCGTGCTCTTTTCCGAAGCCATCGAGCCATTGATCATCATGCGGGATATCATGACCCGGAACGTGATTGTTACCCGTCCGGGCGAGGATCTCAATACGGTCCTTATCAAATTGACGCGCAAAAACATTGACAGCCTGCCGGTGGTGGATGAAGATGATCCATCTGTCCTTATCGGCATGCTCACCCGGCGGGCGGTGATTGCTTTCTACAACCAGCAGGTCCAGCAGCTCAAACGGGCGTCCTGACCGGATTGTTGAGGAGATTGACGCGTGTATAAAGGTAAATCCGTTGGCGTGGTTATTCCGGCGTATAACGAAGGAACGCAGATTCAACGGGTCATGGATACCCTGCCTGACTTTGTTGATTTTATGATCATCGTCAATGACGCCAGTACCGATAACACGGCCGCTGTGGTGGCACAGCAGCAGGCCAGCGATCCCCGGGTCATCCTCCTGAATCACGATGAAAACAAAGGGTGCGGCGGTGCGCTGGTCAGCGGCTATCGCTGGGCCATTGAGCAGGATCTGGATATTGCCGTGCGTATGGATGGAGACGGGCAGATGGATCCGGCAGACCTGCCCCTGCTGCTGGATCCGGTGGCGGAAGGGAAAGCCGACTATGCAAAGGGTAACCGGTTTTTCAGCGGAAAAGCCTATGAAACCATGCCGAAAATCCGGTTCCTGGGAACGGCTTTTCTCTCCCTTCTGACCAAAATCGTGTCCGGGTACTGGCATGTCTCGGATTTCCAGTCCGGCTATACGGCCATCAACAAACAGGCCCTCCGGACCGTGGACTGGGACCGGATGTATTCGCGCTACGGCCAGCCCAATGATCTCCTGATTCTCCTGAATGTGAGCAACTTCCGCGTGGCGGACGTACCCGTGGAGCCTGTTTATAACGTGGGCGAAGTTTCCGGTATCAAGGTGAAAAAGGTGATTTTTACCATCGGGTGGCTGCTCTTCCGGCGGTTTTTCTGGCGCCTCAAGGAAAAATACATCATCCGGGATTTCCATCCCCTGGTCTTTTTCTACGGCCTGGGCGGCGTCTTCGGCCTCCTGACCTTTTTTCTCTCCTGCCGGATGGTCTGGATCTGGGTTGTTGCCGGGGTAATCCCGTCCATCAACGCCCTGGCTGCCATGACCGCCTTTATCAGCGCCAATCAGTTTGTGCTCTTTGCCATGTGGTTTGACATGGAAGCCAACAAAGAACTTAAACCCTGAAGGTCAACAAATGACCCCCTTGCCTCCGGCGGGCAGGGGGATGATCCCCCTGCACCCCCAGGATTGCGGGTTACGGGGGGAGGGTGAAGACTGCGTCCGGATAGACGACGTCTTGCAGGTACAGCCCATGCGCCGGTGCGGTCGGACCGGCTGCGGTTCGGTTTTCAGCGGCAATAATGTCAGGCAGGGCATCGGGTGAGAGCCGGCCATTGCCGACCCATTCCAGGGTTCCCACAATATTTCGGACCATATATCTGAGAAATCCGTCACCGGTGATGGTGAACAGCAGATCGTCTCCGTCTGTTGACCATACGGCCCGGGTCAGGGTTCTTACCGTGGAAGACCGCGGACTCCCGGTGGCCTCAAAAGAGGCGAAATCATGGGTGCCCATGAGGTGGTCTGCTGCTGTCTGCATGGCCGCCACATCCAGCAAGACCGGCCGGTGCCAGGCGGTTTGCCGGCTCAGGGCACTGCGGATGGGGTGATTGCGTATCTGGTAGACATAGGTTTTTGCGATGGCGCTGAAGCGGGCATGAAAGGAAAGCGGGACCTCTCTGCACTCGATTACGGCAATGGCGTCAGGCAGCAGACTGTTCAACCCGCGGACAAAGGCGTCCGGTCCGAATCGGACCTGGCACTGAAAGCTGGCCGCCTGGCCCCGTGCATGAACACCGGCATCGGTGCGGCCAGACCCGGCCACGACCACCGCCTGTCCGGTCATCCGGCTGAGGGCGGTCTCCAGGGCCCCCTGGATGGTCGGGACATCCGGCTGCACCTGCCATCCCTGAAACGGGGTGCCGTCATATTCAAGCCGTACGAGAAAATTGCGTTCAGGAATCAAAGACACAGCGGACGCAGGGATCATAGACGATTCACCGGCACCGAGGCCAGCATGTCTTCGAGAATATCGTCCATTTTGTCCGCATAGTGCTCTACAGGAAAAACAGCGCTGCAAGACTTGCAGCGAAGAATGGTTTTCTGTCACATGCGGACCAGGGTCAACGGCCCCTGACACGCTTTGCACACAGCCGTATCCGGAGATACGGAGCGTCTGAATCGGCGCATGGCGGTTCGGATCCTCTCTGTTTTGGATGTATTGATCATAAAAGGGATCGTAAAGTATGGCGCAGGCGGTGTCAATTCCCGGGGCAGAATTTAAATCCGAAAATACGGACCGTTGATTTCCAAATGCGGTTACCCTGTTTTACCCTGGGAGGGTGATCTTGACAAATGTAAAAAATCATTTTACTCAATTAAGGTTTATCATTGTCTGGTCCTGTTTCCTGTGCTGTTTCAGTGGCGCACTTGTGACCGCATACCGGCAGGCATCCGGTGATCCGATGACCCTGAATCGATAGATTTCTATGTATACTTAAGGATGAACGCCTGATGATCATGAAATTGTTTACAAAACTCTTTGGCAGCAAGGCGGAGCGTGACATCAAACGCCTGGGCACGGTGGTGGCTGCCATCAATGCCCTGGAACCTCAGATGGAGCAGATGACGGATGAAGCGCTGACAGGGCAGACCGCGCTTTTCCGTGAGCGGCTGAAGGCCGGTGAAACCCTGGATGATCTGCTTCCTGAAGCCTTTGCCACCGTACGGGAAGCCTCCCGGCGCGTGCTCCACATGCGGCATTATGACTGCCAGCTGATCGGGGGGATGACCCTCCATTCCGGCAAAATAGCGGAAATGAAGACCGGTGAAGGGAAAACCCTGGTGGCCACCCTGGCGGCCTATCTCAATGCCTTGTCCGGAAACGGCGTGCATGTGGTGACGGTCAACGATTATCTGGCCCAGCGGGATGCGGAATGGATGGGAAAACTGTACCGGTTTCTCGGCCTGACCGTGGACACCATTGTCCATGGAAAAACCGATGCCGAGCGTATTGCGGCCTACCGGGCCGATATCACCTACGGCACCAACAATGAATTCGGGTTCGACTATCTTCGGGACAATATGAAATTTTCCGGAGAAACCCTGGTCATGCGGGATCTGAAGTTTGCCATTGTTGACGAGGTGGACAGTATTCTCATTGACGAGGCGCGAACCCCGTTGATTATTTCAGGGCCTGCTGAAAAATCGACCTCTCTGTACTATCAGGTTAACACCCTGATTCCGCGCCTGAAAAAAGACGATGATTTCACGGTGGATGAAAAGGCCAGGTCTGCGTCCCTGACCGAGGAAGGGGTTCAGGCTGTTGAAAAACTGCTGAAGGTTGAAAACCTGTATGATCCCAAGCATATGGATCTCCTGCACCATGTAAACCAGGCGCTCAAGGCCCATGCCCTGTTCAAACGGGATGTGGACTATATTGTGAAAGACGGCCAGGTGGTCATCGTTGATGAGTTCACCGGTCGGCTCATGCCGGGCCGCCGGTACTCTGACGGGCTGCATCAGGCACTGGAAGCCAAAGAAAACGTCAAGATCGAAAATGAAAACCAAACCCTTGCCACCATCACGTTCCAGAACTATTTCCGTATGTATGATAAACTGTCCGGCATGACGGGTACGGCAGAGACCGAAGCAGAGGAATTCTACAAAATCTACGGTCTTGAGGTGCTGGTGATCCCGACCCACCTGCCCATGATCCGGAAAGACTATGCAGACAGCATCTACAAGACCCGCAAGGAGAAATTTGACGCGGTGATCGAAGAGATCATTGCCTGCAACAAAACCGGTCAGCCGGTGCTCGTGGGTACGGTGAACATCGATGTCTCTGAAAGCCTGAGCCGGAAGCTCAAGCGTCGGGGGGTGCCCCACAACGTGCTCAATGCAAAGCATCACAGCCAGGAAGCACAGATTGTGTCCCAGGCCGGACAGATGGGTGCGGTGACCATCTCCACGAACATGGCCGGCCGCGGGACAGACATTGTGCTGGGTGAAGGGGTCCTGGAACTCGGCGGGCTCCATATTATCGGCACGGAGCGCCATGAGAGCCGCCGGATCGACAATCAGCTGCGGGGCCGCTCCGGCCGTCAGGGAGATCCCGGTTCTTCCCGGTTCTTCCTGGCCCTGGAGGATGACCTCCTGCGGATCTTTGGTGGTGAGCGCATATCCAGTATCATGGAACGGCTGGGGCTGGAAGACGGGGAACCCATCGAGCACCGGATGATCAGCCGGGCCATTGAGAATGCCCAGAAAAAGGTCGAAGGGCATAACTTCGATATCCGTAAACAGCTCATCGAGTATGATGACGTGATCAATGAGCAGCGGGAGGTCATTTATAAACAGCGTCGCCAGGCTTTGACCGGAGAGAATCTGCGGGAATTTGTCACGTCCATGATTGCGGAAAAATGTGATGAGATCGCCGAACGTGCCGGCGGGTTTCAGGCAGAACCCAAGGACTGGGATATGGAAATGGCAAAAGAGATGTTTCTGCAGCAGTTCGCTATCGATCTGGTCGACGACACGCCGTTTGCCGGTGCGGAAAAAGGGGAGCTGGGAAACCGGCTGTATGAGGTGGCCATAGCCCGGTATGAACAGCAGGAAACCGCCTTTGACATCGAACGGTTTCGTCAGATCGAAAACTTTTTTGTGCTTCAGACTGTGGATAATCTGTGGAAGGATCATCTGCTCAACATGGATCATCTCAAAGAGGGAATCGGGCTTCGGGGATATGCCCAGCAGAATCCGCTTCTGGTGTATAAAAAAGAAGCGTTCAAGATGTTTCAGGACCTGATTGTCCGGATCAAGGAGGAAATACTCGGTATTCTCTTCCGGATTCAGCTCGCCGCGTCTCATCCCCTTGAAACGATGCAGGCAAAAGAAGAACAGAAACTGAATTTTTCCCACGGCGATGCGAGTGAGCAAAAGAAAACCCCGGTTCGTGCAGATAGCAAGGTCGGACGAAACGATCCCTGCCCCTGCGGCAGTGGTAAAAAATTCAAAAAATGCTGTGGTGCTTGATTTTGAACTGCCCAGCTCCTATGATGACTCAAGAACGGATGACAGGGGAACCCGTGAATAAGGATATTCGGACATGAACGTCTATGAACCGGATGTCAGGGAAAAAACAGCAGCGGATCAGGATATGTCCACTGCTGAACCACCCATGTTCAAAGTGCTTCTTCACAATGACGACTATACCACCATGGATTTTGTGGTCGAGATCCTGATGACGGTATTTCAGAAGTCTCTCGAAGAGGCGACGCGGATCATGCTCAGCGTGCATCATCACGGTATCGGTATGTGCGGTATCTACGTCTTTGAAGTGGCGGAGACAAAAGTGGATACGGTCATGCACCGCGCGGCCGCAGAGCAGTTTCCGCTGAAATGCACCATGGAAAAGGTTTAACCGTTTATGATCAGCAAAGAACTCAGCGCAACACTCGGATTTGCCGTACGCGAAGCCAAGCGGCGACGGAACGAGTATGTGTGTGTCGAACATGTCCTGTTTGCCATTCTGCATGACGGCAAGGGAGTTGAAATTGTAGAGAGCTGCGGTGGTAATGTGGATGCCCTGAAATCACGGCTTCGGCATTACTTTGATACCAAGCTTGACAGCGTGCCGGAAGAGACCGAATACGTGCTCCAGCAGACCGTCGGTTTTCAGCGGATGATTCAGCGGGCCGTGAATCACGCCCGGTCTGCGGACAAGCAGGAGGTCACAATCGGGGATATCCTGGCCAGTATTTTTCAGGAGGATCATTCTCATGCCGCGTTTTTTCTGGAAGATGAAGGCCTGACGCGGCTGGAAGTACTCAATTATATCTCCCACCGGATGCCGTCAAGGGAAGCGGGAAAACCGTCGTCGTTTACGGAATCCGGGCGACCGGAAGAGCGGATGTCACATCGAAAGGGAAAGATCGATCCTCTGAAAGCATTTACCGTGGATTTGATTGACAAGGCTGCCAACGGCCGCATTGATCCACTGATCGGCAGGGAAACTGAACTGGAGCGCGTCATCCATGTGCTGGCCCGGCGCAGAAAGCATAATCCGGTATTTGTCGGCGACCCGGGTGTGGGAAAAACCGCCATTGTGGAAGGTCTTGCCCAGCGGATCTATGAGGGCGATGTTCCCGAGGTGATGGCTGATGCCAGCATCTACGCACTGGATCTGGGCGCCGCTCTTGCCGGGACCAAATACCGGGGAGACTTTGAGCAGCGGCTCAAAGGGGTGCTGAAAGCCCTTGAAGAAATTGACAACGCCATTTTGTTTATCGATGAGATTCATACCATTGTCGGCGCCGGTGCAACGAGCAGCGGATCCCTGGATGCATCCAATATTTTGAAGCCGGCCCTGACCCAGTCAGACATGCGGTGCATCGGTTCAACCACCTACGAGGAGTACCGGAACAATTTTGAAAAAGACCGTGCGCTCTCCAGACGATTTGAAAAAATTGAGGTAATGGAACCGTCAATTGAGGCGTCTGTCGAGATTCTAAAAGGGCTCAAGGACCGATATGAAGCGCATCACGGGATCACCTATGCACCGGCTGCGCTGGAAGCGGCGGTGAATCTGTCTGCTAAATATATCAACGAACGCTATTTGCCGGACAAGGCCATTGATGTGATCGATGAGGCCGGCGCTTTTCTGCGGATTTTAAATGACGCCAGCCGTCAGCGGGTCGAAGTGGCTGACGTGGAAGCGATTGTGGCCCGTACGGCCAAGATTCCGCCGCAAACTGTCTCACGAAACGACAGATCACAGCTGGCCCGACTTGCAAAACGCCTCAAGGGCGTGGTGTTCGGTCAGGATGCGGCACTGGACGCCATGGTCACTGCCATCAAACGCTCCCGGGCCGGCCTGGGCGTCCCGCACCGGCCCGTGGGGTCGTTTCTGTTTACCGGTCCGACGGGGGTGGGAAAAACAGAGGCCGCCAGACAGCTGGCCGCGCAGCTGGGTGTGGAATTTATCCGGTTTGACATGAGTGAGTATATGGAGAAACATGCGGTGGCGCGATTGATCGGCGCCCCTCCCGGATATGTGGGGTTTGAGCAGTCGGGTATGCTTACCGAACAGGTGCGGAAACACCCGCATGCGGTGCTGCTTCTGGATGAAATTGAAAAAGCCCATCCCGATATCTATAATGTCCTGCTTCAGGTCATGGATTATGCAACCCTCACAGACAACAACGGAAAAAAAGCGGATTTTCGGAATGTGATCATCATCATGACCTCCAATGCCGGGGCCCGGGAAATGAGTGTGAAACAGATCGGCTTCGGTAGTGATGATAGGGATGTGGCCGCCAAAGGCATGGGCGCGGTTGAAAAAACCTTCAGTCCGGAATTCCGAAACCGGCTGGATGCGGTGATTCCCTTTTCTGCACTTGATCTGCCCGTCATGGAACAGGTCGTGGAAAAAATGATGGTTGAGATCCGCCAGCAGCTGGCGGACAAAAACGTGACCCTCCGGCTGTCTGCGGCCGCGCGTCGGTACCTTGCGGAAAAAGGCTATGACAAACGGTATGGCGCCCGTCCGCTAAGCCGGGTGATCCAGGTGGAAATCAAGGACGCCATTGCAGATGAAGTTCTGTTCGGCATCCTCTCCAAAGGCGGGGGCACGGTTTCCATTGGATGCCGAAAAGGCAGGCTCACATTTAATTTTATCGCGTGATCCAAGGCTTTTATCCGGTGTTAACGGAGAACGGTTTCGGTGTCGTGGAAAAGGAAGCAGCTACACGCATGGATGATCGGGACCGTCCCATCTATCGCCTGTCCAACGCACTGGCATTTCCCGATCCTCTGGAGGGACGAAGGGATGGCCTGCTGGCTGTGGGCGGTGATCTGAAACCAGAGCGCCTGCTTTTGGGATATCAGCTGGGAATTTTCCCCTGGTACACAGAGGATGAGCCGATTCTCTGGTGGTCCCCGGATCCGCGCATGGTCCTGTTTCCTGAGCAGCTTCATATCCCGAGAAGCCTGAAAAAAAGCATCCGCAAAGGGCGTTACCGGATAACAGCGGATACGGTTTTTTCACAGGTCATCACGGCCTGCGCACACACGCCCCGGCCCTTTCAGGACGGGACCTGGCTGGTGACGGATATGATCGCCGCCTATCACCGGCTGCACCAACTTGGATTTGCCCACTCCTTTGAAGCATGGAACGCCGAGGGACAGCTGGTTGGCGGATTGTACGGCGTCTCCATCGGCCGGTGCTTTTTCGGTGAATCCATGTTCTCTCTGCAGCCGGACGCGTCCAAAACCGCATTTGTCAAGGCCGTGGCATGGCTGGAGAAACAGGAGATTGAACTGATCGATTGTCAGGTCACCACCGATCACCTGGAACGATTTGGCGGTGTCGAGATTTCACGGCAAGATTTTTTGGAACACCTGGCGGCTGCCGTCAACCATCCCACACGGCGGGGGAGATGGGTGATGGAGGGGTAGGGCTGCCATGTGCGCTAGTTAAAAGAACGGTCTACCCCGGGTCAACAAAAAAAAGGAGGATACTGCTGTGGATGCTGATTGTATTTTTTGTAAAATTGCCGCTGGCCAGATTCCGAGCACGTTTTTAGCCGAAAATGACACCCTGGTGGTGTTCCGGGATATTAATCCCCAAGCGCCGGTACATCTGCTCATTGTCCCGAAAAAGCATATCCGGAGCATCAATGACATTAGCACCGAAGACAACGCGATTCTGGCTGAGATGCTTCAGACAGCAAAACAGATGGCTGCCGAAGAAGGCTTGAAAACATCCGGTTACCGGCTGTTTTTCAATGTGGAAAAGGGCGGGGGCCAGGAGGTGTTTCATTTGCATCTGCATCTGATCGGCGGATGGAAGCAATAACCGGTTTGTGGGAGGATAACCGGTTGGGCCGACCGCGGGCGAAGCCCAAACATTATCCTGAGAAATCTAAGCAGTTTTTTTTATAGAAGACGCCAAAGCACATATGACAACAGGTTGGGCGTCTTGTTTGCAAACCATCAGTATAGAGAATGCTTGACACCTGCGGGTTGATCTGGCTGGTCAATGGCGGCGGCAGGCTTTCTGCAAAAACATCAGAGGCCATCCAGGCTGCTGACATTGTTTATGTAAGCGCTGCAACAGCGCTGGAAATCGGCTGTAAAGCTGCCCGTAAAAAAATGACCTGCCCATTGAAGCAGAAGATTGGTATCATAAAGCCCTTGAGGTTCATGATCTCGTGGAGATCCCTGTAACCGGAGAAATCGCTTTACGGTCTGCCTCTCTCCCCTTTCTTCATAAAGATCCTGCGGATCGGATCATCATTGCCACTGCAAAGTTGCACCACCTTCCAATTGTCACCCATGACAACCGGTTTGAACACTACTCGGTTACCGTTCAACCCATGGGCCTGTCCCTATTTCCTTGTTTTTTTGACAGAAACTTAAATGTACATGCAATGCTACTCGTCCATTGCCCTTGGCGTTCTTTCGTTCAGCACCCCAAGTATTCCGGTGTCTATCCACATCATTTCGTTTGTCGAGCTGTCTTGGCAAAGGGCCGAAACCAATCCAGCAGCACCGGCGTCATAAAATAATCCGCTGCCAGAGCTGCCAGAATACCTGCAGGTACCAGCATCCCGATACTGACATACACCTTGGCAAGTGAAGCCAGATAGGCAGAAAAGGTCAAAACAAGCACTATTGAGGTGAGAAAC
>PDTL01000004.1 GCA_002748835.1 Deltaproteobacteria bacterium
AAGGGCCTGGAGGTGGCCTGAAAGTGAAGAAAAACGGAAGGAGCAAAACCGGACAGTTTATGTATTTTAAAACCGGACAATTCTATTTGTTGACAACAGGTAAAATCGTGAACCTGTTTTTTTAGTGTGATCCCTTTTCCCGATAAAGTCCTGCATCAACGGCATTCATCATGGCTGTTTCGTCCAGACTGCCGCCGAGAAAACGGTTAACCTGCCGGACAATGGCGTCGGGGGTGTCAATACAGGATCGGTGGGACACACAGAGCAGGGGCGTGGCGGATTTCAGAAGGGTTTTCTGGCTGCGCCGGACCTGGCGGTGATAAACGCCGGCCAGTTGTTCATCCGAAAGCCCGGAACCCTTTCGGCCCGTTCTTTCCAGCATCCTTGCCTGAGAGCGGATCAGCTCGCCCAAATCCCGCTCCATGAAAATAACCCGATAGGCGAGATCGTTCCGGATCGCGTCCAGCAGCGGAACCACCACCTTGACCGCCTGGCCCGTTGCCGCTTCCAGCCAGTGGTTGTCGGCGGCCAGCTGTTTGACCCGTTCATATTCGAAATATCCGTTGGGATTGCCGGGATCTGCCTTCCGGCGGTCATCTGTGAGAACGGGCAGACCGCCTGCTGCCAGCATCTGCATCATCATGGATGTCCCGGACCGGGGAAGCCCGGTAACAATGACAATGGTTTGCTCAAGTTCTCCGGGCAGGAGCGGGGGATGCTGCACACCGTCTTTAACGGCGGGTTCACTGTCCTGTGAACGGCGGTGGTCAACGGCCGGCGCGAGGGTGCCGGATTTCAGATGCCGGATGCGGGCTTCGGCTTCACGGGCAAGGCCGGCATATCGGTCTGCCATGTCTGCGTTTTTCACGTTGTTTTTGTAAAGATCTGTCAGTGCGTGATACGCATCCGTGTGATTGGGGTTCTGGTGAACGGCAACCTTCAGGGCCTGTATGGCCCGGGGGATACGGTTCATGCGGGTGAGCGCAATCCCCAGCAGGTAGTGAGCGGCCGGTAGCTGATAATCCAGTCCGGCAGCTGTCATGGCGTGGTCGGCGGCAAGGGCATGTTTTTTTTCTGCCAGGTAAACCCGGGAAAAGCCGATATGCGCGCTGGCGTTTTCAGGATCCAGGTCAAGGACCCTCTGAAATGCTGCCTTTGCTCCGTCCAGTTGGTTCAATTGCAGACAGGTATGTCCGCTGAGGAGGTGAAGCGGGGGGGTGTCATAGCCCTTGTTTTCTGAAAACGTCAGATACTTCAGGGCGTTTTTCAGGTCTCCCCCGGCAAAAAAGAGGTCAGCCCGCAGGTAGTCAGCCACCGCTGTATTGAAGGCAGCTTCCTGCCGGAGCACTCTGAGATCTGTTTGTTCTTTTTCCGTCAGATCAGCCGGTTGTTTGTCTTTTAATGACCCAAGCAGCGTTTCTAAGGCGGTTGCCGCTTCTGCGGCCTTTTTTTCTTTTCGGTCAATGACGGTATCAAGCAGGGCCTGCGCGTCTTCGATCCGATCCACGGCCTTGTAGCAGCCGATAAGCTGGAGGCCGAATCGATACTGATCCGGCCACGATTCAGCGAGTTTTTCCAGAAGCAGGATGGCGTCAACATGGCGGCCGGCATCCATATAGGTCCGGGCCAGGTTGTAGTTGAGCTCCCGGATGCATTCCTGTACGGCCCTGCCTTTGTCCGCATCCGGTTCATCAATGTAGCCAAGCGCCACCAGCTGCTGGATGGCTTCCTGGCATTCTGCGGGGTCCAGGCAGGTTTCCGGAGGGTGGGTGCCCGCATCTCCCGGCCGCGTATCCCAGGAAGGCAGGGTCTGGATATCAAGGGACCGCGTGAACGCCGCTGCAAGGGGTTTTCCGTCCATGTCTTCGCCCACGGGCAGGCCGAAAAGCGAGAGAATCGTTGGGCAGATATCCAGGAGAACAGCACCGTGAATGATTTCGTCCTGCTTGATCCCCGGACCTTTCATGACCAGAATGCCGTGGTGGCGGTGCTGAGCCGCCGGGCCGGCGGGTTCGTCCGGGATGTGCGGGCTGCGCCGGTGGTCGGAGAGAAACCCGTGGTCCGAGAGCAGGATGACGGTGGTGTCGTCACCCGCTTCTGCCAGAAGCTGGCCGAGCATCATGTCATGATAGATGTACCCGCTTTGTACCACCGTATTGTAGATGTCGTAGTCCTCGGGCGGGATCCACGACAGGCGCGGTGGATGATACTGCATAAAACCATGGGAAAAATGGTCGATGGCATCAAAATACACAGCCGTGAAATCCCAGGGTTCATGGTGCATGATCGCCAGCGCGGCAGCCTGGACGGTGGAACAGTCACAAATAATCCTGGCAATGGTTTCCAGACGCCGGTCCCTGTCCTGATTCACGCGGGCGGCATTGGGGACAAAGGGAAGAATGTGTCCGGCTTCAAGGTTCTGCGGGTGCCAGCGCAGCGCGGCCAGATTGTTGATCAGCCGCGGGGGATGCACGGTGCCCGGTTTCATGGGCCAGGGCTGATCCAGGGGCGCATGGGCCCGCTGATACTGGTTGGAAACCATGACCCCGTTTATCGGTTCTGCCGGATGGGAGGGCCACCAGCCGATGACATGACATTTTTTCCCTTCCTGGCTGAGAATATTCCAGATGGCCTTTGTTTTTCTGGACAGGTTGGTGATGGGGCGGATGCCGTCACCGTTGGGCATGGGTTCGATAAATCCGTATATCCCATGTTTGTACGCACGTTTGCCTGTGGCAATAGACGTCCAGAGCATGGGCGATAATTCCGGATAAAGGGTTGAAATGTTTCCCATCACCCCCTGATTGACCAGGCGTTCGAGATGGGGCATTTTACCTGTATCCATCAGCGGGTTGATGACATTCCAGTCCGCACCGTCCCAGCCGATGAGCAGTACTTTCCGGGTTTTAGTGTCATGAGGGGTTCCAGGGGAAAAGGACATGGGCTTATTTCACCTCCGGTCCTGACGTGTCTGTCAACAACAGCAGCAATGGGCCGGGGGTGAAGGCATCCGGCGTCGTCTGGGGTTCGTCGGTGTAATCCACGTCCACCAGCACGCTGTCCGATCCGACGGTGATGGTTTTTCTCAGTGGGAAGGGGGCCTCGCCGCCGCTGATGGTGAGCGGGTAGGTGCCTTCGGCCAGTATGGGGATGGCGAAACCGCCGGCATCCCCGGTGACGGCATAAAACGTGCCGACATCGGGCATGACCTGGACGCTGGCCAAACCTTCTCCCGGATTATAGATGTCATCATCATTGGCATCCTGCCACACCGTACCGACGATGAAGCGGTTGTAATGATTGCTTTTCCACGTAGCGGCACGGCATAAGTTTCCCGTGACCACCAGGGGGCCGACGCTGGTCGCGCTGTTATCCTCGGGCACAGCGGCATAGCCGATGTTAGAGGAATTGTAACCCCCATCGTTCATGATGGCTTTGCGGTGCCCGCGGCCGTTCTGCATGCCGCCGTTGCCATAGCCCCAGTCGATGTTAAAGCCGGCATGACCGTGAATGGCAGATTCGGTGTAGGAATACACAATCCCGCTGGCTGACGTATAGGAAAAACCCGCGTCGGTAATGCGCTGGAACTGGTTATGATGATTCTGGCCGTTGATGGAGATCAGATAGTCGGAATGGGCCTTGGCTGCCGCGTACAACCGGCGGTCAAAGGCTGCCGGCGGAGACGCCGCGATGGCGTTGAATTCACTTTGCATCATGGTTAGATCGACGTTGAAGTAGTTGATGTGGGAAATGACATCCGCATCCCCGGTATTGGCGAGAAAAATGCCTTCGGCAGGGGGATCCTGCCTGGCATTGTTGACCATCCAGGTCATGGCCTGTTCAACGCCATCCGGATGCGCACCATCACTGGTTTTGTGATACACCCACTCTGTCGAAGGGGTGCTGTCCCGGGTCAATGGCTTTTCGGCAGCCGGGTTTTCTTTTGCTTGAAGCACCACTGTCGGGGGATTCTCTTCTGGCGCGCGTACCACTGCGAAGGCTGAAAATGGAACGATCCAGGACAGCATCAGTATACCAAAGAATGAAAGGACCTTCGTCATGGTCTTCTCCTTTTGGATATGTTGCTGGTGGCTGTTATTTCTTTTTCCATGTGCCGTCCGGCAGCTGAATCCAGACGCCGGGGAGTGCTTTTTCAGCAATCTGTCTGGCTCTGAGCTGTTCAACGAGTTCCAGTGTGGCGCCCTGTTTTTTGGCAATGGCCTGGTAAACCGTTTTACGGTCGGCATTTTCAGCCATGACCAGCTGTTTCTGGGTCTCAGGGGCTCTGAATTCCAGATACCCCCGGTTGTTTTCACCGATAATACCCTCGGCTTTGAGGACTTTCAGGGCCGGAATGCGGGATCGCATCCGTTCCTTGATGCCGCCGGAAACCGCCAGAACGGGCATCAGGCAGACGATGAGCGTAATGGCGATGAAATGTGCTGGTTTCAGTCGGATATACATGGGGAGCCTCCTTATCGTATTTATTTTTCAGCCGGGTCCACAGTTTCTTCGTACGCGTCAAGGTCATCGAAAAAGTCGTCCAGGGCCCGGTCCACCTTGATGTTCACATCAATGGTGATATGGATGGGCTTGACTTCCACCGGCTTGATTTCCACTGCATGGCGGGTGTTGCAACCGGCAGCCGGCAGGCAGACGAGGGTGAGCAGCAGGAACGTTACGTATAGCGGTTTCATGAGGTTTCCTTCCCGAAAACGGGCTGTTTCATTCTAAGGTTTTCATCAGTCCCTGGTAGTGCAGGATCTCTTCCAGGGGGAGTCTGAAGTTGATATCAAGCGAGATCCCCTGAAACACGGAACCCGAATTCCCTGAGGGGACGCGGACAAAGCCGCCGGCTTCCGGTTTGAAGACAAACGGCAGGGGCGTGGCCGGTTTCCCGTCAAACTGGAGTTTGACCCGCAGCCGGTCATCGGCTTCCGAATGGATGCGCAGCTTGACCCATTTGTAATCATACTGTTTCAGGGCCTCGGTGGCAAGGTCGATCTGAGAGACCCCGGCCATATCACCGCCGCCCAGGCGGAGGGTTTCGGATGCATTCATGCGCAGGGTGCCGCCCTCACCCGGAGATGAATAGAGAAATCCATCATCAAACCGGATCTGCGTTTTTGTAAACCGGAACGGGATTTTCCCGCTGACCGTCCCCTTGCCCTGAGCATCACCGACCCCCAGCTGCCCGAGGAGTTCAGACAGGTTCAGGCGGTCGCAGTAGAGGGTGGACGCATACTTTACGATGGCTGGATCCAGGCGGAGGGCGGCCGTCTCCACCGTCCCGCCGCACCACTTAACAGCGGCGCGTTCGATAAACAGGGAGGTGGGTGATTCCAGACAAAAGCAGACGGATCCCTGTTTCAGGTGCAGGCGGCCGGCGGTTATCTCTGACACCTGAATCTGTTGATCCGGCAGGGTGAACGGTTCTGGCAGTTCGGGAAAGGTGATGGCCCCGGAAATGCCTGCCGCTGTCACCTGTGGAGACGTGAACCGTCCCGCGTCAAGGGTGCAGGTGGCGGTTCCGGTTACGCCATCCGGGGACAGTTGGGCGCTGGCGGAAGTATGGATGCCGCCCTCCCAGGTCATGTTCGTGAGTGCCGGATGCAGCTGGCTGAGGTCAAACGGGGCGGATGTCGTCCAGTCAATGGTCGCGGACAGGGCAGCGGAAGGCCCGGTGACAACTCCGGTAACCGATGCTGTCAGCGCTGGAATCAGGGGGGTTTGAAGGGTGGCGGAGAGCGTGGCATTGTCATCGATCAGCCGGTAGCCGATGGCGGCACTGGCTACGGATTTCCCCTGGAACCGGATGTCCGGCAGGGCGATGGTGCCCAGGTCAGCGGATTTCCGGACGGGCCAGGCAAACGGCAGCCGGGCAGTGATCCCGGAGAGTTTCAGCGGCAGGTCTTCAGCACAGAGGGTGCCCTTGTCTCCAGTGAACACGCCGGTGAGGCAGATGCCGGTCTCTGGTTTAACGGTCATCTGCGTTTTCAGGCGGATGTCGGCAAAACTGACCGATCCCGGGGCGGTGACCAGCCCGGGGCCGGTGGTGGCTGCGGTGACGTCCAGGGCTGCCAGATCCGGGTTTTTGCTGCCTGTCATGCGGATATCTGTGCTGGTTGCGGAAACGGTTACCCCAGGACTTGACATTTTCACAGGGCCGGTCTTGAGCCGGGCGTCGATCGCGGCCGAATCACGGTTTCCCCGGACCGTGATTCGGCAGTCGGGGCAGGGGGTGCTGAGGTCATATCCACCGCCTGAAAGATGGATATGACCAGTGCCGGCCGACAGGTTGGGCCGGGAAGATAACTGCCAGTCACCGGATGCCGGGTCAATGGAGCCGCGGATAGTGCCGGTTGCGGTGAGCCTGGATATCCCGTCCCGGGGGCCGGGAAGGGGTGACCTCAGCTGATAGGCCATGTCCACGGTGATGGGCCGGGTATCTGGCGCAACGCTGCAGGTAAATTGCTCGCAGTCAACAGGCGGTATGGCAAAATCCGTGAACCCCAGGGTGAACGGCGCTGCGGTGAGCTGCCATGCCTGCCCTTTTTCATGGGTGATGTCAAGTTCAATCTGGCTGTTTTCAGCGGTTGCTTCCCGGTGAGACACCCTGATCCGCGCGGCAAGGGGGGCCGGCGCTGAAACATCTGCCCAGGCACGGATGTGGGCGGCGGTAAGGGTCATGGTATCAGGGCTGAGGGTCAGGCTGCCTTCTGCCGTGATGCCGGCTGGAAGATACGGGAGCAGTTCCGGCATCATATCTGCAAACATGAGCGGAGACGTCTCCGGCAGTTCAAACCAGAGGCGTAAGGCATCGGGCGTTTGATCCAGCGCTGCTGTGAGCCGGCAGGCAGCGGAACGGAGATGCAGGGTCAGCTCGGCGTGGTATGGGGTTGTGTCCGCCTCGGTGGGGGCGGCGGTGAGGGAAAAGGGAATCTGGTGGCCGGTTTTTCCGTGGGTCCAGGCTGCCGGGAGGCAAAGACAGCTTTCCGTCACCTGCAGGGTGCCCAGCCGCGTGAGGGTCTGTGCCAGCTCCGCCAGGGAGGGTGCCGCAGATGGGTGCGAAGCAGACGGCGACGGCTGGGGAAGGGTTTTCGGGACAGGAACCCGCAGGCCGGTCAGAGTGATGCCCCGCACCCGGCCGTTTGTCAGAGACCGGGGAGAGAAGCGGATACGCACGCCTGTGAGGGTGACCGGATCTGGAAGGAGGTCCAGATGAACCTGTGTCTCTGCCATGCGGATTTCAAAAGGTGAGAGGTGGGTCACACGGGTGTCAATGCGGACGCCGGTGAGGCGGGTGTTGATTTCCGGAAGGATCCACCGGTTGACGACAGGGGGAAGTGCCATATATCCCATGGCCGCAATCCCGAAACAAATAACCATGGGCCGGGCGATCCGCCAGAAAAGGGACAGGGCGGATGCGGGTCTGAAAACAATGTGTCTGGGGATGCGCGGAAAAAACATCCAGAGCTCCGTAAAAGGGGCTGCCGGTGGCAGGAGCAGATCAATCCTGCATATCACCGAAGCCTGAAAAGTCAACACGTGTTTTCAGGCTCTCTGAGGCAGATTTTAAACCGTGTCATTTTTTTGTAAACGGACGGGGTTGAAACAGGTTATCTATCACCGCCCTGTGTTAACTGCGCGCCCGTTTTCAGACAGGTTGAGCTGTCGGATCAGTTGTTCGGCCTGTGCCTGCGCTTCTTTGTAACGGTATCTCGAGACCAGGGTTTCGAGATCCCGCACGCCGTTACGCATGGGGGGCGGCCAGACTGCGTTGGTGATGGCCGCCATGCACTGTCTGCATTTGGAGAGATCCCCCTGGTCCAGGTAGGGTATCAGGGTTTCGAGCAGGTCACTGCAGACATCCACCGGCAGGGGCTCTCCTGTCCCGCCGGCGGCGGCGTTTTCAGCGATGCTTCGGACGGTTTCAGGCACCGGAGCCGCCTGCTCAATGGCCTCGAGCACCGCCGACAGCTGCTGGTTGAATGCGGCCAGCAGCAGGGGCCTTTTTGCATCATCTTCCAGTGCGGATTCGAGATCGCACGTCGCCTGATAGAGGCTTTCGGCACCGATGTTTCCGGATTCCCCCTTGAGCTGATGAAGCAGACGGGCTGCTGCCGGCAGGTTCTGTTTGCCGATGGCTGCCGTGAGCATGGCTGGGGTCCGGCTATGTGCGGTCAGGAACCGGGACAGCAATTGCCTGTACAGATCCGTGTTGCCGCCGCACCGGATGATCCCTTGTGCGGTGTGGATTCCGGAGATGTGGAGATCGGTCTTTTCGCGTGTCTCAACGGCCTCGGAAATGCCTGACGCCATCCTGCCGGTATGGGGGATCCACTTGAGAAGGACATCGAATAGCGAATGAATCTCAATGGGTTTTCTGATAAAATCGTTCATCCCCGCGTGGTGGGCTTTTTCCATGTCCGCAGCCATGGCACCGGCAGACATGGCGATCACGGGCAGGGCCTCGGATGATTTGATTCTTCGTATCCTGCGGGTTGCCTGAAGGCCGTCCATCACCGGCATCTGAACATCCATCAGCACAAGATCATAGTCTTTTTCGCGTACCCGTTCGAGTGCTTCACGGCCGTTTTCCGCAACGGTCACGGAACATCCGGCACAAGAGAGCACTTCAACGGCAAACGCCTGGTTTATCAGATTGTCTTCCACAAGGAGAATATCTGCACCCTGAATCGCTTCCACCCGTTCAGGGGAAATCAGATGCTGTTTCCGGGTGTCTGACGAAAACAGGGGCAGCCGGGTCCGGGTTTTCAGTGCGGTGATCAGACGATCCGGGAGCAGGGGCAGGGTCAGGATACCGCTGAATACCGCCAGTTCTTCACTGAGGGTTTCGAGGCGGTCATCTGTCAGCCGGGTTAACAGAAACAGCCGGGTACCGTTTGCGGGTGCCGCCAGTTTCCGGGCTACGTTGATGCCGTCTGAATCCGGCAGCCGGTGATCAATGAGGAGGGTTTGAAACGGCCGGGACGTCCGGGAGGCCGCTGTGAACCTGTTTATGCCCTCCCGTTCCGAGTCCACGGTTGTCACACTGGCACCCACGGAGAGCGCCAGGTTTTCAATGACATGGCGCAGCGACATATTGGCGGATATCAAAAGGATCTGTTCATCTTTCAGCTGTCCCCACTGGTCTCTGAAACAGCGGGTCCCGGCTGGAACTTTAAAGCGGATGCTGAAGAAAAAACGGCTTCCTGTATTCAGGCAGCTTTCCACCTGCAGATTCCCGCCCATCAGTTCAACCAGCCGTTTGCAGATGGCCAGCCCCAGTCCGGTTCCTCCGTATTGACGGGTAATCGAGGAATCGGCCTGGGAAAACGCCTGAAACAGACGGGCGAGCTGGTCCTCGGACATGCCCATCCCGGTATCGGTGACGCCAAACAGGATATCCGTATATTCGCGCGTCTGGGCTGTCATCTCAATACGGATGAAGATCTCGCCCTTATCCGTAAACTTGATGGCATTTTCCCCCAGGTTGATGAGGATCTGCTTGAGGCGTAAGGCGTCTCCGATCACAGTTACGGGAAGATCTGTTGAAATGTCGTAAAAGATGTCCAGCCCGGTTTTCTGGGAGGACCTTATGGCTAGAATATCATTGACCTCTGAGAGCATGGCGTTCAGGTCAAAGGGTGCCTGTTCCAGCTCGAGCTTGTCAGCCTCCACCTTTGAAAAGACGAGAAGCTGGTTGATCAGTTGCAGAAGGGATTTGGACGACTGGTCAATTTTGGTCAGGTAATCGTATTGCCGGGGGGTGAGACGTGTTGCCAGTGCCAGCTGGGTCATGCCGATAATCGCGTTCATGGGCGTGCGGATTTCATGGCTCATGTTGGCCAGAAATTCACTTTTGGCAATGGTGGCTGCTTCGGCCTTCTCCCGTGCCTGTACCAGTTCGGTGATGTTCTCCTTGATGGCGACATAGTGGGTGATGGTTCCGTTATCATCCTTGAGTGGCACCATCACCACGTTTTCATTGTAGAGTTCCCCTGTTTTTTTCCGGTTGATGAACTGCCCCTTCCACATGTCACCCCGGTTCAGGGTTTCCCACATGTGGGTGAATACTGCCGGATCAACCTCGCCGGACTTGAGAATCCGCGGGTTTTTTCCGACGGCTTCCGCAGAGGCATATCCCGAATTCGCTTCAAAGGCCGGATTCACATATTCGATGGTGCCGTTGATGTCGGTGATGATAATGGTGTTGGGCGCCTGCTCCACTGCCAGCAGCAGTTTTTTCTGCATCTGTTCGGCGGACTTCCGGACAGAGACATCCCGTGACGTGAAGATGATGCCGTTGATGTCCGGATCATTGATCATGAACCGCAGAGAGGATTCCATGATACAGTAGCTGCCGTTTTTGTGAAGTATCCGGTGCTCTTCGGGAAGGATGCCCGAATCGGCGTTTATGAATCGCTGGGTGAGCGTCTTCACGCCTTCTAGATCATCCGGATGGATGAATTCAAGCAGGCTGCGTCCAGTCACCTCCTGGGACGTGTATCCCAGCACATGGAAGACAGAAGAGCTTGCAAACCGGATCACGCCCTCCTGGCTGGTGATCAGGATAACATCATTAATATTTTCAATCAGTTTCCGGAAATGCCGTTCCCGCTTTTCCAGCCCGTCCTGAAGGGATTTTCGGTGTTCGATTTCCGTCTCAAGGGATCGGGTGCGCTGGACCACCATCTTTTCAAGGGCATCTCGTGAATTTTCCAGTTCATCCTGCGCTTTTTTCTTGTCCGTGATATCCAGGGTATACACAATGGCCTGAACGATCTCTTTTTGTTCATCAACAATCGGATACGCATGCACTTCCACATGCCGGCATTGCCCATGGACAATGTGCTGATGCGTCATCACCACCGGTGCATGGGTTTCCTTGACCCGTCGGATGGGGCAGTCGATGCCGTCGTTGCAGCAGGGGGTGTCACGGTTGTGGGTCAGCTCATAGCAGTACTGCTTCTCGGTGCGCCACTGAAGCTTGGCTGCCGCGTTGGCAATGGCGACTTCAAAGGTGCTGATGTCAATCACATAGAAGGGATGGTTCAGGGATTCGATTACGGTTGTCAGAAATTTGGCCTGTTCCGCCATGCGGGCTTCGGCGTCTTTTCGGGTGTCGATTTCGGCCTTGAGGGAACGGGTCCGTTTCTGCACTAGGGTTTCAAGGTTTTCGTTGGTGGCCAGCAAGGCTTTCTGTGCCTGTTTCCGCTCAGCGAGTATGCCTCTGATGCCGTGCATGATCCATGCACCGAAGGTGAGAATGACGAAAATCGTCAGCAGGCTGACCCCGCCGCCAATCCACGCGAAAAGACGCATCTGTGCCTGTTCGTTTGCTTCCATGGCAGTGATACGGGTGATATGGGTCTGCACAGCGAAATGCAGCATGATCAGTAAACAAAAGCAGAAGAGGCAGATGGAAAAGTAGAGGATGCATTTTTTCAGGATCGGTTCCATTGGTGGACGGGGCGTCATAGTCAGCATCCGTATTGGTTGAATAGCCGGCGCTCTTTTTTAGCGGCGTACAGGGGCATACCGTATGGCCGCATACGGTATGGGCCGATAGGGAGCCTGTACCGGCATTCCGTTAAAGGTGAAGGGGTGACCGTCTGACAGTGAGCGATGATCAAACCTGTTTATAATATCATTTTATCCGTCTGAAGAGAATACAAAACATCCAGAAAACGTGGATCCACTAACGGCAGTTCTACAGCCCTGTTTGTCTGCATTCCCCCTGATCTGCACGATCCAGTACCTGGCCTTTAGGGTGCTGATCGGCGACCTGCGGGTATTTTCCCTAACTCCCCCGGCCTCCGAACAGCGCCGTCCCGATGCCCATGGAAACGAACACGGCACCGGTTACCCATTTTCCGGATTGGCGGATCCCCTTGTTCCGATTCAGCCAGTTACCGACACTGCCGCCGAGGAGGCCGATGGCGATATCAATGGGAAGCGAGACAGAAAACATGAGCATTCCTAGGGAGAGCAGCTGAAGAGCGGTGCTGCCTTTTGAGGGATCGACGAACTGAGGCAGAAAGGCCAGGAAAAAAAGGATCACCTTGGGGTTGAGGATGTTGGTGAAAAGTCCCTGATAAAAGATGTCGCGCAGCCGGCTGTGTTCCCTGGCCTTTATCTCAACGGCGTCCCCGTTGCTTAACATGGCCTGGATGCCAATGTAGATCAGATAGGCGGCACCCAGAAATCGAACGAGATTGAATGCAACCGCTGAGGCGGCAATCAGGGCGGAGATCCCGAGCGCAGCAGCGAGGGTATGCACCAGCACACCGGCATGTACGCCAAGCGCGGAGACAACACCGGCACTGCGTCCCTGGGTAAGGGACCGGGTGGCGATATAGAGCATGTCTGGCCCCGGTGTCAGGGCGAGCAGAACGGTGGCGGCGGAAAACAGGCAGATGGTGGTCAAACTCAGCATGACAAGTCTCTTTTCAAACAAAAGACGGCCCGGAAACACCGGACTGTCTTTTTCCTCGGTTTTTGCGATCCGTTTCAATGGGCAGTGAAAGATCGAAAGGGCGTGCGGTTCAATGTCCACGCCGTACCGCCCTGTTTCACCTTCATGGCTAGCCCAGTATAGTCCCGTAAAAAACAGTTGTCGAGGGCATATTCGCTGCGGGTGGCACATACCACCGGTTGCCGCTTTTCATCTGTCCGAGGTAAGGCTTGATTTCAGGGGGTATCCCCGGGTAAGCTGGGTTCAGGTGTCCGGGGGGCCTGCGCTGACCGGGCAAGAGAAAAAATCAACGCACTGTTTGCTTTTCAAGAGAATCAACTGGGAGGGGGAGACGATGCTGAACCGAACCGTATCCATTCTGTTTCTGGCCTATATCTGCATAACCTGCGCCCTGATGTTTCCGTTGGCAGTCCTGATCTGGCTGATCACACGGCCCTTCGACCACCGGCTCCGGGTACTGCATCAATTCACCTGTCTGTGGGGCGCTCATTATATCTGGGTGATGCCGGTCTGGAAACTGACCCTGACCGGCCGGAACAAGATTCCGAAAACAGGCAATCGGATTTACGTCTCCAATCATCAGTCCCAGCTGGACATCCTGGTGGCATTCAATCTGTTTACCCATTTCAAGTGGGTTTCCAAGATCGAGATTTTCCGGCTTCCCTTTGTGGGGTGGAACATGACCCTGAACCGGTATATCCGTCTGAAACGGGGCGACAAGGAGAGTATCCGCCAGATGATGGCAGACTGCGAAGCGTCCTTGCGCCAGGGCAACCCGGTTTATATGTTCCCCGAGGGAACCCGGTCGCCGGACGGAAACGTGAAACCGTTCAAGCCCGGCGCCTTTGAACTGGCCCATAAACTGAAACTGCCCATCCAGCCCATTGCCTTGAGTGGCACCCGGCGGGCACTGCCCAAGTACAGCCTGAATTTTCATGGGCGTCACCACCTGCGTATGGACGTCCTGGATGAGATACCCTACAGTGCGTTCTCCCATCTGTCCGTTTCTGACACCGCAGAAAAGGTCCGGCACATCATTATGGCCCATGTGGATGCGCATCAGGGGGACGCTGCCGGTACAGCGGACGTGATCTCACAGACCGTGTGATCTGGCCTGGCCTGTTGCCGGGGCGCACCGGTTCCTGTAGAAGGTGCGGGCGATGTGAGCACGCCGCGTATGTGCATCTGTTTACCCGGAAATATAGGCAAATGCGGTGTCATTTTTAGTGATGACAGTTGCTGTCAGGCGTCTGCGGCCTGCATGGCTTCGAGTGTTTCCCATCGGGCATAGAGCCGGTCCACTTCCGCCAGGGCCGCATTCAGGTGATTGCAGGCATCGGTGAGCCGGCCGGCATCCGAGGCAGTCTCTGGATCTCCCACGGCCTTTTCCCATCGGCTGACTTCTGCTTCTGCACTTTCAATGGCAGCTTCCATGCCGTCGAGTTCCCGCTGATACTTGTAGGAGAGTTTGCCGGCAGTGCGGGGCGTTGACGGTTTTGTTCCGGAAGGGGTCGTCTTGGTTTTTTTCCGGTGGTGTGCCGGTCTTCGGTCAGACAGCCATTGGCGGTAGTCGGCATACAGGCGGGATGCCCCGCTGCTGTCGAGGCCGATGATGCCGTCTGTGACCCGGTCGAGCATGGCCCGGTCATGGGTGACAAGGATCACAGCGCCGGGAAATTCCATGAGGCTGGATTCGAGCACTTCAAGGGAGGGAATATCCAGATCATTGGTGGGTTCGTCCAGCAATAGCAGATCTGCCGGCTTCAGCATGAGCCGTGCCAGGAGGAGCCGCGCTTTTTCTCCGCCGGACAGACGGGTTACGGGCTGCCGCAGCTGGTCCGGGGTAAAGAGGAATTTCTTGGCCCAGGTAACGATGTGGATGGAGCGGCCCTGGTAGATCACCGTGTCACCTTCCGGCCACAAGGCCCGGTCCAGGGTGAGATTCGGGTTTTCATCCGGATCGATTTGTTCACGCCGCTGGTCAAAATAGACAATGGAAAGATTTTCTGCCGGGATGACCCGGCCTTTATCGGGCGGGGTTTCACCGGCAAGGGCGCGCATGAGGGTGGTTTTACCGGAGCCGTTGGGGCCCATGAGGCCCAGCCGGGTACCGGGTGTCAGGATAAAGGAGAGATCGGAAAAGAGTGTCTGGCCGCCGAATGCCTTGGCAATGTTCCGGACCTCCAAAAGTTTTTTCGTGCGCCGGGCGGTTTTCTGAAACGCCATTTCCGCGCTTTGAACCATCCGGTTCCGGGATGTTACCGCCTTGAGATCAGATGCCAGACGCAGGGCATCATCGATCCGGTACCGGGCTTTGGTGGTGCGGGCTTTGGGGCTTCGGCTCAGCCAGTCTGCCGCTCTTCTGTATTGGTTGGCCAGTACGGATTCCTGCTGTTGTTGCTGGGTGAGAAAGGCGTTCTTTTTTTCTGAAAACTTAGCATAGGGGCCGGGAATGCTCAGGTAACCGTCCGGATAATACCGGCCCAGTTCGATGGTGCGGGTGGTGGCGCCGTTGAGAAAAGTGCGGTCGTGGGTGACCATGACAAAGGGGAACCGGGCGTTTTTCAGCACGGTTTCCAGCCAGAGGATGCCGTCGATGTCCAGATGGTTGGTGGGTTCATCAAGCAGCAGGAGCTCCGGATCGGCGGCAAGGGCCCGGGCAATGGTCAGGCGTTTGCGCCATCCGCCGGACAGGTGTTTTACAGGTTGGTTCGGGGTATCGAAACCCGCTTCTCCCATGACCCGGTATAGAAGCCGCATTCGGGCGGTATCTTCCTGTTCTGCGGGTGACAAACTGTTTATCAGCGTTTCCTGAATCGTTAGTGCGGGATCCAGACGGTCTTCCTGGGGGAGAAAGACGATGCGGATGGGCCTGGGCCAGAAAATAGTTCCGCTATCGGGACGTGATTCACCGGCCAGCATCTTTAAAAACGTGGATTTTCCGCTGCCGTTAGCCCCCACCAGCCCGATGCGGTCTTCGGCGTTGATGGAAAGGGAGATCTGGGTGAAGAGATCGGTTGCGCCGAAAAATTTTGTAAGATTGCGTATGTCAACAAGCTGATGCATGGTGTTTCCTGATATGGTAAAATCATTTTGGACTGGGTTTAAACAATTTCGGGTTGTTTTGCAAGATCTGTAAAGACGTTAAAGATCCTAAGAACCTTAAAGACGTTAACGTCCTTGAAAAAGACTTGACCGTTTACACCAGGGTCGTTAACCTCTTCAAAAAAAGAGGTTAACGACGCTGCATGAAAACCCGTATCCTTGATTATCTGTCAACCACACCAGATGTTATTTCCAGAGAAAATATGATGCAGGATGTTACAACCCTTCGGATGAGCGTGTTTGCGGCCGTGTTTGCGGCCCTGATTGCCGTGGGCGCGTATCTGTCCATCCCCCTGAAACCGGTCCCCATTGTGTTGCAGAATCTGTTTGTGCTCCTGGCCGGGCTGGTGCTCGGGCCGACATGGGGCAGTATCAGTGTACTGGTCTATCTTGCCGCCGGAGCTGTGGGGCTCCCGGTCTTTGCCGGCGGCACAGGCGGACTGGCAAAATTTGCAGGCCCCACCGGTGGCTATCTGGTGGGGTTTCTGGCTGCGGCCTGGATCACCGGCTGGGTTTCCACACGAAAGACGTTTAGCAGTCGATTCCGGGATCGTTTGGCCGTGATCACGGGCAGTGCCGTGATCTATGCGCTGGGGGTTCCCTGGCTGAAGTATATTTTGGAGCTGAGCTGGTCTCAGGCGGTAGGTGCGGGTATGCTGCCGTTTCTGCCTGGCACCCTGGTTAAAATGGCTGCTGCGTTGCTGCTGGCAGAACCGGTCCGCAGGCGGATGAATGATCGGCCGGAATTTTCCAGCGACGGGCGCTCATGATTCTGAAACGAAAAAAAACAGCTGTGCCGGATGACGCGTCCCCGGGGGTTGTGTTTTCAGATGTCAGCTATCACTACCCTGGATCGGACAGGGCCGGGATAACCGATATCAGCTTTGAACTTGGCAGGGGCGCCTGCACCGTTCTGGCCGGATGCAACGGTTCCGGCAAATCGACCCTCCTGAAGCTAATCAACGGCCTCTTGAGACCGCAAGCCGGTCAGATCCGGGTTATGGGACTGGACCCGGCGGTTTATCCTGCGGAGGTCAGGACCCGGGTGGGGATGGTATTTCAGGATGCAGACGCGCAGATCATCGGGGACACGGTCTTTGAAGATGCGGCCTTTGGCCCGGAAAATTTGGGGTGGGATCCGGCGGTCGTGGCAGAAAAAACTGCGCTGGCCCTCGCCCGGGTGGGGCTTTCTTCCAAATCAGACCAGCGCACCCGGTCTCTTTCTGGCGGAGAGAAACGGCGGCTGGCCATTGCGGGTGCCCTGGCCATGGAAACACCGATCCTTGTGCTGGATGAACCCTTTGCCAATCTGGATTATCCGGGTGTCTGTGCGGTCTTTTCATGCCTTTTACAGCTCAAGGCTGCCGGGCAAACACTGATGTTGACCACCCATGAGCTTGAAAAAGTCGTCGGACTCGCAGACCGGCTTCTGGTACTGGATGCAGGTAAAAAAACACTGGACGGCAGGCCCGAAGACGTGTGGCCGCATGTGGACCCCTTTGGTGTAAGAGAGCCCTGGTTTTCCCGGTATCATCTTGACCCGGAGCTGGCCGTAGCTGTCCTGGCAGACCGTGTGCCGTCTGCATGAGAGACTGGCCGGTACACTGCATCAACACTTTGGACCCGAGATCCACGGTCTTTTTTGCCCTGGTGCTTTCGGCCAGTATTGCAGGGGCTTCTTTCCGGGGGCTGGTGCTTCATACTGTCATCTGCCTGATCTTGTGCCGTCTGCTCTGGCATCACCTCCCGCCGCTGAAACCGCTGATCCTGGGGATGGCCTGGCTGGTGGTGGGAATTACCGTGATCCGGGGACTGACCGAGCCGGGTGACCCGGTGTTTTGCCTGTATGCTCTGACGTTTTCTGCAAAGGGGCTGGCTTCCGGGGCCGTATTCGGATGGCGGCTGCTGCTCATGATGCTGGTCGGCGTGCTGCTGGCAGCGGCGGCATCTCCCTTTGCCATCCGGTCTGCCGTGGTCTGGACCCTGAAATGGGTGCCGGGTATTCCGGAAGAACGAGCGGGGCTGATGTTGGGCCTGATGGTGAAATCCATCACCTGGATTCTGGAAACGGCTGCAGCGGTTTCGGACGCCCAGAAAAGTCGCGGCATCGAGCGTCGGCGTCAGCCGGTCCGGCGCGTGCGATGGTTTGTCACCCCCCTGATGACCCGTGTCCTGGCCCGGGCAGATATGACCGCATTGGCCCTTGTCACCCGGAACTATTCAGACCAGCGGCGGTCGGCACCGTTGCGTTTTCAGTGGCGGGATGCCGGCGCATTCTGTTTTGTCTTTTTGCTCAGCCTGATAAACGCTCTTCTTTAATCAGCGTTACCCGTTTTCTCAGCTTCCGGGGTTGAATCTGCACAAAGATCGTGACGAGGATGTATCCATGATCGAAAAACCGGATAGTTATACATCATTGATTCTGGACAGCCTTTCAGAAGGCGTCTTTACCGTGGATACCGAGTGGCGGATCACCTCGTTTAACCGGGCTGCTGAACTCATGACCGGCGTTGATCGAAAAGCTGCGGTGGGGCGCTTCTGCTGGGAGGTGTTTCATGCCAGCGTGTGTGAACGGGGCTGCCCTTTGCGGAAAACCGTTGATACCGGTCAGCCGACGTCCGGCAATCGTATTTTTATCATTGATGCGGATGGAGAACGGGTGCCCCTGCGATCTGCTACCGCATTGCTCAAAGATGCCTCCGGAACGGTGATCGGTGGTGTTGAAACCTTTACGGATCTCAGGGAGGTGACGGCGCTTCGGGAAGCCCTTTCCCGTGACCGGTGTCTGGAACAGATGATTGCCAAATCAGCTGTCATGCAGAAAATCTTTCACCGGATCGAGAAAATCGCCCCGTCGGATACCACGGTGCTGATCACCGGAGAAACCGGTACCGGCAAGGAACTGGCCGCGCGTGCCGTGCATGGCTTAAGTCTCCGGGCCAACGGACCCTTTGCGGTGGTCGACTGCACGGCATTGCCGGAACACTTGCTGGAATCCGAACTCTTTGGTGTAAAAAAAGGGGCGTTTACAGGGGCCGAGTCCGACCGGTCCGGGCGCGTGGCACATGCGGAAGGCGGCAGCCTGTTTCTCGATGAAATCGGTGAACTTCCCTTGCCGCTTCAGGCCAAACTGCTCCGGCTGATACAGGAAAAGGTCTATACCCCGCTTGGCGGCGGCGGTGAGCGGCCAGCGGATGTGCGTATTATCGCCGCCACCCACCGGGATCTGGAACAGGAAAGCCGGCAGGGACGGTTCCGGCAGGATTTGTTTTATCGATTGTCTGTGATCCGGCTGCATTTGCCGCCGCTTCGGGAGCGGATGGAGGACCTGCCGCTGCTGCTGGATCATTTTATGGAAACCTTCAGCCGGATACATGAACGGTCTGTGCTCCGGCTGTCACCTGAGGCCCGTATCCGGCTGATGCGGCATGATTATCCGGGTAACATCAGGGAACTCGAGAATGCCGTGGAAGCGGCTGTGCTCCAGTCGGAATCTGAAGAAATCACCCCGGATGCGCTGCCGGACGCCATCGGCAGCAGCGGCGGACAGACAAGAAATACGGTCCCAGAGGAGGATGAACACCCGGCAACCGACCTGATCACACCGGCTGAAGCAGATCAAAATCGAATCGCAGATGCCCTGGCCCTCTATGGTGGGAACCGCAGCCAGGCCGCTGCGCATCTCGGCATCCATCCCACCACCTTGTGGCGCCGGATGAAACGGTATGGAATGCCGTCGGTGTAATGATTGCATTTATGCAATGCGTTTCTGCATTGCATTGCAGGCTGGCTGGATAAAAAACGGAATGGTTCAAAATGGGGTTGCTTATTAGTTTTTTGTTTTTATAGGATATTTTTTATTTTTTTAAAAGGTGCCGATTTGGCATGATATCTGCTCTTAGGTGATACGAACGCAGGCCATACAAAAGGTCTTTTCGCAGGGCTTGCAAAAATTTACCTTTTATGAAAGGAGCAGAAGATGCCAGGTTTTAATCGCACAGGTCCAAATGGAGAAGGTCCCAAAACCGGTGGCGGTTTTGGCGTATGCGGCGGCCGGCAGGGCACCGGTGGAAGGGGTAGACGTCTCGGACGACGGGGCGCGGGTTACGGCGGTCGATGCCGGGGTGACAATGGCCAGCGCATGACCAGGAGGTCATCGGGTGCAAAAAAGCCCACGTCCCAGGTACCGCCATCTTCACCCGCTTCAGGTGCAAGCCGTGAATCGCTGGCAGATCGCGCTGCCGCGCTCAAAGCGGAACTGGCAGCCATTGAGAAAGCCTTGAACAAGGACTGATGTTCATAAAACGTGTCAGTCCGGGTTGGCGGGCCACCTGGGGTTAGTAGGCGGCCTGCCGCTGAAAGATAACACCATGAGAATTGTGATCCCCTGCTGGGAAGAGCGGATATCACCGGTGCTGGATACGGCCTGTGAGGTGATGTGTGCGGATCTGCAGGCGGAAACCGGTGCGCGTACCCTGCGGCTGGTGTCCCTCCCCGGGACCCACTGGACGGCAAGTGTCCGGGTGCTTCGGGAACTTGACCCCCAGCTGGTGATCTGCGGCGCTGTCTCCGGCATGTTCTATCACCGTCTGGTGGCGCCACCTGCCCAAATCCGGGTGGTGACCGGTATCACCGGTACCTGGTCGGATGCGCTGGATCAGTGGATCAGTCGCGGCACTTTCTGCGCACATCAGTGCATGCCAGGCTGGAAACACGGCGGCTTCGGTGGTGGGCGGGGCTGCAATCGCGGCGGGCGAATGCGGGGCAACGGCGGCAGGTCCCGGAACAGGTAGGGACAGAACACAGCAAAAAGCCATCCGACTGATTTTAATACGTCAGAAAAACAATTGAAATCACGCTCCAGTCCTGTATAGTAAAGGGCAGACGGCATAAACAGCATGAACGGTGCCTGTTTCTGCCGTTTTTTTATCTTGCTGTTTTGGGACGCTGGGCGCAGTCGCAGTCAGTGTCCCGCTGATGGATGACAGACCCCTTAATCAAGGAAACCTAATATATGCGCAGTATGCACGTTCTTTTTCGCCTCATGCGCGATGCCGGGATTGCGATGTTGCTGTTCTGTCTGCCCGCAGGCGCGACCCTTCCGGACACGTCGCTGCCGGTGTATCAGGACTATCCTATCCCAACCCGAATGACGCTTTGCGGCGAGCGTGTCCCCGTGGAGCAGACCCGGGTATTTGAAATGCTTGACCGGGAAGTGACCATCTCTGCCTGGGATCATGCCCAGACCTTCATGTGGATAAAACGCGCCGGACGCTTTTTCCCGTATATCGAACACCAGCTGATCAACGCAAAGGTGCCGACGGATCTCAAATATCTTGCGGTTGCGGAAAGCGCTCTGATAGAGGACATACAGTCTCCGGCGGGCGCCATTGGGGTGTGGCAGTTCATGCCGGCGACCGGGCGGAAGCATGGATTGAGAAAGGATCGCTGGGTGGATGAGCGTCGGAGTGTCGAACTGGCCACGGTGGCGGCCATTCAGTATCTCAAGGAACTCAAGGAAACCTTTGGTTCATGGACCCTTGCCATGGCCGCCTATAACTGCGGCGAAAACCGGATGGCACGGATGATGAAGGCCCAGAAACAGACAAACTACTTCAATCTTGATCTGCCCCGGGAGACAGAACGATATATTTTCAGAATTCTGGCCATCAAACTGATCATGGAGTCGCCCGAACAATACGGGTATGTTATTGATCCAAAGCGGATTTACAAACCGATGAAGAAAGACCGGGTGGTGGCTGCTGTTTCCTGCCCCATCCCTATCCAGGATGTGGCGGAATCACTGCAAATCACCTATAAGCAGTTCAAGGAAATGAATCGTCACTTTACGAACACGCTGATTCCCAAAGGAAAATTCCTGTTCTGCGTGCCGCCCGGAAAAGGGGGGCTGCTCACGCCTGCCATTAAAAGGATCATTAAAGAACAGAAACCCGTGACCTACATTGTTCGCAAAGGGGATTCGCTGATCCGGATATCCCAGAAAACAGGGGTGCCCCTCAGCCAGCTCAAGCAGTTGAACCGGCTGAAAGGGTCTCTCATTGTTCCGGGACAGCATCTGCGTCTGAAATAAGGAAAATCACAGCACACCTGATGTGTGTTCGATCTGGCTATCAGCCAGCTTTTTTCCAGTGATCCAAATATGTTATATAAAAATGGGCATACAGGGGAATGCTGTATGCCCATTTGTTATGGCACCATTTATAACGCGAATCAGGAGTTGGTGAACATCGCTTCAAATTTGCTGATGTTTTCATCAATGGCTTTTTTGAATTCGCTCTGCGCTTTTTTAACGGAATCCAGCCAGTCGTAGAGAAACTTCTTGGTTTCTTCCGGCATTCCCGGCTGGCTGTCGATGATGTTCTGGGCCATGGCGCGCGACTGTTCCTGAAGGATGAGGGTTGAGCTGTAAATGTTGTCAAATGTGTTTTTGTTGAATTCAAGAATCTGTTTCATGACATCTTTGGGTTCCATAATAGCCTCCTTGAAATTGAACGGTTACGTTTGACTGTCAACATACTCAGCACAGAAGCCCCCCCGTTCATCATGGGGTATGAACGGGGGGGGGTGTGCCTTATTCAGCTGAGAGGGTTACAAAAATAGCTGGACGGCACACGTTAGAACATGTTGCGCTTTGGCAGCCGTTGCTATTTTGCAGTCTTGGCATGGGCCGTTTCAGCCGGTGTCTGGTCCTGAAAAAACAGCTGCATCTGGTCAAAGCCTTGCTCTACGGATTTCTTGAACTGATCCTGGTTCTTTTTGAAAGCAGCCTGCCATTCTTCCATCACCTTCCGTCCTTCTTTCGGAAGCGCGGGGGCCTGGCCCATCAGTTTGGTGGTGATTTTTTCAGTCTGACCCTGGAGGGAAACAATGGCGTTAAAGGTATTGTCAAATGCGGTTTTCTGAAAATCCAGGATCTGTTTGGCCAGTTTTGTGGGTTCGATTGTTTTCAGCATGATGGCTTCTCCTTAAAAGTGTATGAAAAACGGTGTGACGTTTTAGCGTCGTGTTATTGTTACGATTAAGATAGGGCCTTCCGGGAAAAAAGTCAAGCATTTTTTTTGCGTTGCACAAAAAATATCAATTAGACAGAAGTGAATGTATGGGTATGGATAAATATAAATAATTTTTATAATTAATAGGTTATAGACGGTCTTTTCTATGTGTCTGAACAGGGAACCGGTATTGACAGCTATCTATTGTGCAAATCTGACACAGGATGGTGTCCGGCAGCAGATCGGGTAAGGCGGGGTCATAGCCCTTGCCCAAACAGGCCGGTTTTGGTAGATAAGGGGCGCTTGAAAGGGTCCGCACACCAACCGTTAACAGACAGGAAAGGGTATTTCAGATGATACGGGTGGGTATTCTTGGCGCCACCGGTTATGCCGGGGCGGAACTGGTCCGGTTGCTCAGCACGCACCCGGAAGTGTCGATTTCACTCCTGACCTCCCGGCAGTACGCGGGAAAGGCCTTTGACGCTGTTTTTCCGGCACTGACCGGAGAAGTGTCCCTTGATTGCCAGGCCTATGATGCTGATCGTGTGATAGCTGAAACCGATGTGGTGTTTGTCGCACTTCCCCATCAGATTCCCATGGGGATTGTTCCAGAGCTGTTAAAAGGCGGGAAAAAAGTCATCGACCTGTCTGCGGATTTCAGGTTCCGGGATGCGTCGCTCTACGCAGCGTTTTACCAGCCCCATACCGCACCGGAACTCTGTGAAATCGCTGTGTACGGACTTTCAGAGGTCTACACGGATGCTGTGGCAACCGCAGACCTGATTGGCAATCCCGGCTGCTATACCACCAGTGTGCTTCTGCCGACCCTTCCCTTGTTAACGGAAGGGCTGATTGACGCAGATGGCATTATTGCAGACAGCAAATCCGGTGTGAGCGGCGCAGGGCGCGGCCTGTCCCTGGCCGGGCTGTTTTGCGAAGCCAATGAATCCTTTCGCGCCTATAAGCTGATCCATCACCGCCACCGGCCGGAAATGGAACATATCCTGGAAACCGCCGCCGGGCAGTCCGTGGTCATGACCTTCACCCCCCATCTGGTACCTCAGAACAGAGGGATTCTCTCCACCGTCTATGCCTCCCTGAAACCGGGCGTCACCGCTAGCCGGGTGCGGGACTGCCTTGAAGCCTGGTATGGTGACAAACCGTTTATCCGTATCCGTCCGGATCATCTGCCGCCGGATACAGCCCATGTGCGGGGGACCAACTACTGCGATATGGGCTTTGCCGTTGATGACCGCACGGGCCGCCTCATCCTGATGTCCGCCATTGACAACCTGGTCAAAGGTGCTGCCGGCCAGGCCATTCAGAACATGAACATTCGCATGGGCTTTCCGGAAACCCTGGGCTTGACGGTGCCTCCCATGCCTGTTTAACAGACCTTGCCTCCGGCGGGCAGGGGGATGATCCCCCTGCATCCTCAGGTTGGCCGGGCCGCGTGCAGCTTGATTTATTTTGGCATCATTTCCGGAAGCAGCAATGCTATCTGGGGGAAAAGGATCACGAGAAGCGTTGCGATGATCAGGGCGAGAAAAAAGGGAAGCACGCCGGTGAAAATGGTGCGAAGGGGCACATCCCAGGCCACACTTCGGACCACGTAGACGTTGATGCCCACAGGCGGCGTGATCACGCCGATCTGGGTGACCAGAACAATGAGAACCCCAAACCAGAGGGGATTGAATCCCATGCTGTCGATGACCGGGTAGAAGATGGGCACGGTGAGCATGATCAGGGCCAGGGCATCGATAAAACAGCCGCCGATCAGGTAGACGAGAATGATGAGCCCCATGACGCCAAAGGGGGGCAGACCGGTACCGGCAACCCAGTTGGCGATGTCAAAGGGGATCTGGGTGAGGGCCAGAAACTGGCCGAAAACCGAAGCGCCTGCCACGATGACAAGGATCATGCAGGAGATCCGTGTGGTTTCATTGAGAGACTGAACAAATCCTTTCCAGCCGATATTCCGCCGGATCAGGGCAATGACCAGGGTGCCGAAGGCGCCTATGGCGCCGGCTTCGGGTGCATTGAAAAAACCGGTGAACAGGCCGCCCATGACCAGAACAAAAAGCAGCAGGGTTTCGATCAGTCCGGACAGGGACGCGATCCGTTCGGCCAGGGTCGATTTCGGGGCTTTGGGCGCAATCTCCGGGCGGGCGATGACCCAGATCAGCACGGCAAGGACAAAGAGGAGCGTGAGCAGGATCCCGGGAATCACACCGGCCACAAACAGCTTGCCGATGGACTGTTCGGTAAGGATGCCGTAGAGGATGAAAACCACGCTGGGCGGTACCAGGATGCCCAGACTGCCGCCGGCGGCAACAACGCCGGTGGCGATGTTGTCCTGGTAGTTGTATTTCCGCATTTCGGGAAGGGTCACGGATGCCATGGTAGCGGCGGCCGCATTGGTTGATCCGCAGATGGCGGAAAACCCCGCGCATGCGCCCACGGTGGCAATGGCCATACCGCCGGGCCAATGACCGATGAACCGGTAAGCTACCGTGAACAGCCGCGAGCTGATGCCGGCATGGAACGCGATTTGCCCCATGAGGATGAACAGGGGGATGACGGTCAGGTTGTAGCTTTTGAACTGGTCATAAAAAAGGGTTGCCACAGTGATGAAGCCGGCATCAATGGTCAGGATGGACGACACACCGACAAAACCGACCAGGGTCATGACAAACCCCACGGGCATTTTGGAAAAAATCAGAAGAAACAGGGCGATCAGCCCGATGATACCGATGAGGGTGGGGGACAACATGCCAGACCTTTCCGTAACTCATAACACAAATATAACATACCGGCGGTGACCGGTGTTTTTCAGTTTTGCTGCACACGTTCTGTTTTGCAGGTTTTCCGGTCGTCAGCCTTCCGGCGGTGACGATTCCGGGGGACGATATCCGAAAAACCGTCTGGCGAGAATCTCGACAAACTGGAACATCAGAATCAGGCTGAGCACCCCAATACCACAAGCGACCCCCCATACAAAAGGGTAGACCGGGATCTGGAGGGTCATGGAAACCTCTCCGTAGGACTTCAGGTCTGCACCATACCGGTACATATAGCAGGTGACCTTGGCAAACAGGCCCGTACAGAGCAGCAGATTGACGGCTTCGATCAGATCCCGTGTTTTCCCGGGAAACCGCTGGACCAGAAAGTTGACGGCAATATGCCCTTTTTCAAGAGAGGTGAGCGCCAGAGAAAAGGAGACGAACACCGCACTGAGAAACTCCACGGTTTCATAGGCGCCGGGGATGGACAGACGGAGCTTTCGCAGGACCACATCGATGCAGGTGACCAGCATCATGCCGCAGACGGCGGCGGCAGAGATGTGGCTGAGACCCTTTGCAAGCCGTCTGAGTAGGGCTGCTGTTCGGGAGATGAAAGATGAAACGCTCACGACAGAGAATTTCCTTCCTTTTCAGCGGGCGGCTGCCAGTTGAATGATTTTCCTGAGCTGGCTGACATACGCCGCCCCGGGGAGGCGCCGTTTTGCAGTCCGCTGTTTGTAGTCCTCCATGATTGGCTGCACGGCGTTGACCCATTTTTCGGCTTCTGCATCGGATAATTCATGCACCGCATTGCCCCGTTCACGGGTATAGGCACGTCCGGCAGCATCCGCGTCATCCCAGGTTTTCCCGTGTACGTCAATCCATTCCGCGCTGGTCTGGTCGAAGATGATCTTGAGATCCGCCGGAAGGGCATGCCATTTGCGGTTGTTCATCACAACGAACATGGCGGTGGTGTAACCGATCTGATGGCAGTCTGTGGACGATTGGATCACTTCGGCCTGGCGCCAGCCTTTGAGCACTTCGAAGGGACCAAAGGTACCTTCCACAACCCCTTTTTGCAGGGATTCATAGGTTGCGCCCTGGGCCATTGCAACGGGAACCCCGCCCAGGGCGTCGACAATCTTGGCACTCAGGCCCGTGGAGCGGATTTTCATTTTATGCAGGTCAGAGAGGGTGACCACCGGCGTTCGGGTATGCAGACGGCCTGGGCCGTGGGCATGGAGGTAGAGCACCTTGACCGCCTTGAGTTCTGCCGGGGTGACCGCGGTGTAAAACTGGTTGGCTGCGCGGGTGGCCGTGAGACCATCCGGATATCCGATGGGAAGATCAAGGACTTCCATGACCGGGAAGCGGCCGCGGGTATAGGCAAAGCAGGACATACCGATATCGGAGATTCCTTTTGCCGTATAGTCGAAAATCTGGTGGGCTTTGCCCAGGATGCCGCCTGGAAACACAGTGATTTTTACCCGGCCGCCGGAGCGTGCTTCAATCTCTCTGGCCCAGTCCATACCGGCTTTTGCCTGGGCGTGGGTTGCCGGAAAGAACATACTGTAATTCAGTTTGATGGGGGTAGCCGTGGCCGCAGCAGACAGCATCACGACGCAGCAGAGGGCAATGAGGGGCACAGGGGTGAAAACACGGCAGAGCAAACAGCGCATCTGAAGGCTTCCTTAAATAAGATTTCTGAAACAACACCGCAGCCTGTTGAACCAACACCGGCGGAAAGCGGCATACCTTTATTTGACAAGTTTTTAAACCTATTTGAGAGGGTGCGTACCTGTCAAGGGATTCTTTGGGTAGAAACGTGGTTTTCAATCCGGCGGGTCATCTCGTCAATATCCTGTATCAGGCACATCCGTTCCGATTCCGGCAGATCCCCGGTGAGCAGCCATTCGAGCGCATAGTAGACGCCCAGGTAATCGTAGGTGTAAATACCAATGTTCTCCCTTAGATAGTCGATGCTTTCCCGGCACATGAAGCTCAGGCAGATGGGACTTTTGTGCGTGAAAAGCAGGCATCCCTGTTGGGTGTGGTATTCGCACGGGGTTTCCGGACAGCGGGATGCATGGTCCGCAGGTGACCCGTACAAGCGGACCCGTTCACGCGTGAGCAGCGTATAGGCAGGCGTATCAAGATCGTATTTCTGGTAATAGCGATCCGTGCAGCAGGCGGTACACGGCGTGTCCGGATGGGCATCAAGAAACGGTTGCACACATTCCCGAAGACAGTAGTCAAATCCTGAAAAAAAACGGTTCAGGCGGTGTTCAATGTCAAGATACCGGGCAAGCCGCTGTTCGGGGGATGCCATGGCCATCTCCTTCATATTTCCGCATGGCGCCGGAAGCGGATGACCTGCTGACCACGGCGTCTCTGCCTGTCAAAAGCGACGTTGGCCTGGGCCATGAAGCATCCGGCTGCGGCTTTTCCCGTGAAGTATTTTCCGATGTGCAGCCGCTGATCCTTTGATCCTTCCCCGTCCCTGGGTGGGGGCATGCAGCGCCTGAACGTGAGCGTTTCAGCCTCCATTGTGATGTATGAATACATCCGTCAGCAGGGCTTCCGTTGCCCTCCCGGTAACGGTTTGCGGTGACGCGGCACGGGCCGTTCCGGACAGACGGCCTGCGGTTCAGTTGAGCCCCATGCCGATCACCATGCCAATGGCAACACCCAGACTGATAAAGATGGCCCCCACAGTGATGCCAACGGCAATATTCCCCGCTTCAAGTGCTTTTCCAGTGTCAAAGGAGGTGAACCGGTCAAAGAGTCTGTAGCCGATATACATGAAGACCAGGGTAAGGATGGCGCCGGAAACGGCATAGGCGATATTCAGGCCGATGATGGACATGGTGTGTCACTCCAGTATCTCTTTGATGGTTTTGATTTTGTTGACATATCCAATGGTTTCCCGGCTGTGGTGTCCGGTCACATCCGGAAGGACGGTTTCCATGGAGGTCCACAGATTTGGATTGATGCCGAGTGCTTCTGCTTTTTTCTGGGCCCGAAGCAGGGTGCCCTTGCCCGCATTGTAGGCACCGAACATGAAATCCATGCGATCCTGAAACGGCCGGGGCGCCTTCCAGAGATTCCAGAGGCTCCGGTCGTACCGGATGCCGGCAGCGATGTTCCACCGGGCGTCTTCCATAGCGCCGAGGATATCGCCGGGACTCTTTTGTTTGATTTCCGCAAAGGTCGGGGGCATGATCTGCATGATGCCCCGTGCGCCCACAGGAGAGGTGGCATGGGCATTCAATCCGGATTCCGCTGCTGCCTGCGCCTTGAAATACCGCCAGTCAAATCCCGGTCCAAAATACCGCTTGGCATATTTTGAAAAATAGCGGTCATATTCCCGGTTGGCATTGAACTGCTCGAATCCCCGGGCCTCTGTACACAGAAAGAACGTGAGCAGGTAAAAACAGATGCAGAAAACACCGGCGTTCTGAACGGTGCGCAGGCAGGTTCCCGCAGTGAAGTGGTTCCGCCGGGTGGTTCTGCCTTTTACGTGCGCGTTTTGCATGCTATCTTCTAAAATCAGCTTGAACAGCTGTCTACTGTGCGTGGAAACGTTCATGCCACTGACCGCTCATTGCCTTTCGTCACGTGTTGTGTAAATCGGTTTGTTGATACACGATTGATTGGTATGAAATTTGAGATCGCACGTCAACCTTTACCGGTTTTTGGCCTGTGGCGGAGCCGACGGCATGACACAGACACTCATCTACCGATACCGGCGATCTGACGCAATGCGGCACTTCCGGTCCGGGTGCCGGAAGTGCCGCTTACGGATATTAACGTGCCGGTCAGCTCAGGGCTGAGACGCGTACCGGAACGATCAGCTGGCGTTTTCTGCCACCGTTGCCTGCTGGCTGCTGTAGATCAGGAACCAGAGGAAGACGATGGCGGCAATGACCCCACCGGCGATATTCGATACGTTGGCCGGCAGGTTGAAGCCGATTTTCGCCTGCAGGATAAAAGCCACGGTGACGGCGGTCATGAAAGTGGCCGGAACAGAGGCAATCCAGTGAAACTTTGATTTCTGGGCCAGGAAAATGGCCGATGCCCAGAGAACCAGCATGGCAAGGGTCTGGTTAGACCAGCCAAAGTAGCGCCAGACAATTTTAAAATCAACCAGGGTGATGAAATAGGCCACGACAAACAGGGGAACCGCGATGGCCAGGCGCTTGACAGCTGCTTTCTGGTCGATGTTGAAGGTTTCCGCCAGAATCAAACGGGATGATCGAAAGGCGGTATCTCCGCTGGTAATGGGCAGAATCACCACGCCCATGATGGCGAGGAAACCGCCTACAGGACCTAAAAGGGTGTTGCAGACCTCGTTGACAACCGCCGCCGGAGAACCGGATGCGATGACCGCGTTCAGGGCTTCGGGTGATTCGTAAAAGGAGAGTCCGGCAGCCACCCAGATCAATGCGATCATCCCTTCCATGATCATGGCACCGTAAAAAACGAATTTACCATGCTTTTCCGTGCGGATGCACCGGGCCATGAGCGGGGACTGGGTGGAATGAAAGCCGCTGATGGCGCCGCAGGACAGGGTGATGAAAAGCAGGGGCCAGATGGGTTTTGCATCCGGATTGGTGTTCACGGCAACGTTCAGGTTCGGGAGCAGCTGATGGTCGCTGAAGAGGAGCCCGAAGATAACGCCGAAAGACATGAAGAGGAGCAGGGCGCCGAAAAAGGGGTAGAGCCGGCCGATCAGTTTGTCGATGGGCAGGATGGTGGCAATGAAGTAGTACCCGAAAATCAGCACGATTAAAAGGGTGGTCTGCATGCCGGTGAGGTTGTGCAGCAACTTTGCCGGACCCAGAATAAAGACCACGCCCACAAGAACGAGCAGGAGAAGGGAGAAGACCCGCATGATCTGGCGGGCCGTCATGCCCATGAAATCCCCCACTACCTCGGGGATGCTGTTCCCGCCGGAGCGGACAGAGAGCATGCCGCTGAAATAGTCATGCACGCCACCGGCGAGAATGCAGCCGAGCACGACCCAGAGCAGGGCCACCGGACCGTAGAGGGCACCTAAAATCGGGCCGAAGATCGGACCCAGACCGGCGATATCGAGCAGCTGGATGAAAAACACCTTCCAGGTGGGCATGGACATGTAGTCGACCCCGTCTTCCATTGTCATGGCCGGGGTGGGGCGGTCCGGCTCACAGCCAAAGATTTTGTCGACAACCGTTCCATAGGTGAAATAGCCTGCTATGAGCAGCGCGACACACAGAAAGAAAAACCACATAACAAACCTCCTCTGATACAGGATGCCGTCTTGCCTTATGATTCAGCAGGCGCGGCCGTTAACAGCTTTGGACTTTCCGAAAGCCATATTATCGTTGAACCGGCGGTCACTGCCGGCAGTATCCGCTTTGTCTGCGGGAATGATACAGGTCACGGTGGTACCACATCCGGGTGTGGAGAAAAGGTTCAGGCCGTAAGACGGCCCGTAGAGCTGAATCAGACGCTGGTGGCAGTTGGCAAGGCCGATGCGGTCAGTGCGGTGTGCCATGTCCCCGGGATCCATGAGGGTGCTGAGACGTTCACCCGGGATACCAACGCCATTGTCTGACACACAGATGGAAAGGCTGCCATTGGTTATTTCTGCAGAAATGTCGATTCGTCCGCCGGATTCCATTTCCGAGATGCCGTGCTGGACCGCATTTTCCACAAGGGGCTGAATCAACAGGGCCGGTATCGGCCAGCTCAAGGCCTGTTCATCGATGGTCCGGGTGACCTGAATCCGGTTTCCGAACCGGGCTTTTTCAATGGCAAGATACGCTCGCACCTGCGCCATTTCTTCAGCCAGCGTGATATGGGTGCCGGCCGGGTCCAGATTTTTTCGGGTATACCGGGCAAGGTCGAGAATGAGTTTGCGGGCATCATCGGGCCGTGTGCGGCAGAAGGCGGCAATGGTGTTCAGGGCATTGAAGAGAAAATGCGGGTTGATTTGGGCCTGAAGACGCCGGATTTCCGCATGGGCCAGCATCCGGGACTGGACCTGGATGGCTTCGAGCTCCAGCTGGTTGGCAAAGAGACCGGCCAGGCCTTTGACGATTTTAAACCCGGTCTGGGTCAGGGGCATTTCCTTAGACCCGTAAAATATAAGGGTGCCGACAAGCCGGTCTTTCTGGTACAGGGGCACAACAGCGGCTCCCGTGAACGGGCACTGCGGATTCGGACATCCGATGGCGGATTGTCCCTGTTTGAAACGGGGCTTTCCCGTATGGATCACCGCCTGGGTCAGGCGCGTCTGGATGGGGATGCCGGAGCTGTGGTGATCGCTGCCTTCACCCACATGGGTGAGCACGTTATCGGTACTGGTAATGGAAACCGCAGCCACGGGATAATAGGCATGGATGATCCGGGCGGTGGCGTCTGCAGACACAGGGGTGAGTCCGTCGCGGAGGTAGCCGACCGTGTTGCCCACGATCTGAAGAAGGGTTTCCGCCTGATGGGAATCCTGGCGCTCCCGGTAGTCGAAGATCATTTTAATGGTATAGATAAACAGCCCTGCGCCCAGGGCGTTTCCGAAAATCATGGGGATGGTGATGACCTGCACAAGGGAAAGGGCCTGGTCAAAGGGCCTGGACAGGCCGAGCACGAGCAGCATGTGGAAACCTTCGCCAAGTCCGGCGATCAGGGCGGCAACTGGCCAGTTGAAGCGATCACCCATGCGTGTGGAAATCAGACCGGCGGCAACCCCTTCGCACAGGGTGGCCAGACCGCAGGGGATGGCGGTGAACCCGCCAATGTCGATGAGGACGCGGTGGGCGCCGGCAATCAGGCCGGCGCCCAGACCGACGATCGGTCCGCCGAAGAGCCCGGCGGTGACCACGCCCATGGCTCTGAGGTTGGCAATGGACCCCATGATTTCCCAACCGGAATAGGTACCGATGATGCCGAATAATCCAAAGAAGAGAATTTGGAAAAAACGGGTATGCAGATGAGGATGTCTGAATCCGATACTTTCAAGGGGACTCAGGGTAAGCAGCAGAAATCCTGTGGCCACAATCAGCCCGACATGCTGTATCAGACTGATCAGAATTTCTGAGATGGTAAGTGTCGGCATACGTTCCTCTCTCCGGTTGCCTAGAGGATACAAAAAAATTGTCGCTGAAGGCGATTTTTTTAACTGTACGGTCTTTTTTTAGTGCCGAACGGTCCTGTCTGTCTGCCGAATAACGGCCATGGGCCGATCTGGGTTTTCATCGGGGGGTGTCCGCAACACATTATAAAAGAAACGAATCTGTTAATTTTGTTTTTTCATATAAACAGGGGCGAAGTCTGTTAGAAGCCAATCCGCTCTTTAAACGATTTGACCCGTTTTTTGGATACCGGCACCTTGGTGCTGTCTGCGGTGTTCATGACCAGCTCGTAACGGCCGTTGAACCAGGGATAGAACTCGCTGACCTGGTCAAGATTGATGAGAAAGCTCCGGTGGGGTCTGAAAAAAGAGGCAGAAGAAAGGCGCTGTTCCAGGGCATCCAGACTTGGGTTGGTATGGGCGTGAAAGTGTTTTTCCCGGCTGTGGACACGGGTCTGTTTGTCTTCGGTGGAGATGTAGACGATGTCTGCGGGATCAAACAGGCGGATTCGCCCGTTGTGTTCCACCGGAATTTTCTGGCACTTCGGAACCGATGACAGGGCAGAGAGGAGGTCAGACAAATCCCTTGGTGTGTTGTGCTGGCGTTGTGCAACGGCCCGCCGCACGGCTTTGGCCACGCGGTCTGCTTCAAAGGGTTTTAGGATATAATCCAGGGCCTTTTCGTCAAAGGCCCGGACCGCATACTGGTCGAACGCCGTGGCAAAGACCACCAGGGGCGGGTCCGGCATCTCCTGCAGGGCTGCCACCACGTCAAACCCGCTGCCGCCGGGCATCTGGATATCCAGAAAGATCAGCGCGGGTTTTAACGTGCTGATCTTTTCAATGGCAGTGCGGGGGGTGTCGGCTTCGCCGATCACACGGACGTCCCTGATACGCGAGAGGAGAAATGCGAGCTCTTCCCGGGCAGGGGCTTCGTCGTCAATGATGAGGCAGGTGAGGGCGGGCACGGATATCCTTTCAGTCGGAAAAACCGCTTTGTCCATTCCTGATGGTTTCATTTTGCGGTGTTGGTATGGTATTGATAAAAAAGTAAGATTAATTTTGACAGTTTTTTGGGGAGAAATCAATGGGGAATGGAAAGAGAAATACGAGATTTTTTTTGGGGTTAGCGCGGGAAAGATAACAAAAGCCATCACCACGATATGTGTTACGGAGGTACTCAATATGGGATTATCCCTCAAGAATTTACGGTTTTCCATCCCCTGGAATCTGTTTCTTCTCACCAGCGGCGCCATTGTTATCATCCTGGGTATGAATGCAGTGGTCATCCATCATGCCTTCATCCCCGGCGGGCTTTACGGGTTTAGTCTGTTTTTTTACTATCAGTCCGGTTCCCTTTCTCCCGGCCTGTGGTATGCCCTGCTCAATATACCGCTCTGTATCCTCGGCTGGATATTTATCAGTAAACGGTTTGTGCTTTACACCGCCTATGCCGTGGCCGTAATGTCCATCGCCGCCGAGACCATTCATCTTGATTTTGGTATCCAGAATCAACTCTACGCTGCCATTGCGGGAGGGTTCATCGTGGGTATTGGCAACGGGGTGCTGCTGCGCTCCATCGGCTCTTCCGGCGGGATGGATATTATTGCCATTATCCTCTATAAAAAATACAACATCGGCATTGGAAAAACCTTTCTTCTGTTCAATATTTTGCTATTTGGAATGGTTGCCTCTCTTTACGATAGTGATATTGTAATCGCTTCAATTATTCTCACCTTTGTGGCCTCCAGTGCCCTGGATTACTCGCTGACCCTGTTCAACCAGCGTAAGGTGGTCTATATCATTAGTGAGAAGCCAAACCAGATCTTCGATGAAATAAAAAACCAGCTCAAACTGGGGGCCACCTTTATTCATGGTAAGGGGGCCTATTCTGGGAAGCATAAGGATATTCTCCTGACCATCACCAACAATATCCTGTTAAAACGGCTGGAAGAGGCTGTATTCAGTATTGATGACCAGGCGCTGTTTATTGTTGAAAACAGCTATGACGTGATCGGCTCCAACTTCAACAAGCGAAAGATCTACTGACAGGTCACCGCGCGTGCCCGATTGTCACTCCAAACAAAAAAAAGGCTCTCAGCTGGAAACGCTGAAAGCTTTTTTTTAAGAGGTGGTCCCATGAAATGCCATGAATGCAACCAGAAAATGAAATCCCGCAAGGAAACTGACCACTATAGGGCTTGCTGAATAATCAATAAATTCTTGAAAAATTTAATTAGGGTTTGCTGAACAACGCATTTAACCCCGCACCATCCGGGAAGCAGAATGGCTGCCAACTCAGTGTGATGCAAAAATCTCGTTTTACCATTCCTTGTCTTGCTCTGTGAAAAATGAAAAAAAGAATGGTGGCAAGCCACCGCTTCAGGTTCATCACCAGGGAACTTAACATGATGGCGGTTTCACGGGTTCCCGAAAGCTTGGTCATGATACAGTTCAGACTGTAGCGACGTTTGCCCTGTCCGAACTTGCCTTCAACCGCGTTCCGGTCGATCTCATCTTGTCGGGTCTGCTGTTTCTCTCCTTTGAGTCTCTGCGCATTGGCCTCGGTCACTTTCGGCGGTCGTCCTAACTTGGGACCTGATAGGCGGATCTCGTGCTTTTTGCAGTACCGACGGTTG
>PDTL01000017.1 GCA_002748835.1 Deltaproteobacteria bacterium
CACCTGGGCCTGAACTGTTGCCGCGACCCCCATACACACCAGCACGAAACCAATACCGCTAAGAAATTTTTTCATCTTTCATTTCTCCTGTTTTCGGTTGTCCCATGGGTACCGCCCCTACATCCCTCCATGCAGACAGATGATATCCGTGTTGTACCGGCAAGTTTACAAAACAAGAAATTCGTTGTCAATCAATCGATTAGGCAGTCAGTTCAGCCGACATCCTTCGCCTTTTTTCTGCGCACCTCACGTTTCAGATCATCCGCGCATTCTTCACGACCCGCTTCTCACAGGACACGCGCAACGATGAAGGGATGGGTTGCAGAGCGGATCTAGGCCCTATCCGAATGATTGACAAGGCTGCCGTCAACGGGTAGACTTTCCGTGAGTCCCTGACATCGTTTTTACCCGTTTTTTCAGTTTTTCCGGTCAGACACGGATCGGATACTTGCATCCGTTCAAGGGGAGAATCCAATGAACTACTGGCTGATGAAATCCGAACCGGCTGTTTTTTCCATCGACCACCTGAAGGCCCTGCCAGGGCAGACCGATCACTGGGACGGCGTCCGCAACTACCAGGCCCGGAACATGATGCGCGATCAGATGAAAACAGGCGACAGGGTCTTCTTCTACCATTCCAATTGTAAGGTGCCCGGTATTGTCGGCATCATGGAGGTGGTGAAGGAAGGGTATCCGGATCACACGGCCCTGGATCCGACAAGCGCGTATTTTGACCCGAAAAGCCATCCGGACGCGCCCCGCTGGTATCAGGTCGATGTCCGGTATATCCGCCACACCCGCCGGGTCATCTCCCTTGCCGAGCTCAAAGCCTGCCCGGCCTTGGACACCATGCCCCTGGTCCGCAAGGGAAACCGTCTGTCTGTTATGCCGGTGACAGAAGCGGAATGGGCGTTTATTCTGACCCTTGAACAGGATCCGTTGTCAATCAGTCGATCAGGCCCCACATCCATCGTTTTTTCACCGGGTCGTCAGGATTCTGACCGATAGGTCTAACCGCGGCATGAACGGAAACAGGGTATTCATGACAGGAGAACCTTTGCCTATTTGACTGGCGTCACCCAAATCTCCAAGGTCTCTGTTATGACATATCTCGCTATGAAGGCTTTTACGCCAGTGTGATCTTTGCCTGGCTTTCTTCCTCTCAGCTCTTGCTTGCTGTGGAAGACTGCACCAACAAGGGCTGCATTGATATGAGCGTGGAGACGAAAGGCATCATTTACCTGACTGCGTTTACGGTGGATATGCCCGAAGAAACAGCACCTGCCCAGATCAAGGCCAGAGGCTACGCGGAAAAATACAGGGCAAAGGGCAAAAAGGTTATCCTCATTGGTACCGGCTTTTCCAGTGAAAAACGGACCGTGACGGAATTTGCCATTGATGCGTGTATGAATTTAAAAAACGATTGATTCAGTACGATGGATCAACTGCAATAACCACACCTGAAACCCAAAGAGAAAGGTTTTTCACATGGTCGTTGACTGGGCGTATATCCGAAAGGGCTGAGCCTCCTGTAAAAAAGCTCAAAAGGTTTTTGAGGAAAACAAAATTGTCGTAACGCAGACCGCAGATGCACGAAAAGAAGCGATGGATGCGGATCAGGCCTGGGAACGGATCAAGGGGTTTAAAACCGTTCGCATCGGCAAAGGGAAAAAGGTGATAGACTTTTCCCCGACAGCAGACAACCGCGAGGAGATTCTCAAGGCTGCCCTGGGCAGATCCGGGAACCTGAGGGCCCCGACAATCCAGATCGCGGATACGCTGTTGATCGGTTACAACGATGATCTGTACACAGAGCTAACCAAATAGGAACCTCTGTTCCGCTTTCAAAAGACAGCCGGCCGCATCCTTTCCGGACACGGACCGTGTGCAAGCTGTGTTTTAGTAAAGCTGTCCCCTGCCTGCGGTCTAGCCATGGTCAATCGTTCCTGCCCGCACCCTGCCCCTGCCTCGCCCTGAGCACCCGGCCCGGAACCGGTGACACGCGGGGGAAATCTCCGAGGGTGCTGGGTTCCACAATCACAGGGCACTGATACACCGACGCAAGGCGCTCCTGGGTCAGCACGGTATGGGGCCTGCCGGTCCGGATCACCTGGCCCTGATGGAGGAGGAACAGGCGGTCGGCATACAGGGCCGCGAGATTGATGTCGTGGGACACCATGAAAACGGTGATCGCGTTGTCGGTTTTCAGTGTTTCCATGAGATCCATGATCTGAATCTGGTGCCCGAGGTCCAGGGCTGCCGTCGGTTCATCCAAAAAAAACAGCTTCGGCGACTGGGCAAGGGCGCGGGCGATGAACACCCGCTGCCGTTCCCCGCCGCTCAGCTGATTCATGCGGCGGTCTGCCAGATGATCTGTACCGGTCATCTCCAGGGCCTGATCGACACGCCGGTGATCGGCTTTGCCCGGTATGCCCAGCAGCCCCAGGTGCGGAGCGCGTCCGAGCATGACCGTGTGCCGGACGGAAAACGGGATATCCGCCGGCAGGGTCTGGGGTACCCAGGCAATCTGCCGGGCCCGCTCCACTGCGGACATACGGCGGATGGACCTTCCAAAATACCGCACGGTGCCGGTTTGAAGCCGGACAATGCCGGCCAGCAGACGGAGCAGGGTGGATTTCCCGGAACCATTGGGGCCGATCATGCAGGCAAAGGTTCCGCTGGTGACAGCAATATCCGCCTGCCGGATCACAGCCTCGCGCCCATACCGGAAGGTGATGCCGGCGGCTTCCACGGCAAGACTCACCATTGACGCCTCTTTAACAGCCCGATAAAGACCGGTGCGCCAATCATGGCGGTGATCACGCCCACCGGCATCTCCCCCTGGCCGGGCAGAGTGCGGGCGAGCACATCGCACACGATCAGATATCCCCCGCCCCCCAGAATGCAGGCTGGCACCAGAACCCGGTGATCCGGCCCCAGCATGGCCCGGAGAATGTGGGGAATGACCAGTCCCACAAACCCGATGAGTCCGCAATAACTTACCGTCATACTGACCATGAGGGAGGTGAGAACGAGCAGCACCCGAACCGTGCGGTGCACGTTCACGCCCATGGAGAGCGCCATCTCCGGTCCGGTGAGCAACAGGTTGAGGGGCTGGGCATAATAAAAAACCATGCAAAAACAGGGGAGGATCACAATCAGATAGGGTTCAAGGGCCGGACGGCTGATGGCAGACAAATCTCCCATAAGCCAGAACATGATGGTGTGCAGCCTGGCATCCTGGGTCAGGGAGATGAGAAAGAGAATGACCGCCGAACAGAACGCGTTGACCATGACACCTGACAACAGCAACGCATCCTTGCGGATCATACCGGTGCCGGCGTTCAATACGAGAATCCCCCCCAGTACGGTCAGACTCCCGGCAAAGGCGGTCAATCCCGTACCCGGAAACCGGGAAAGTCCCATGAGGATGCCGATGATGCCGCCAATGGCCGAGCCACCGGAAACCCCGAGAATATATGGTTCAGACAGAGGATTTCTCAGCAGGGCCTGAAAAGTCAGCCCGCCCAGGGCCAGGGTGGCACCGGCCCCAGCCGCGGCCAGCACCCGGGGAAACCGGAGCTGCCAGATAATGGTCTTGAGCACGGCATCCCCGTCCGGTGTATAAAGGCCGAGCAGCAGTTTCAGCGATGTGCCCGCAGACCCGGAGGGACCGCATATCAGGCCCATGACCGCCATGGCTGCCAGAAACACGACAAGACCACCCACGGCACAGACCGCCATTGGCAGGGATGCCTCACGACCGGCTGTCACGGGGCAGCCCCGGCCAGTTCCGGATGAATCATCCGCATCAGGGTTTCCAGACCGCTCACCATCCGGGGACCGGGCCGGTCCACCCGGTCCGAATCAATAATCATCACCCGGTTGTTTTCCGCTGCCGGCAGGCCCTTCCACCGGCGCCAGTCCTCTGCGGCCGCTTCGGCTGCCCCGGGGGTCCCCTTGGCCATGGACGAGACCAGAATTACATCCGGCCGCAGGGCCAGCACCTGTTCCGTTGCATAGCGTGGATACGGCGTAGGGCCGGCTGCCACATTCCGCCCGCCGGCCCGTTCGATCAGCTCGTTCAGATAGGTCGGGCTCCCCACGGACACGATGGGCGCCATGCCGATTTGTAAAAAAACACCGGGCCGGGACGACACCGCAGCCACCCGGGCATCCACAGCCCGGATCCGGTCGGTCATGGATTGCACTAACCGTTCTCCCCTGTCCGGTACGTCCAGCACCACCGCCACCAGGTGGATAGATGCCATCACCGTTTCAAACGAAACCGGGTTCACAGCAAAGACAGGCACCTGCAGTGCTTCGAGCCGATCAATCACCGCCTTGGGATTTCCGTCTTTTGTCCCGATACAGACATCCGGCCGCAGAGACAAAATGCGTTCCAGATCCAGATGCACGTAAGATCCGATTTTCGGGAGCGCCTCTGCTTCCGGCGGATAGTCGCTGTACCGGGTGGCGCCCACCAGCCGGTCGCCGCTGCCCAAGGCAAAAACCAGTTCGGTCACGCTGGGTGCCATGGAGACGATCCGCTTCACGTCTGCGGGCAGGACAACTTCCCGGCCCAGCTGGTCTGTGACCACCCGCGCCTGTACACTCAGGGACATCAGGCAGTACACAACGGTAATGATCCAATTGTTAACGCATTTCATGATAAGACGTTATCCTCTGACCGTCCATATCCGTACCGGTCTGTAAGCCCCAGGACGGGATAGGATTCAATTGACTGAATGACGGTCTGCGGTCTCGTGCTGCCCCCCGCGCCGCAAATGACACTCCGCACTTTACGAGTGAAATATTCTGACTATAATGGGCGCGGAATGGATCTGTCAACGATACGGAAACGGACCGCACATCAACCCACTGCAAGGAGCGCTTCATGGCCTTAGATCCAAAAACACATGCGGACTGGGAAATCGCCCAGGAAGCTGAAAAAAAAATGAAAACCATTTATGAGATTGGAGACGCACTGGGGCTCACCCGCGCAGAACTGCTGCCCCATGGGCATACCATTGGAAAGGTCGACTATCCGGCTGTTCTGAATCGTTTGAAGGACCGGCCCAGCGGATACTATGTGGATGTCACCGCCATCACCCCCACCCCGCTGGGAGAAGGGAAATCAACCACCACCATGGGGCTGGTGCAGGGGCTGGGGTTTCGCGGTAAAACGGTTTCTGCCGCCATCCGTCAACCGTCCGGCGGACCTACCATGAACATCAAGGGATCTGCGGCAGGCGGTGGTCTGTCTCAGTGCATCCCCCTGAGCCCGTTTTCCCTGGGGCTCACCGGCGATATCAACAGCGTCATGAACGCGCACAACCTGGCCATGGTGGCCCTGACCGCCCGGATGCAGCACGAGCGAAACTATACAGACGAGCAACTGATGCGGCTTTCTGGTATGCCCCGGATAGACATGGATCCCACGAACATCCAGTTAGGCTGGGTCATGGACTACTGCTGTCAGTCCCTGCGCAATATTATCATCGGTATTGCCGGCGAGAACGGCAGGCGGGACGGATTCATGATGAAGTCCACGTTCCGGATTGCCGTGTCTTCCGAAGTTATGGCCATTTTGTCGGTTGCCACCAGTCTCAAAGACATGCGCGAGCGCATGGGCCGGATCGTGGTCGGTTACGACAAGACCGGCAAGCCGGTGACCACGGAAGATCTTGAAGTGGCCGGCGCCATGACCGCCTGGATGGTCGATGCCCTGAAACCCAACCTGATGCAGACCCTGGAAGGTCAACCGGTTTTTGTCCATGCCGGGCCTTTTGCCAACATCGCCATGGGGCAGAGTTCCATTATCGCAGATCAAGTCGGCCTCAAGCTCTCGGACTACCATGTAACCGAATCCGGCTTTGGCGCGGACATCGGATTTGAAAAATTCTGGAACTTAAAGTGCCGGTTCAGCGGCCTGAAACCGGATGCCGCCGTGGTGGTCGCCACCATCCGCGCCCTCAAATGCCATGGCGGGGCCCCGGTGCCTGTTCCCGGAAAACCCCTGCCCGACGCGTACACGGAAGAAAACGTGGCCTGGGTGGAAACGGGCTGTGCCAATCTCATCCATCATATCCGGAATGTCCGTAAAGCCGGCATCAGCCCGGTGGTCTGCATCAACGCGTTTGTCACCGACACTGCAAACGAAATCAACACGGTGAAAGCCTGCTGTGAAGCTGCCGGTGCCCGGGTCGCGGTCTCCCGTCACTGGGAACTGGGCGGCGCAGGCGCAGCCGAACTCGCGGATGCGGTGATTGACGCATGTGCAGAAAAAAACGATTTCAGCTTCCTGTATGAAAGCGACATGCCCATCAAGGACCGCATCCACACCATCGCCACCGGCATATACGGGGCGGATGGTGTGGATTACGCCGAGGACGCTTTACATTCGCTCAAGCGAATCCAGGCGGATCCTGAACTGTCAAAGCTGGGGATCTGCATGCTCAAAACCCACCTGTCCCTTTCTGACAATCCCGCACGCAAAGGGGTTCCCACGAACTGGCGTCTCAACGTCCGTGACGTCCTCACCTATCGGGGGGCAGGCTTCATTGTTCCGGTGGCCGGCACCATCAGCCTGATGCCGGGTACCGGCTCCAACCCAGCCTTCCGCCGTATCGATGTAAACACGGACACCGGCGCCGTTGAAGGGCTGTTCTAATCGCATGGTGTATCGGAATCGCCGGCAGGAAAACACGATCATTCGCTGGATTCACGGCAGTTGTTTAGCGGGTTAAATCAGTGTCCTGGGGTGCGATCTCGCTGAACAGACCGATGCGGAAACGGTTGTATTGCTGAAAAACTTTCCCGTTCCGTGAAAGGATGGTATTAAGCATGAAAACAATCACCCTGCCTGTGGCAACGGACTGTCTTGCCAGGCCGGTAACCTGGCACAAAGCCGGGTCAGAAATTTTGTGTGGAGTCAACCTGCCGAAACCATGTCAGCTGCACCCATCAAGCGCATCAATTGTTACAAGTGCCGACACTATTTTGTCACATGGGACAACCAGCGTCCCCATGGCTGCAGGGCCATGGGCTTTAAAAGCATTCAGATACCGTCGATGGTTGTGTTAAAGAGCTCGGGTGTTCCGTGCCATCTGTTCGAGCAGAAAACCAGATGACCCCCACACAAGCTCCGGTGCCTGCGCCAGTTGCGGCACAGGGTGTAAATCATGCATATTGCCCCCGATGTTTTTACCATCAATAATTGAAACCGCTGCATCTCCGCATCCGAATTTTCAAATTGCCTGATCGATTCGTTCCTGATAGGTTAAAAAAAATAATGAGGATGGGTCCTGTCCACATCGTTTCAGCGGCTGTATACCGGATCCTTCTATCCTTTTTACATCTTTTTAAAAGCGTAAACTTATGCCTTCCAATTCCAAAGTCGGTGTCTATGTCGACGTTGAAAACATCAAGCGTTCCGGGGGATACGGGATGCTGTACGATGTACTCCGAAAATTCGCCTGCCGGGACGGGGCCGAACCCATCCGCCTCAATGCCTATGTGGGCTTTGACAGACGGCGCGCCGAGCGGGACCGGCGCTATGAGCGGAATGTCCGGAACTTTTTCTCCACCATCCGGGATTACGGCTACAAGGTGATTGAAAAAGAAGTGAAATGGTACGTGGATGAAGACGGGGTAGAATTCGCCAAAGCCAACGCGGATCTTGACATGGCTGTGGACGCCCTGCTCCAGTCAGAAAACCTGGACCGGGTGCTGCTGGTCACCGGTGACGGAGATTTTGTCCAGGTAGTCCGCGCACTCCAGAACAAGGGATGCCGGGTCGAAGTCGTCGGGTTTGACCATGTGTCCGTTGCCCTGAAACAGGAAACCGACATGTTCACCTCCGGTTACCTGATCCCCAACCTGCTCCCCATCCATCAGACCGACCCCGGTGTTTCCTGGGGGGATATCAATTCCCGGGTACGGGGCACCTGCTACTATTATCGTCAGGGAGAGCATTACGGCTTCATGCGGTACCTCAAACATATCAACCGGCTCTGGATTACCGACCCCCGGGAGCCGGAATCGCCGTACCAGACCATTTACTGCAATCCATCGGCGTTTGAGGATTTTGACAAATTCGACCTCCTGCCCAGCCGTAGCATCGCCTTTGAATTCAAATTGGCGGAATCCACCCGGGTACCGGGCCAGCTGCAGGCAGAAGAGATTGTGGTGGTTTCAGGATAATTAGACTTAGATCCCAATATCTGCGGAAATCCGGTTGCGGCCCGCTTCCTTGGCTCTGTATAAAGCCTTGTCCGCATAGGACAGCAGATCAAATAACGTCTTGGAATCCTTGCTTGATGCGACCCCCATACTGATGGTCACACGAAACGGACTCCCCTCGTAATCGAACAGTTCTTCCGCCACCTGGATGCGGATCTTCTCACAGGCCTTGAACGCACGCTTTAAGCTGGTGTTGGGGAGCAGTAGAGAAAATTCTTCCCCGCCGTACCGGCAGGCGATGTCGTTGAATCGCTTCAGGGATCTGATGATGGCCGCCACCCGGGCCAATACCATGTCGCCTGCGGGATGGCCATAGGTATCATTGACATTTTTAAAATAATCAAGATCCATCATCACCAGGGTCAGCTCCGTCTTATACCGCCGCGCCCGCTCAAATTCCTTCTCAAGCGCGTCCATCAGGTACCGTCGGTTGAACAGCTGGGTCAGATCATCAATGGTCGACATTTCAGCCATCCGTGACTGGGCTGTCTTGAGTTCCTCCTTTAAGTGTTTCTTTTCCATGGTATTGACGATCACCCGCATCAGAACCTTGGCAGACAACCGATCCTTGGGCAGGTAATCGTACGCGCCAGCCTGAATCATCTGTGTGGCCAGCATTTCGTTTCCGTGGCGGGTGATAATAACAAGTGGAAGGGTCTCCTTGAACTCAGCCAGTCTCATGAGCAGGTCATAACCGGATCCATCCGGCAGCTCATGCTCGGAAAAGACCAGGTCATAACGGTCGTTATGGATCGCTTCCACTGCAGATGCGATATCGGTTGCTCGGGCAATCTCTACATGGGTCTGATCAATCAGTACGCGGTTCACATAATCAAAATCCGCATCTGATCTGTCTACCATGAGAATCCGCACCCGATGATTCACATTGGCCAGCCAGTCGATATCGTCCTTTTTGTGGACCTCGCCATTGCGGATGGTCTGAATCTTGTCCACGATAGCGGACATTCGCTTACCCGCCTCCTTGATCCGGAGAATGTGGCGATGCATTTTCTCTGGGTCCTTCTCACTCATCTCCACCAGCTCAATGCTGCTTAAGAGGGTCATCAACGGCTGATTCAACTCATGGGCCGTTGCACCTGCCATCTGCAGCAGTACCTTGAGCCGTTCTTCTTCGATCACCGACTTCTGCTGGGCAATAATCTGTTCGTTGGCCCGTTTCAGCTCCCGATTGGCAATCTCAAGACGCCGGCGCTGCTGATAGAGTTCAACGAAAATCTGCACTTTAGAAATGAGAATGTCCGGATTCAATGGTTTGAACAGATAATCCACTGCCCCCACTTCATACCCCCGGAACACATGACGCGATTCCTTATTGATCGCTGTGACGAACAGAATGGGGATATGCCGGGTCTTTTCATAATTCCTTATGATTTCAGCCGTCTCATATCCGTCCATGTCCGGCATCTGGACATCCAGAAGCACCAGGGCCACGTCCACCTCCAGGGTCACTGCCAGGGCATCGTTGCCTGATGTGGCACGGATGATATGCCACCCGGGTCGCCTCAGGTGTTTTTCAAGGGCCATAAGATTCTCTTTACGATCATCGACAATCAGAATGTTCACCTTTTCAGAAGTGCACATCACGTATTTTTCCGCCTCACTCAACCTGATTTTATCTTCAGACATTCGATTCTTCGTGCCATGTACTGACTGCCGACAGGCTTTTAGCCGAATGCATCCAGGTGGTTGATCACAAAGCCGTGGCCTGATACAGCCAGACCCGCAGCATGGAAAACAGCCGATCCGGGTCCACCGGTTTTTCTAAATAGTCACTGGCGCCGGCTTCAATACACTTGGCCCGGTCTCCTTTCATGGCTTTTGCGGTCAGCGCAATCACCGGAAGGTCCCTGAACTTTTCCTGGGCGCGAATGGCACGGATGGCCGCGTATCCATCCATTACCGGCATCATGATATCCATGAGTACCAGGTGAACATCCGGATGCGCGTCCAGTCGTTCCAACGCTTCTCTGCCGTTTCGCGCGACCCGGGTGGTCATCCCCCTGTTTTCCAGTATCTGCTTCAAAGAAAAAATATTCCGCATATCATCATCCACAATCAGCACTTCTTTATTCGCCAGGATCGCATCCTTGTCATACATCCGCCGGAGGATGGCCTGTTTTGCTTCAGGCAGATTCACTTCGTTTCGGTGCAGAAACAGTGTGGTCTCGTCCAATAGCTTCTGATGAGACTCCACCCCTTTGAGAACCGTAGAAGCCGCGCAGCTATCCACATACGACCGTTCTTCCGCCGTCAGCTCCCTGCCCGTGTAGACAATCACCGGAAGATGCCGGCCCCCGGAGTTGGCCTGAACTTGATCCAGGAGGCCCAGACCGGACTTGTCCGGCAGCCCGATATCGAGCACCAGACAGTCAAACTGGACCTCTGCCAGAGCTTTTTCCGCAGCCTCTGCGGTTCTGACAAAGGTGATTTTCACGTCCCCGTTTCCGATGATTTTAGCAATGGCCTGCTGCTGAACCGTGTTATCTTCCACCACCAACAGATCTTTAACGGGTTTGGAGATCATTTGATGGATATGGGTGTACATCGTAAACAGATTTTCTGCATTCACTGGTTTCAAATGAAAACCAGCTGCGCCCATTTTCAAGGCGTCCAGTTCAGCGTCCGTACCGGAAAACAGGTGAACCGGAATATGCCGTGTGTCCGGGCGTTCCTTCAGGCGCGCCATGACCCCCCACCCATTGAGCCGGGGCAGCCCGAGCTCGAGCAGAATCGCGCTGGGCGCATAGTAATCGGCAAACTGGAGCCCCGTTTCACCGTCACCGGCAACCAGGGCTTTGAAACCGTTCTCATGGGCCATGTCCCGGAGCGCACGGGCAAACACCGGATCATCCTCAATAATCAACACACGCCGGTCTTTGGGCAGCAGATTGCGCCGGTCATCTTTCACCAGATCAATGGCGTTCGCGTGTGGCACCGCTTCATGATCACCTGGTCCTGGTGCCATGGCCAGAACCGCATCCGGACCCAGGTCTTCGGGCACTCCCTTTTTTATCGCCATGCGCCGAGGCAGGATAAGGGTGAACACACTTCCCTCTCCAACACGGCTTGTCAGAAAAATACGTCCGCCAATGAGCAGGGACAGCTCGCGGGCAATGGACAGCCCCAGCCCCGTCCCTCCGTACAGCCGGCTGGTCGATCCGTCCGCCTGCTGGAAGGCTTCAAATATCAGTCGTTGTTTGTCTTCCGGAATCCCGATCCCGGTGTCGGATACGGAGATGGACACCGCGTTTTCCGGGGTCAGGTTCATCTCTGCCGGCAGGTTTTCTGTGTCCGGAATCTGGACACTCAGGGTGATGACACCCTGGGAAGTGAATTTCAGGGCATTAGAAATAAAATTCTTGATAATCTGCTCTAACCGCTGTTTGTCCGTCACCATCAACTCGGGCAGATCTTCGTCTGTCCGCACGGCAAAGATCAGGCCCTTTTGAATGGCGAGCGGCGTAAACGTCCGCTGCATACCGGCCAGAAACTCGCTGATGGGCATCTCAGCCGGATATACATCCAGCTTGCCGGCTTCCACCTTGGAGAGATCCAGAATATCATTAATCAGGCTCAAAAGGTCCTCGCCGGCTGTGAGAATGGCCTCGGCTGACTCCTGCTGGTCTGATGACAGTCGCTGATCCGGATTGTCGACCAGGTGACGGGCCAGGAGCAACATGCTGTTCAGCGGTGTGCGCAGTTCATGGGACATGTTGGCAAGAAACTCGGATTTGTACCGGCTGCTCAACTCCAGCTCGGCTGCTTTTTCTTCAATGGTCTGCCTGGCTGACTCCAATTCCAGGTTCTTTTTCTGGATCTGGCTTTTCTGAGATTCCAAAATAGTGGTCTGCTCTTCCAGTTCCGACGCGTTCCATTCCAACTCTTCATTGGTATGGCGCAACACCTCCTGCTGGTCTTTGAGCCGGGCTTCGGACGCCCGGAGGGCAACGGCCTGTTCTTCCAGCTCACGATTCGCCTGGTTGAGATCCTCTTCCCTCGACTTCAGGGCTTCGGCCTGTTCTCGCGTTTTGGTGAGCAGCGTTTGCATCCGAACCCGGGACATGCAGGAATCAACCGCCACGACAATGCTCTCTGACACCTGATGCAGAAATCGGATCTGCGTCTGGTTAAACGGCTTGAACCCGCCGATCTCCACCACGCCGGTGAGCTTGTCGTCCATGCACAGTGGAAAGACCATCAGGTAGTTTGGTGCCGCACTTCCCAGGCCCGAGGCCACCTGCATATAGTCGGTCGGGCAATCGCTCACCAGAACCATGTTCCGGTCACGGGCCACCTGGCCCACCAGTCCTTCGCCCACGGCAAACTGACGGGGTTTGTCGTCCGGATTTTTCCAGGCATAGGTCCCGGCCAGTTTCAGTGTGCGCCTGCCGGTCAACACGTAGAAAGCGCCCACCGGTGCTTCGAGATGGTCGCACAGGAGGGTGATGATCTGTGACGTCAGGGTCTGGAGATCCGGTTCCCCCCGCATTTCATCGTAAAGCTGGGTATGACCGGTGATCATCCAGTTCCGTTGCTCGCTCTCCATCCGATACTTCCGGATACTGGTCAGCATCCGGTTGATGCTGGCAGCCAGGCGACCCACCTCATTGCTCGCCTGCACATCAATTACATGGTCGAGATCGCCATTCGCCACCAGACGGGCACCGTCGGCCACTTCGCGAATAGGCCGAACGATTTTTGCAGACAGGAGCATACCCACCATGGCTACGGCAGTCACCATCAGCGTCAACAGAAAAAAGAAATACCGAAGATACTGATTGGTATCGCCAAAGGCTTCGGCAATTTCCACTTCTGCGATCAGCGCCATGGGTACCGTTCCCATGACAAAACCCGCCTGCACGCCGAGTACTGGATGACCGTGAAGGCCGTTATAGGTAGAGGCCGTATACCCAGCTGTTTCAATGTCTTTTTTCCGGTTTTCCGCCAGATGCGATCTGAACGCCCGAATCTGATCCGTATCCACCTGAAAGGTCATGGCCGTTTCCACGTCGGCGCTGCTGACATTGGACCGCATCCACCCGTCTGCTCCCACCAGGTACGTCTCTGATGTCTCACCCAGCCCCATGTCCTGACGGAGGATGGCGTCTATGGGAGCCAGAGAAAACTGAACCACTAAAAGGCCCGGCGAAAGAGCGCCCTTCCCCCGAATCGCCTGCACAACAAATCCGAACACGCCACCCGAAGGCGGATAGACGCCGTAATCGGAAAATACAGGCTGGTCGGTTTCCATGGCCCTGGCACACGCCGCTGACAACCGGGATGCCGAAAGGGAGCCGGTAAACAGATTTTTCCCTAGATCCCCTTCGTTTTTTACCGAATACCGCACATTCCCGGCCCGATCCACCAGCAGTACATCATGGAACCCGCACGTTGACCGGAATGCCGCCAGGTCCGCAGACGCATCACGCGGGTCAGCTGATCGCGACGGGCTCACCCCATACGCATCAGTCGTCTGATCCGATTCATCCCAGCGATTGACCAGCCACTGCATGAATCGCCATGTGGATCCTGCGTTTGTCTGGTAGCGGACATCTCGAAGCATTTCATTATAATAGCTCTTAATCTGGCGGATTTTACAGGTAGCCGCCATATACAGCCGCACGCCTGTATCCGTGTGCAGCTGGGAATGGGCGCGAATACCCGTTGCAATCCCCACCAGGCAGACAGGCAGCACGGAAAGGCATAAAAAGCAGATAAACAATGTCCGGGTCAGTCCGGATCGAAACAGTCTGCACACCTTCATCAATCAACAACTCCGAATAAACGTGCTGACCGGAACGACCACTTTACAGGAGCAGCTCACGCCGGCCGTTATTCTGCGAAAATGACGGCATCAGCACGTCAATCAGGCAGACGAAGAAACTTCGCCGGATACTTTGCAAAAGGCTTTCAAACTATAGGCCATTGTTAACATTCGGTCAATTCACGATTCGTCACTCATTTTTAAATGAACCGGCGACTGTGCCCGGCACCGGGCAGCCTGCCAGCAGACCAGCGCCATGGAAACTGCCGGCCGACTGTAGTCCGCGCGGGTCACCTGACCGTTGCTGAGAATCCCGATCAACCCTTCAGCATAGCCGATCCGAGGGTTGTCGGTCAGACCGGCAGCCGACACCGCGTCGTCCAGCTCCATCCCCTGCCGCACCACACCGTTGGCCAGTTCGGGGGGCAATTCAAAGGCCGGTCCCAGGCCAATGTACATCTCAGAACCGTCATAGAGGGCACAGACCGTGACATTCATGTACCCGGATCGGGTCTGGGGAACGGGAATCACCCCCGACTCAAGGCCGATGCCCCAGTCCCCCCCTTCCTTGGCAGCCATGGCCCGGTTCCGGGCTCCCCGCACCGTCAGATCCATTCCCACCGGCTGATCTGCCACGCCCGATGTCACTGCCCGGGCAGACAACCGTACCCCGCCGGGGATATTCCAGTCGGTGAGTACCGCCTGGACCGCCGCAAACTTGACCGGGTTCTTTGAGCCCAGACACACATCCATCATGCCGTCCTCCCTGTTCACCCGCCCGCCGATTCTTGCCCTTGCTTTATGCGGTACTGGGTTTTATGATAAAAGATTGTCTGCGCTAAGGAGATGTGATGCTGACCTGTCGCCCCCCTGCCTGCCTAAAAACCCCTCCCGGACCGCAGTTTCCCTGCGACGCCGGCAGATCGCCTTCGACTGAACCGTCAGCAGGTCCGGACGATGCCGACACCGCAGACCCTGCGGTCCGCTGCAGAGCGTGTCAGCAGACACTGACCCGACCGGATTGGGCCATCCGCCTCAACGATGCCCACCTGCACGTTTTTGCCAATCCCGCCGGTGTGCTGTTTGAAATCGTCTGTTTTTCAGAAGCACCCGGCTGCCGTGTCCTGGGCCTGCCGTCAGGCGAATTCACCTGGTTCCCCGGTTATGCCTGGCAGATCACCCTCTGCCGAACTTGCGGCACCCACATTGGCTGGCATTTTTCCGGCACGGGTGCCCCTTTTGACGCCCTCATCACCGACCGGATCACCATCATCTGATGCGCCGCTGTATCTGACTGTCATCGAACGACGGGTCACCGCTCGGCTGCCGCCCGCCATCGCCTTACCAGTTCATAAATGATCTCTGCGGTCAGTCCCCAGATGATCTCCCCGTTCACCCGATACAGGCGCACGGGGTATTTCCGGCCGCCCCAGGCATGGTGGTAGGCTTCCGGCAGTCCCAGATCTTTTGTCGGAAACAGCACGACTTTTTCCCCTTCTGCATTCAGATACGCCGGCTGGACTTCCACTCTCACATGATAGGTCTCAGGGGCTGTTTCCAAAAAATATGACACAGGCACCGTAAACACCCGGTCCACCTCTTTCGGATCCAGGGAGAGTGCCGTGATATCGGAGAGAGCAAGCCGTCCCACAAAAGATTCCAGAACCGTACCCATGGCGGCGACCAGGGTGCCGAGACGCCCGTCGATGCAAATCTTGTCCGCATCAATTCCGAGTTCTTCCACCGTCTCCCGGATAGCCGTTTCCCGGCAGTCACGATCATCATGGGCCGCGTAATGACCGCCTGGAAAACAGATCTCCCCGGGCTGCCTCACACCGGCCGCGCGTTTCTCAAACAGCAAATGATACGTCCCGTCCACCCAGACCAACGGCACCAGAACGGCGGTATAAAACCAGCGATCCCTTCCCATGATCCCCGGACATTCGGGAAGCGCATCAACCAGTTTCCGGTATTCGATTTCCTGCATATGCTTTCTCCGGCGGACAGCTGATAAAAAAAATCCATTGAATTTTGACTGAATGCGATATACCATTTTTAGTTAAAAGCCAACGGTTTTTCCCCATACACACAAATCAGAAGGAGGCGTTTCCATGAACACACGGAACCGCATCTGGATCCTCGTCAGTCTTTTGTCTGTTTTCTGGGTCTCTCCGGGCTTTGCCGGAAACACCATTGCTGATCACACCATTGCCAAAGAGCAGGTGCTGCGCGCCATTCCCGCATCTGCCATTGAAAAGGCCAAGACCGATCTCCATATCCTCTACTGCGGGACCTCCCATTCCCAGCAGGTCGTGGAAGGGATGCGCGGACTCATGGCATACAAACCCGGTGACGACACCCTGTACGCGTTCACCTATGACGGCAATCAGCAAACCGGGAAACTCGATATCCGGTACCGCGCCGCCTCTGGAACGGATCTCAGCCACGACAGCATCGAGGGAAATGGACACACCGGATATTTCAACGGCACGGTCAATTATCTGGACGACCATCCGGACGTGAATACGGTCATGTGGTCCTGGTGCAGCATCGAAGGGCATGATGTGAGCATCTATCTTGATGAGTTCGGCACCCTGATCAACCTGTATGCGGCGGGCGGGTCCAAAGGCCGTACCCAGGAAAACGCGGTGAGTTTCATCTTCATGACCGGCTATGCCAGGGGAGATGACGGCGATACGCCGGAGCCCCCTTATATCCAATCCCCGTACCAGAACCACAAACGGATCGTCGATTACTGCCGGGCCCACGGTTACTACTGTCTCGATTACTGGAGCCATGACGTCTACAATTACGGGGATGACAGCTACAAGCCCACGGAAAACGGCAATGACAACGTCCAGCACAAGGCATGGGTGGACGATCCGGAAAACGCGCAGGGAGAGGATTGGTTCCCATGCCGGAACTGGATAAGCGGCAAAATTGATCTGCCCGCTCACGCGAACCAGCACCTCACCGGAAACCGGCGCGCCTATGCTGCCTGGTGGATTTTCGCACGCCTGGCCGGGTGGGACGGGAAAAGTACCTGTCAGGCACCGATGCAGATGCTGCTCTTAACTGACTGAAGTGTTCCGATGGGAAAAAAATTCCATGTTACGCAGCCTTTCTACAGGCACTCATACTGATAGGCAATAAGGGCCATTTTTACCTGTTCCTTCCACGCATCCGGACTCAGGTTCCAGGTTTTGCAGTCTGCATCCATATCTGCCATTTTCAACTTGGCATCCAGGTCCATCAGACTGTATTGTTGATAACAATGAAACGCAAACGAATCATCCGCCAGGAAAAAAGACGGATATTCGTTGGGGTATGCATTCACCAGCTTCAAGAGATGTTCCGTGTCTGCGGCTTTAGGTGGGCTCATCGTGTTATCCTTTCCTTTCCGTTCCTGTCAGGTCCTAACCGACCACTGAACGCCGTGCCAAAGGGCAGATTGTTTTTTTGTCTGCAGCCATCTTTCTCATCTGCGGATGATTAAAAATGCCTCCCTCATTTGCCATGAATTGATCCGGGATACAGCGTTGCGGTTACGGAAACCCGGCGCGCGGCTTCATCCACGGTGACGGTCACTTTCCCCGGAGACGCATCGCCGATGCCATATCCGGCCACCAGCTCGTCAATGGAAAGCACCTGCCCCGGATAGGGCGGAAACAAAGCAGCGTGCACAGCGGTTTCCACCCCATGCGGCATGCCGTCAGAGCCGAAGATAAGATCCCTCCCCGGCACATATCCAATATCATCAATGAGCATCCGGAACGGGTTGTTTTTTCGGGCCGCTGCCGGTGAAAGCCGGTCTGCGTAGATCTCGGAATCCGTGCTGAAATTCGGCTGCATGCAAAGCCGACACCCCATACGGCGCAGACGCGTGGCCTGGTCCCGGTTAATGAACTGGGCATGTTCTACCCGGGTTTCCGGATACGCCCGCCCAGTCTCCCGAACCATTTCCAGCACAGACACCACCTGCTCCAGGGCCCGGTCGCCGATGGCGTGAATGGCCACGGCCTTATCCCACGCATAGGCCTGAGAAATCCGCGATTCGAGCAGCAGGTCTGAAAAATTGAGCACCCCCCGGTTATCCAGGGAAAACGGTTCCTGAAGCGCCGCAGTGCGGGCTCCCAATGAGCCATCTGTAAACAGTTTGATTCCCTGCACCTGTGCTCGCCGATGCGCCGGCAGACCGGAAAACGTATCCGGATCCACCCAAAACCGGGTCCGTCCAGCCAGTTTTGCCTCATCAAAGCATGCCAGCTCTGCCTCGCCAGACAAGCTCATCTCGTCAGCGATCCAGATGCCCTGGTCGGCAAGGTCCGTGTAAAAGGCTGTCAGGGAGGCAGGCGTTACCGGACAGATTCGTACGATCAGATCGAGCAGGGACGCCGTATGGGCTTCCATCCAGACCGGGTCATCCAGGTGGGCAATCAGCTCTGGATATTTCTCCTGCATCACATGCCTGGCACCCGCATTCAGGATCAGGCCATGCAGAGATGCGTTAAAGACCACCAGAGGAGCCATGGCATCAAACACCGGCCCGCGAATATCATAACAGGCATCGTTCCACCCCAGCGCCATATTTAGCGGCGCCTGGCAGGCGGACAGGCATTCCAGGGCCGCCGCCTGATCCGTAATTCCGCGCAAATCCGGCGAGCTCCGGGTTGCGGCATAGAGGTACGGATGGGAGTGATGGTCCCGGAAAAAAGGCAGGGTATGGGAACCCGTCGTCATGGCGTATCCCTTTCTGTGAACCGCTGAAAATCAAAGCCATCATACAACTGTAAAATCTGCTCTAGATGAGGTATAGCAAAGGCATTTCATGGAGACAATGAAGAATCAACCTGGCCGTTAGATACCGCATCCGGCCGCCACACAGCGGCAGCCTTCTTTGCCGCCTGAGTTACCGTTGGCCATTTTTTTCTGCGGTCCCAGGTGACAGACTGCTCATCCATGCTTAGGTTGTATCAAATTAACCCAATGTTCAATAACCCCGGAAGTTTTTCACACCACACGAGATACGAGGAGACCGACTATGGGGAAAAAAACAGCATTCGCCGCCTTGGCCGCCCCCCTGACCTTACCTAACGGCACGGTGATTAAAAACCGCTTTTTCAAGTCTGCCATGAGCGAAGCCCTGGGCACGCGAGACTTTGCCCCCAAGCCCGGACTCTTCACCCTGTACCGCCGATGGGCCGAAGGCGGATCGGGCATTGTGATGACCGGCAATGTCATGATCGACAGCCGGGCCCTGGGCGAACCGGGTAATGTGGTCATCGAAGATGAGCGGCACATGGATGCCCTTTCGGCCTGGGCCGCTGCGGGAACGATCCATGATACCCAGCTCTGGGTCCAGCTCAACCACCCGGGAAAGCAGAGCCCCAAGGCCCTTTCTCCGGAACCGGTAGCTCCGTCCGCCATCCCGTTTTCCAACCGGCTCAGCCGTTTTTTCAATCCCCCCCGGGCGCTGACGGAAACTGAAATCAAAGAAATCATTGAACGGTTTGCCCGGTCGGCCGGTATCGTGAAGGCGGCTGGTTTTTCCGGTGTGCAGATTCACGGGGCCCACGGCTATTTGGTCAGCCAGTTTCTATCCCCCCGGCACAACCAGCGTTCTGATCAATGGGGGGGCTCCGCCGAAAACCGGATGCGATTTGTGCGCGAGATATATCGAGCCATCCGGCAGGAAGTGGGTGCGGATTTCCCCGTGGGCATCAAGCTGAATTCCACGGATTTTTTGAGAGACGGATTTGCCCATGAAGATTCCGTGGCCGTGATTCAAGCTCTAGCAGACGACGGAATCGATCTGGTTGAAATCTCCGGCGGCACCTACGAAGCCCCTGCCATGACCGGCGTATCCCGGCGTCAGCCAGCTGTCTCCGGGACGGAAGCCTATTTTCTCGATTTTGCCAGACAGATCCGGGACACGGTTCATGTGCCCCTGGTGGTCACCGGCGGATTCCGGAGCGCTGCCGCCATGCAGGCGGCCCTTGACAGCAGCGGCATTGACATGGTCGGCCTGGGCCGCCCCCTGTGCCTGGATACGGACGCACCCAACCGAATTCTCTCCGGAGAGGCGTATCAGAGCAGCGTCAAGCCGCTCAAAACCGGTTTTCCCCTGATTGATAAAACCGCGCTGCTGGAAATCACCTGGTATGAAAAACAACTGAAACGCATGGCAGACGGCGGTGATCCGGATCCGAAAGAGTCTGCGCTTTTGTTTTTCTTCAAGTCGGTGTTCGCTTCTGGAAAACAGATTTTCATGAAACGCCGCGCCTAGCACAAACCGCCTGCTGATAGGCCGCTCAGGACGGAAACGTGTATAAAAAAATCCCGCACTGCACGACCTGCAATGCGGGATTTTGATATACTCAAAACCGGTAACTTATTTTTTCAGTTCATCCAGCTCTTTTTCAAGTTCGGCAATCCGGGCGTCTTTGTCAGCTGCGCCGGCATCCACGCCTTCGTCTTTCTGCCAGGAGTCTTTCAGTTCATCAAACCCCAGATACAAGGCCAGGCCACCGCCCAGAAGCAGCATAATGGGGATTGAACCGGCCAACAGCTGCAGGAAAGGCCCAAACCAAATCGCAAGACCGATGACACCCAGAAGAGATCCGATAGCTCCACCAATTAACGTTTTCATAAAAGCACATCCTCCTTTAACATAGATATGGTTTCAATATGCATCGTCTTTATCCATTCGGCAGGGTCACGCCCTGAACTTTTGGTCAATTTTGTCTTCAACACGCGAAAAGCATAAAAAACAAAATAAATATTAAGTACAGGAAGCTACCATACCAGCAGGGGATACGCAAGCGCATTTTTAACAAACCCGGCATTATTCCACCTGCCTTTCCGCAGGCACACACCTGTCAGGTACGGATAAAACCGTAGGCCGCTCCCATGACGCCCCCTGCGAGATGGGCAAACTGGGAGACCTGATCATTCTGGAGGCTGCTGACCACCTCAGCGCCGAGAAACAGAATCGCCACGATGATGAACGTCAGGGGGATATCACCGGACCGGATGTTAGAAAAGGATCCGAGAAGAATGAGCATGAAGGCAATCCCGCTGGCGCCGATGAGACCGGTTGAAAAGAAAAACGCATTGAGCAGCGCGGTCAAAATTGCGGTGACCACCATCATCTCAAACAGCCTGACAGACCCGTACTTTTCCTCGACCAGAGGGCCGATGAGCAGGATCAGGGAAAAGTTGGAAGCCAGATGCTGCCAGTTCGCATGGCCGGCCACATAGGAGACCATGCGGAAATAATCCATCGGGGATCCGAGGCGGATCTCCGGATAGGCGGAAAAGAACCGGTCAATGAACTGATGTCCGGTGAGATTGGCGATGAGCAGGACCAGAATACTGATCAGGGTGAATGTCAGAATCACGGGTGCATTGTACCTTATTTTCAAGCGCATGGCGTCTCCTTCCATTCGGTGTTCGGCTGCCAAACCGTCTGCACCCGGGTCACTTCCTGCGAACCCCTTTCACGGGACACCCGGTGGAGAAACACGTGGGCGTCCTTGTCAAGACACTGCGTTTCCACCGTGACCACATCCCCTTTCACTGCATCCCCCACAAACTGAATATCCAGAGAGCGCATCCGGTACCCGGACCGGTAGACCTCCGGCATCTGTTCCCAGATCCAGCCAATATAAACGGCATTGTTCACATGCTGATTGAAATCGATATCCAGATGCCGAACCCTAAACGTTTCCTGCCAGTCAACTCCGGACAGTTGCGGCAGTTTGCCTAAATCGTTTTCAATCCGCCCGGTGCCGGTCTGCATGTGCGCCGGCAGGTTGCGGTCCAGGCGAAGGGGCTTTTTGGATCCCACAGAGATCAGCACCCAGCTGCCTTTTCCGGAGATGATCACACACGCGTTTGCATCACGGATTTCAAACATCCGCATCTCGTAGAGCCTGCGGTCCGGGCATCGCCAGGTCCGCAGGGTCAGGGCTTCGTTCCATACCGGATACCGCTCAAAAAAAAGCCGGTACCGAAACACCACCCAGGATTTTCCCATGGGGTACAGTTCCCGGGCCGAGACGCCCAGTGCTGCCGTATGGGCACTGGAAACGTCCTGAAAATAATTGAACACGGCCACCGGTTTCAGGATGCCAAAGGCATCCGTTTCTGAAAACCGGACCCCGAGGGGAATCTGATAAATGGATTCGGGCATGGCGTATCAAAGCCTGTATGTAGACGGTTCAAAGGCCGACCTGTCAAGGGTGTGTCAGTCTTATCGGAATTATGCCCTAACAGATAGCAGGCCGTTTGGCAAGAACAGCCGATGACAGTTTCTCACAGAAATTGATTGAAATAAAGCCGGATTGACGATATGAAAGGATAATTTTTACTAGAATGCCACGCATTCAACATAGGCTTTTTCACAATCCAGTCTCTTCATGACATTCTTGCCGTGAATCGGATGTCTCTGGCGCCTAATCTGCAGTGTTCAGCCATCCGGTTACCGGTCTAAACCCATAACCCCCATGAAAAAGGAGTTGTTTCATGAAAAAAATTATTACAGCCATCGTTTTTGTTTTCCTGCTGGGTTCTTTTGCTCAGGCTGCCACCATCCGTGAAAACTGCGGTTGCGGCCTCGGCACCATGCTGCTGGCAGATTCCGACGGTGACAGTGTTCTCATCCAGTTGGTCGCCACCTTCCTGAACGGCACCTTCGGCAACCAGACCTTCGGTATCTCCTCGGGTTCTCTGGGGTGTGAAAAACCGAGCCGTATTGCCAAAACCGAGCGGATGAACATCTTTGTCGCTGACAACATGGACAACCTGGCCATTGACATCGCGTCCGGTTACGGCGAATCCCTGGATGCCCTGGCGGAGATCGCGGAAATTACAACCGACAACCGGTCCACATTCTACGCCGCCCTGCAGCAGAATTTCGACACCATCTTTGCCGGTGAGCAGGTCACCCACAAAGGGGTCGTATCCAAAATCAACCAGATCATTGAAACCATCTAAGCGGTTGATAGCCCCGTCCGATAGCGGGAGCCCCGGCGGTTTTGAAAACAGCGGCCGGGCTCCCGTTTTTTTTCGTGCCTGCTGCATCGCTGCAAGTGTCATTCTGTTGATCTGCCTTTCTGCGGTCTCAGTTTTTGCTGACAACCGTGACTATGTGGCACAGCTTCTGGCACGCGCGGATGCGGAAAAAATCCATACCGAACGCTACTGGCACATCCTCCTGCATTATACACCCACCCTCACCGGGTATCGGAGTCAGGTGGATGATCCGCTCTTTTTTCTGTCTCCGGAAGGAAACACCCGGCCCCGGGAAGAACTGCGGGAAGCCATCCGGCTTTTTTTTCTAACAGACGTGGACCAGAGCCGCCCGGAAATCTGCGATTTCATTGCCCGGTACACCTGGCTCAAAGACCGCCTGGATGTGGATCCGGACAAGGTGCCGAAGCTCTCCTGCGATGCCGTGGACACCCTCCCCTTACGATCCGCCACCCTGGTTTTCCCGTCCTATTTTCTGAACAACCCCGCGTCCATGTTCGGTCACACCTTTATCAATATCAAGACCGACTATGAGAGCGAGGTGCTGGCCAATGCGGTTAACTATGCGGCCAGAACCGATGAAACCAACGGCCTTGTCTTTGCCTTCAAAGGGGTGTTCGGGCTGTATCACGGCTATTACTCGGTCCTGCCCTATTACAAAAAGATTCTCGAATACAGTGACATGGACCGCCGGGACATCTGGGAATACACCCTTAACCTGACACCCGTTGAACTCGCCCGGATGGTTCGGCATATCCGGGAGCTGGAACCCGTCTATACGCGGTATTTTTTCTTTGATGAAAACTGTTCCTACAATCTGCTCTATCTGCTCGAAGCCGCACGTCCATCGGTCCATCTCACGGACCGGTTCCATTCCGTGGTCATTCCCATTGACACCATCAAGGTGATCCGGGAAGCCGGCCTGATCACATCAAAAAAATTCCGGCCATCTGCTGTCACCCGGATTCAGCATCAGATGTCAGCGCTCTCTCGTGAGGACCAGCAGCAGGTCACCGGACTGATCACAGGGGATCTTCCCCCGGACGTCCTGGCATCCGCCGGTCTCTCCCCCGAAGAGACGGCAAAACGCATCGACCTTGCCGTAGACGGCATCAAGCACCGGCTGACACGAAAAGACATGGATCTCTCAGATTACCGGAAACGGCTGCTCAGCCTGCTCCGCATACGAAGCAGGCTGCCCGGGGTAAACGCATTTTCAAAACCGCCGATTCCAGCACCGCCGGCACCGGATCAGGCCCACCATTCCAAACAGATGCGATGGGGTATCGGTATGGAGGACCACCGCCGTTTCATGACCCTGGGCTTCCGGCCTGCCTTCACCGATCTCGAAGATCCCGACTATTCACGGGACGCCGGCGTGCAGATTCAGATGGGAAATGCCCTGCTCCGGTATTATCCGGAAGATGCGGAGATTGAAATTGAACGGTTTGATGTGCTCGACATTACCTCCCTAAGCCCGCAAACCCCGCTGTTTACGCCTCAGTCCTGGCGGATTTCCGTTGGTTTCCGGCAAATGATGACAGATAACGGAACACGGGAGGCCTCCCTTTACCTTGACGGTGGATTCGGACGGGCCCGTCATACACCCTTTGGCGGTATTCTCTATGGACTCGTCGAGGGGGCGGCAGAACTGTCATCGGATCTGGATCATGGCTATGCCATTGGCAGCGGTGCCGCTGCCGGTTGGCTGGTAACGGTGAACCGCATGAACCGGTTTCACCTTTCGGCCCGCTGGCTGGGATTTTTTGCCGGTGACGACCACACAAGGTTCAGGGGATCGGCCATTTTCCGCCGAAAAATCGACACCCAGCATCATGTTCAGATCGAAGGTTTCTGGGAAGAGACGTTTGGAAAGGCATATGCCGGATTTCAAGCCGAACTCAGGTGGTATCTGCCCTGAGCCGCCGGCAGATCTCAAAGCAGATCACAGACACGGCTGTGGCGATATTGATGGAATTTTTCCGGCCATACATGGGAAGTTGGACAAAGGCATCGCAGCCGCCCATCACCGTCGGCGAAATGCCGTACTCCTCATTTCCGAACACCACAATGCCCGATGACGGCCACGAAAAATCCGTGTGAAGCACGGCGCCTTCCACCGTTTCAACACCGATCACCGGTACTCCGGAACGCCGATACACAGCGAGGGTGGCTGCCAGGTCTTCGGTGATTTCCGCAGGGATCCATGTCTGGGCTCCCCTGGCTGTCTTGCGAACCCCCGGCGTATCGGGTCCCAGGGTATGACCCAGAATCAAGCCATCAAACCCCGCTGCATCACAGATCCGGAACACGGCCCCGACATTGAACAGGCTGCGGACCCCGTCCAGGGCAATCCGGTAAGGATGCACACCGGTCCACGGGCCCCTGTCCGGGTCATCGCCCGTCACCACCCGGGGCAACAGATTCGGATCTGACACACGCACCCCCGCTGCCTTAAGATGATAAAAATGCACATCTGACAAAAACCGGACCCAGCCTGCCGTATCTGCAGGGTCAGGAATGGGGATTTTTCCCGCTGCATCTCCCATCCAGGCATCCAACCGTCTGAATTCACTGGCCAGAAAGTCAAGACCACTGTCAGCGATGCGGCCTGTTATTAGCGCCTGATAGAGCTGCCGGATCCAGTCGGCAATCCGGCGGTGCTGACGTTTTACCGGAAGGGATTTTATTTTTTTCCGGGTAAATGGGAAACTGCGTATCATCCGGGGATAACCCTTTTGTCCGGGATTGCCGCCTGATGCAGGTTGGCTGTGATAAACCGAAAACCTCTGGAGACCGGAAACTCACCAGCGGGGGGTTCAGAAACGTCAGCTTAAATGTGACGTCCGATGCATGGGCGTGCGGTGCAGGTGATTGGAGCGAATATCAAACTGAATGTCGTTAATCCCACTGATATTGCTCAAAAAATCGGAAATATCGGCTTTTGTTTTACGCACACTGTGGGTCAGCCCAGGCAGCCGAATCATCACGTTTCCCTGACGGCTGCGGATAATCGCAGACTCATACCGACTCCCGAGCTCGGCTGCAATGGCCGAAGAAAGCGCCGCATCGGCCACGTCCTGCCGGTTCTTCTCCGTGCTCTGGAACCGCTCTGAGGCAGCCATCTCACAGATTTTTTCTACACAGGCGGCATCACTCAACTCATTGACATTGAGCATCAGGTCGTACATGGCCGCATCCATGGGAACGGTTTTACAGAAATACCGGTTCCATTTGTCGCGTTCATGGTCTTCCCGTTTCGCGCGCTCCACGGCTTCCTGTTCCGGGATCTGCTCACGATGCATCATTTCCTTTATTCGAAGGGACGCATCGGCCAGCAGCCGTACTTTCAGGACATGGGGGACGTTCCGCACCAGATAATGCCCGGCCAGACCATGGTAGACCACATTCCCCTCTGTCAGTCGTTTCAGCAGAATGGCCTTGATTCTGCGGACATGCTGGTGCTTGTCTGCCGTGAACCGTTCCAGCAGCCGGGGGCCGTCATGCAGGGCTGTGTAAAGTTCATGCTGGGACAGATGATACTGCTTTGCCGTCTCCTCGAGCACCTCTTTGGATAAGGTCGACAGTCCGAGTGCGGATGCAACACCTTCTGCAATGCGTGCGCCGTGACCATACGAGGGGCACGACAGGGTAATCAGTGACATGGTTTCTCCTTTGTAAGATCCGTGGTTTTATCCGAAGATATGCAGGAATCATACCATTTTTAAATCCCCCGCAATCTGCTGAATTCTCGTCAACGGGCATCCTGGATTTGCCAACAAGCTATTACAATGTGCAACAGCCAAGTACCCTATCCTGCCCATCCTTCGCCAATAGGCGTTCTATGAAAGTGTTGCAAATCCGAACAGAGTGTTGATTTCTGCATCATGCCTTCGGTATCCCTGTACCCTCAGGTCAGTCCGTATCGTTTCATTTTCCGCCACAGGGACACCCGGTCAATATCCATAATTTTTGCCGCCTGGGTCCGGTTTCCTTCTGTCTTTTCGAGCACCTGCCGGATATAGCGAATTTCCTGTTCCTGCAGGGTCGGAAATTCGGATACACCTGTGCCGGAAACGTCCCCTGCGTCGGGACGCAGATATTCCGGCAGACTCTCCACCGTGATCTGATCCGAATTTTCAAACGCCACTGCGTGTTCGATCACGTTTTCAAGCTCCCGTACATTTCCCGGCCATGTGTGAAGGGAAATCCGGGACAGGGCATCCGGCGAAAAGTCCTGAATCCGCCGGTGCATTTCCCGGCATTTCATCGAGAGAAAATAGTGGGCGAGCAGCAGCACATCGCCGCCTCTGTCTCGCAGCCTTGGCATCTGCAGGGCGGCCACGTTCAACCGATAATACAAGTCCTGACGGAACTGGCCTTCGGCGATTGCCGCTTCGAGGTTCCGATGGGTCGCAGCGATGAATCGCACATCCACCGGTGCCGGCCGGGTACCGCCCACTCGAAGCACCTCTTTTTCCTGAATCACCCGAAGGAGTTTCATCTGCATGGATGCCGGCATGTCGCCGACTTCATCAAGAAACACCGTGCCGCCGGACGCAGATTCAATAAGACCGGCTTTTTTTCGGCTGGCGCCGGTAAAGGCGTCTTTCTCATGACCGAACAGTTCATTGGTCATCAATTCTTCGGTGAACGATCCGCAGTTGAAGGCGACAAACTGCGCATGCTTCCGGTGACTCTGGGCATGAACAGAGCGTGCAGCCAGCTCCTTTCCCGTGCCGCTTTCGCCCAGAATCAGGAGATTGATATCTGATGCAGCTGCCTGGTTGATCGTCTCCATCACCCGTTTCATGATCCGGCTCTTCCCGATCATGTGGCCGGCACCGTCCGAAGAGGCAAGGGCCCTTCTCAGTTCCCTGTTTTCAAGAAACAGGGACCGCTTAAGCAGCGCTTCCCGGACAATCTTCCGGATTTCCTCGATCCTGTACGGCTTGGCAATATAATAATAGGCCCCGCTTTTCATAGCCATGACCGCTGTATCCACGGTAGCAAATCCCGTGACCACCACCACTTCCGTATGCGGATGCAAGAGGCGGGAGGTGCTGAGCACCGCCATGCCATCCGAGTGATCCATCCGCAAATCCGTGATGACCAGATCAAAAACCCGGGACCGCAGTTGTTCAACCGCCGCGTCTCCGGTTCCCACCGCCGTCACCCGGTATCCTTCTTTTGTGAGAATATGGAAAAGATTCTTCCGGGCAATGGCCTCATCTTCCGCCAGCAGGATCTCCGGCAGGTGTGCTGCGTTCATGTCAGCGTGTCTCCAATTTTATTTCTACAGTGAATATGCTGCCGGCACCCGGTTTGCTGTCCGCCCGGATCTGGCCGCCATGTTGCTGGATAATGCCATGGCTGACCGACAATCCCAGGCCGGTTCCCTTTCCAGCCTCCTTGGTGGTAAAAAAAGGATCAATGATCCGTTTGAGGTCTTCCGGGGCAATACCGGTTCCCGTATCTGCTACCGAAAACAGGAAAGACGACCGCGCGGGGTCCGCCCATGCCCGAACCGTCAAGGTGCCGGTATCGCCCATAGCATGGATCCCGTTCACGCACAGATTCATGATCACCTGTTCCATACGCGCCGGGTCCATATCTGCCTCAAGGGTTTCCGGAACATCAATCACCACCTGAATACCCGCCGGTATTTCTCCCCGGATCAGTCGCAGGGCCTGGTCCACCACCTCCCGGAACCGGACGCGGCGGATCCCGAAGGCCTGTTTGCGGGAAAAGGTCAGCAGGGACCGGACAATGTCCCGGGCCCGGTCCACCTCCTGCTCACATTCGGAAAGGCATGCTTTTCTGACCATCGGGTCCTGTTCCCCGTCTTCCTCAATCAATATCTGGAGGGAGGTTGAAATATTGTTCAGGGGGTTGTTTAACTCGTGGGCAACGCCGGATGTAAGCGTTCCCAGGGATGCCATCTTTTCCTGCTGACTCAGCACTTCCCCCCGGCGCTTCAGTTCCCTTATCATGACGTTGAGGTTGTCGATAAGCCCTTCAAACTCCCCGCCTCTGGGAAGCCGGGGGATCAGGGCATCGTCCCCTGAGGTGATCTTTGCAATGCCGCGCTCGATGGCTTTGAGGGGCCTGTCCACATACCGGAACAAAAACAGGCCAATGGCGGCAAACATGACCAGCATGCCCGTGAGGGTGAGAAACAGATAGAGCCTCAGGTGGGTGAACAACTCCAGCATCAACCGGTGCTCCCGGTGTACCGTGCCTTCGATGTACCCGCTAATCTCCTTTCCCATGTCCGTTAGCCGTGCTTCAAATGTGGACAGGTTGGGCAGCGGCGGTTCTCCTTCCAGATAGCTGTCCAGGTACCGGACATACCCCTGGAGGTCCTGAATCTGATCGCCGAAATCCGATGCTGCCGCAAACCGTCCCAATTCCGTTGCGATCCTGTCCATCTCCTGTTCTGCCTGCACGGCATATTCCCGCGCCCGTTTCAAATCATCGATATCGTGGCGGCGTATAAATTTTTTTTCATACCGCCGTGTCTCGAAAATCGTTTCCAGAAGCCGGCTTTCCCGCTCGATCAGCTCCAGTTTCCGGTGCATGACAAACAGATTGGTATAGCTCAACGCCCATACCGTACCACAGATCATGGCAAACAGAACAAACACCCCGATTATTTTGACGCGTATGGAAAAATGCAATCATCGTATCCTTTCGTATCCATACCGGCGCTCCAGCGCGATCAACTCCTTTTTTACGGCAAGCCCGCTGGAAAATCCGCCAAGGTCCCCATTTGTGGCGATCACCCGGTGACAGGGGATGATGAGGGGGATCGGGTTTCGGCTGTTGGCCATGCCCACAGCCCGGGCTTTTTTCGCGCTGCCCAGTTTTTCGGCCACGTCCTTATAGCTGCGGACCGTTCCGTAGGGAATCCGTGTGAGTTCCTGCCAGACCGATTTCTGGAAGTCGGTTCCCTGCGGATTGAGCGGCAGGTCAAACCGGCGGCGTTTACCGGACGCGTATGCCGTGATCTGTTCAACGGCGGACGCGAAAAAACCATCATCCCGGATCCAGTCCGTATCAACCGAAAAAACGCGCTTTCCATCAGAGGTGTTCAGATGCAGATGAGAAATCCCTTCTGCATCTCCGGCCAGAAGGATCTCACATAAAGACGTTGAAAAACAGGTATAGCGTAACATGGGTCGTCTCCTTTGAGGATCGCTTTTGTTGCCGCGTCCTTTCACCCCGTCAAGCGGGTGTCAGTACATCAGCGGTATTCAAAGCTTCGTCAGGACCCCCCGCGGCATCTGGCGCACCCGCTCATGGCGGCCAGGGCGGACCGTTTCAGAAAGGTTCGGCGATCTAAATTAACGGATGCCATGGTGATCAGCTCCCATTAGGGTTTAAAAAGATGTGGAAAAAGTCCTGAAGCGTAGTCAGCAATATAGACATCTGTCAAGCCAGGGATGCAGGACCCAGGGGCACCGCATCTGGAAATCAAACGAGCCAGACCTTGCACTAGCGTATGTTTTCTCATAACATGAACACCTATCGGCGTGTGGCTGCACATGATCCGAGGTCTATTCACCATTGATCCGATTTTTTTGAAAGGCTTTCAGGTAACGCCCATGGTATCCGGCCCCACATGTCGAACCTGGATGACCCGCATGCGGGCAGTGCTGGTTTCCCCCCCAGTCGCCTGCTGGCTAGGACTGGGGGTACTGCAAACCCTTTCGACAATCCATTTGCACCGGTTCAATGCCCAGCGCGTGCGGCTCTGTGAATGGCTGAGTGCATCCGGATTTCTGACGCTTCCGCTCGGGGAAGCCCGCAACCAGATGGCCACGTGGCAGACCGCCTATGACGGCGCCCTGTTTTTTACCGCGACGCTGGGATTCGGGCTGGCTGCGCTGGCCTGGTTGATACTTCAACTTTCTGCGTTTATCCCGCAGCCCCGTCAGACACGGGTCCGCATCGCCTGTTTCGCTGCAGCAGGGCTTGCCATGGCGGGTTACCTCAACAGCGGCGGCATCCAGGTAACGGCAACCCTCTATACCCTGATGCCGTTTTTGTCCATGCTCCTGTTCGGGCTGCTGGCGGGAAAACAGACGCCCTCAGCCCTGCCCCACACCCGAACCTGGCGCGTGTGCGCCGGGGGAGTGGTCCTGTGCCTTTTGTTCCTGCTCCCGGTGTTTGTCCAGGCGTCGTTTCTGGATATCCGCGATTACCTGCTGCTCCGGTCGGATGCGGGCAGAGCCATGAACCGGTTCTACTATCACCACACCCTCTATCCGGCGGAAGTGCTCAAGCCCCATGTCCATCGGCAGCTCAAACCACTTGTGGTAAAAGGGGATGTCCCCGAGCTTGCACGGATCAAACAGCTGCTGGTCCGGCTGGATGCGCTCCCTCTGGATCCCGATCATCCCCCAGACAGGACAGCGCAAGCGGTCAAGGAGCGGCCGGTGCTGTCCGGGCTGCTCCGCCTCCATGTGACCCCCGATACATGGACCTTCTCGACAGAACGGCAGACACTGTTCAATGCGCCCGCACCAGATCTCAGTGTCGGCCCCGTACGGGCGCTGCTCCGCCGGGCATCTGAAGCATCTGACCGCATGGGACCGTTTCGTCGCCTGATCCTGATTTCACTGGTGGCCGGGGTTCCGCTCTTTCTTGGTATCACCCTCATCTGGATCCCCTTTCTGTGTTACCGCAGGGTGATGCCGCACCGGTACGCCCTGCCGGCTGCCGTATTCACGCTTTCCCTGATAACAGGCGGGGTCACCCTTCCGTTTATTGCCACACCCGGCAGGCAGCTGGATACGGCGCACCTGGCTGACGCCCTTGGATCCACTGACTGGCGCATCCGCAGAAATGCCCTGATTCACCTGCATGACGCGGGCATTGATCCCTTTTCCCTGCCCGGATGGCAGCCGGCCCTCAACCGGCTGCCGGATCTGACAGACCGGTATTATTTTGCCAGATGCCTGGCCCATCATTCCGGACATCAGGCCGATGGTCTCATTGAAACCCTGCTTGACTCACCAGAAATCAACGTGGTCTGCAAAACCGCCGAAGCCCTGGGTATCCGCGGCCGCCACGCGGATAGGAACCGGCTGTTTACCCTTATCCACACCTCGGATGAAGCCTATGTCCAGTGGTATGTGTATCGCGCGTTGCGGAAGCTGGGATGGCGGCAGCGTCTGCCATGACGATCCGGCAGGTGAGCATACTCCTTTTCGGGATCGCCGCACTGGAACTCTGCGGGGCAGGGGTTCACCATCAGACCGGCATGAACCCGCTGATGCTGATCGGTGTCCTGCGATGCGCGGAAACACTGTGGATGATCGGACAGATCCGGCAGTTTCAGGGCGGTCTTTCCCTGATCGGTCTGTCTGCGGGCAGTATCTGCGCCGGCATCCGGGAGGGATTGAAAGCGACTGTTGCCGTGGGGGTACTGACCTTCAGCGTTCATCTGGTTCTGCGTTACTTCGGGTATTCCCTGATCGCCGCCCTTGCGCCGGGATCGGTTCCAGGCCTGTCCCGGATCTTGGCCTTGTTAGCCATTGGCGGTCTGCTGGCGCCCATTGCCGAAGAAGTGCTGTTCCGGGGAGTCATCTTTGCCTGCCTGCATCGGTATGCCACTGTCACCAAAATCGTGATCTCTGCGCTGTGTTTTGCCGGTGTTCATCTTGCCGAAGGATTCAACCCCACCCATATTGCGGGAGGCTTTTTGTTCGGTGTTGTCTATGCGCGATACCAAAAACTCTCTGCGGCCATGGTCGTCCATTGTGCCGGCAATTGTGCCATTTTTATCAGCGGGTGGCTGCATGCCGCCGGCATGCTGGACTGACCGGAAATCTACCGGACGTTGTTCCAGGCAGCGACCAGACAGTCAAGTGAACGCCCCAGCCCCGCTGCCTGAAATACCTCAATGGACAGAATACCGGCGTAATCCCTGAACCACGAGACAAATCGATTCATCCATTCGTCATCAAAGACAGATAACGGGAGATGATCCTTTCCTCCTGACACGCCATGCCAGTGTACAATGGCGGATTGATGCCCCAGGGCTGACCACACGGCAGCCACATCCTGACCAGACAGCATCAGATGGCCCAGGTCAAGACAGACGGATGCACCGGATCTGTCGCAGACGGGAACCAGCCATTCCACGGGATACATCAGGGTTTCAAGGGAAATATCACACAGAGAAAGGCCGGTTTTCCGCGAAAGGGCCTCCAGTTGACGAATCGCCTGTTTCTGCCAGGATGCGAGTGACAGTCGGTCCATATCGGTCGGGGCATCCAGATGAAGGGTCCAGGTTTCAGGGGCCACCGGCTTTATCCTGTCAATCATACGGGCATACACAGCCAGCGCATGGTCCGGGTCTCGTTGCGATGTCAGGGAGACATCCGTTGGCAGGTGGACATTATACGCGAGACCATCCGTTTCCCTGTACCGGCATAAGGCATCGACCACTGCCGTGTCTGGAAGGGCCCACGGTGGTGTCCCTTCAAAAAAGAGGAGTTCCACCGCATCGACATGGTGTCTTAGGATATCCACATTCGGCAGGATATCGGCGGGATAGACATAGGACGGCACAGACAGGGAAAACGGATACCGGCCCTTGTGACCATCGGGAAGCCGCAGCCACCCGTTTTCATGGCGATCAGTTGTCACGGGTTTGTAAGGCCCGTTGAATCGCCGATGAAATATCGGAAAGCGAAATCGGTTTCATGATAAATTCTGTGATACCGGCTGCCCTGGCATCCGCTTTCTGCATGATGTCGTTAAAGCCGGAGCATACAATCACCGGTATATCCGGACGAATGGCCTTGACTGCCGCAGCCAGCTGGACACCGTTCATTTTCGGCATGGTCTGATCGGTAATGAGCAGGTCATACTGCTCAGGATTTTTCTGAAACAGGGCCAACGCCGCTTCGCTACAGGTGCATCCTGTCACCTGATGCCCCAGCTGGCCCAGGGTTTCTTTTTCGATATCGACCAGGGTTTGCTCGTCATCCACAAACAGGATGTGGTGACCGGTCTGGACGGTTTCCGCTTCAACTGTTGGATGTTTCGCTGCCGCGTCCCGTTCCGGGGTAACAAAGACCGGCAGAATCACCTGAACGTGGGTACCTTTCCCTTGCTCGCTCTCCACACGCACCTGTCCCCTGAGCCCCTGGACAATTCCATGCACCACGGGAAGTCCCATACCGCTAACCCCGCCAGGTGCATGGGTCGTAAAAAACGGATCAAAGATCCGCTCGAGCACATCCGGCGGCATCCCTTTTCCGGTATCCTTGACCGTGAGTTTAATATGCCGGCCCGGGTTCAAATCTGAAAAAACGGAAAGCATATCCGGTGTCACGTCGAGTGGGGTCAGACCGATTTCCAGCGTACCGCCCCCATCTTTCATCGACTGACTGGCATTGTCACACAAATTGACAAGAATTTGCTGCAGCTGGGCCGGGTCTGCCATCACCTTGCCGTCCACGTTCTCCACCCGCTCAACGAGTTCAATGGTAGACGGCAGTGACGACCGCAGCAGTTTAACCGCTTCCTTTACAAACACCCCCATGTGAATGGGCAGCTTATCCTGAGGTGTGGGACGGCTGAACGAGAGCAGCTGCGCCACCAGCTCCCTGGCGCGATTGCACCCCGCAATCACCTTTTCCAGTTTTACCCGCACGGGATGCGCCGGTTCCAATGAGGCGGATGCCAACTCCGTGTACCCGAGAATCCCTGCCAGAGTATTGTTGAAGTCATGAGCAATCCCGCCAGCCAGTGTGCCGATGGCTTCCATTTTACGGGCTTGATTGAGCTGTGCTTCCAGGTGCTGCCGTTCCTGCTGCGCTTTCATTTTGGCCGTGATATCCCGGACCACGCCCCGGAAACCGATGGGCCGGCCAAGTTCATCGGAAATCAGCGAGGCAGACAGGTCCAGGGAAATCACGGCGCCATCTTTCCGGATGATTTCAACATCGGTAATCGTGGACGGATTAGAAGACGCATACACATCATTGAACAGCCGGTACATGGCAGCGGCTGTCGGCGAGGCGGTATACGTCCGGTTATTGATTCCCAGCAGTTCATCTTTTTCATATCCAAGAATCCGGCACAGGGAATCGTTGAAAAACGTAAAATTACCGGAAAGGTCCACTTCATAGTAGCCTTCTTCAACCCGCTCGAGAATCGTGCGGTATTTCTGTTCTTTTTCACGAAGTTCATCCCGGTCCCGCAGGCGCTGGGTAATGTCGGTCATGAACAGGGTCGCTCCGTTGGCGCGGGTATCGTGACGTATGACCGGTGCCGTATAGACTTCCAGCCAGTGGGATTGTCCTGCTTCATTGGGAACTTCGAAGATCTCCTCCACCCGACGGCCCTTCATCGCAAAATCCAGAAGCGAGCGTATCCGGTCCGCTACGTCTGATTGAAAGGCCAAGGATTTCATGTCAAATCCGCGTTGAATCCGTACGCCAAATCGCTGATGCACCCAATCGGCGACCCGCCTGTTGAAGGCATATACGCGGTAGCTGGCATCTATCGAGAGAATGAAAATACCCGGATGCGTCTCTAAAACAGAAGATAAGGCGGTTTCTGACTGCATCCATTTTTTCCGGAGTACATACCTAAACCGGATATAGGTGAGCAGTATCACCATAAAAAAGGGCACCACCAGCATCCATACCGGCAGAACAGGACGACTAAAGGACTCAAGCCGCTCCCGATTAAACCGGCCCTGTATATCTGCATCACGGGGCATCGCGGACAGGGGGATCTGCCACTGTTCAAGGGAGGCTTCATTGAATACCAGCTGCGCATAATCGTTCCCAGGCTTCGGCAGAGGGAAACGCTCATCCAAAGCTGCCCGGCATATACACCCGGCATCCCGGCCCATTTGACCTGAATCCGGAATCAGGCCGCCTACTGCATTGAGGTGAACGCCGATTTCGGTCAGAGAATACACGGGAGCATTCGTTTCCCGGATCAGTTTCCGGGTTGTGGAAGGTTGTTCCAGGGGGATCCGGGACTCGGCCCGTTCCCAACCGGTCAGCAACACCACCGTGGATGAGAGGGCACCGTTCAGCCGATTGATCAACTCGGTTGTTGTGAGGATCCGTCCGTCAAGAACGTTGAAATGCAGTCTGGTGCCGATAAAGGACCGGGCCGGCTCCAGATTACGCATCATCTGACCTGTCCGGGTGTTATCTGTGATGATAAAGAGTGTTTCCATGTCCGGATGCAGATCCCGGATGACCCGGACCATTTTTTCAACGCCCTGTTTCCGGGTAATTGTGTAGGTATGGCCGGCTAGCGGCTCGGGTATCACACAGGCCGCTGTATAGATCATTCCAGTGAGAAGGATGATTCCTTTTTTCACAGACGCGGGGTGATAGGTCAACAGGGTTTCCCATGCGGTGACATCGGTGACAATCCACACCGGATTGGGATAATCCAGCGGCGGCAGCAGGAGTGCCGCCTCCGCCATGAGCAGATCCCGGGTATGAATATACTGAAACGGAATCGGATCGCTGCCAGTCTCTGTAAAAGCAGACTCGAACGCGGCTTCGAACTCAGCCAACCAGTGATCCGATGCCTGGCCGGTATGGATCACATAGGCGACAGGCGGACGTGTGCTGGCATCCACGTCACCGGTTGCCCAACCGCAGATCAATACGGCGGCAAGTAGAACACCGGATAAAATCCCTTGCAATACACTCTGTTTCACTACAGCCGTCCCTGGTTATCGATCCACCGTCTGAGCCTCAATTTGTATGGCTGTATACTGTACCTTTCCTGGCCAATGAATCAATACAAAAAACATGAAATTGACCATGACCTGGAACGGTGGTCTCTGCCTGCCGTCTATTCCGGATACGGTAAACCGGGCGACGCCACCCGGATACCCTGCTGAGGACGCCGCTACAGTCTGTCCTGGGCATCGAGAAACGCCTGAAATTCCATCTGATAAAGTCCCAGGAGCGCAATGGTCAGGGCAAAGAGAATCGGCCCGTACAACACCCCGATCAGGCCGAACATCTGCACGCCGCCGATAATGGCAAAAAAAATCAAAACCGTGCTCATTTCACCCGATCCCTGCATGAACAGGGGGCGGACAAAGTTATCGATCATTCCCACCACACCCACGCTCCAGATGGCCAGAAACAACGCCCATCCCGTTTGTTTCATCACCAGCAGCCAAAGCACGCCGGGCAGCCAGATCAAGGCGGTGCCCACCACCGGGATCAGGGAGGCGAACGCCATCGCTGTTCCCCAGAACAACCCGGGCAGTCCGCAGAGAAAAAAGGCGAACCCGCCAGCCGCTCCCTGGGCCGCAGCCGTGGCAAACGTGCCCAGCAGTGCGGATTTGGATACATCCTGGATGCGCTGAATCATCCGTTCCTCCTGACTGCGTCGCAGCGGCAGGGTATGCAGCACAAAAGAGAGCATCTTATCCAGATCCCTGACCACAAAAAAGAAGACAAAAATCATCAGAAAAAAATTGATCACCCAGCCGGTCATGTTGCCCACAACCGTACTGGCGTGAGAAATCAGCCATTTGCCGCTGGTGGTGATGAACTGGAGCAGGTAACCTGTAATCGCGCGCGCCTCTATATCCGGCAGCAGGGGCGCCAGCAAGGGAAACCGGACTTTCAGCCGGTCCACAAGACCGTCGATCCAGGAACCGGCGATCAGGTTCTCCAGTTTCCCGGAAGCCACCCACGTCTGGATGGCATCATAAGATTTGATTCCCTGATCCAGACCCGCGATCAGAATCGTCATGACAGGTATCAGCACGAGAAAAACCAGAATAAAGCCGCAAACCATCGCGGTCAGGTTAGGCCGATGCCCCCATTTCTGGTTCAATACAGTGAACAGCGGATGAAAAATCATGGCAAAGATGATGGCCATGAGAATCGGGTCCATATACGGACGCACCAGCTCAAAGCACGACCAGAGCAGCGCCAGCAGCAGAACGACCAGAAACACCTGGGGCCCGTTCATCGCCCCCAATCCTGATGGTTTCATAAACCGCGTCCGTTTCATGGCATTCCCTTTCCGTTGACCCGGACATGACTGCTGCCGTCGGTATCCAGGTCGGTTTTTGTGTTCCTCTTCAACGGGGGATTCAAACCAAAGCCCCCGCTTCTGCCCCAGTACGCATCTTGCAGATATTTCTCTATCCTGAATTAGCCAAGTCCCGCGCGATTGTCAAAACACTTGCGAAGATTTCAGCATCCGGGCATAAATGAGCTATGAGACCATACCCGACGATAACACGCCGCCTTTTTGACAGGTGCCTGAACGCATCGCCATGTCCACGCTGATCCTCACGGAAAAGCCGTCGGTTGCAAAGGATTTTTCCAGGGCACTGGGGGTAAACAACCGCAGAGACGGATACTATGAGGGAGGAAGGATTCGTATCTGCTGGGCGGTGGGGCATCTGGTGGAGCTGTTTGCACCCGAAGACTATGCCGCTGAACTGAAACGATGGTCCTTATCCACCCTGCCCATTCTGCCCCGGACGTTTCAATACAAACCCATCCCCAAAACAAGCAAACAGCTGAATGTGATCAAACACCTGCTCCATGCACCGGATCTGAACCGGGTTGTGGTGGCAACCGATGCGGGACGCGAGGGCGAAGTGATTGCCCGGACCCTTCTTTTTCATGCGGGATTTACCGATAAAACCCGCATTTTCCGGTTCTGGACCAGCCAGGCCCTTACCCCTTCGGTAATCAGGGAAACCCTGGATAACCTCGTTCCCATCACAGACTATGACCGGCTGTGGCGCGCCGGCTATTATCGGCAGGTTGCGGACTGGATGGTGGGGATGAACGGAACCCGCGTACTGACCGTCCGTCTGGGCGATCTTTTCTCTGTGGGCCGTGTTCAGACAGCGGTCCTGGCCCTGCTGGTCCAGAGACGCCGTGAACGGGAAAATTTTACCCCGGAACCGTATACGGTCATCCATGTGCAGTTTTCCAATGACAAAGGCACATGGACCGGAACCTGGTTTTCAGAAAACGAAACACGGATCTTTGACCTGGCTCGCGCAGACGCACTGATCAAGCAGCTGCATCAGGCCGAAACACCCGGATCAGTGTTGTCTGCTGAAAAAAAGCAGCGAAGCGAGCCACCGCCCTACCTGTTTTCACTCACGGACCTGCAGCAGGAAGCAAACAAACGTTACGGATTTCCGGCCCAAAAGACCCTGTCCATTGCCCAGGATCTGTATCAGAATAAAAAGTGTCTTTCCTATCCACGTACCGATGCCCGTGTACTGGGCACAAAAAATCTGGATCTGGTGAAACGTCTGGTCGGCAGCCTTTCACACCAGTATCCGGATCTGTTCGGGTCTATTGATCCATCGCGTGTATCTCTGGCCAACCGACGGGTGTTCAATGATGCCCGGCTGACCGACCATCATGCGCTGATCCCCCTGAAAGCCCTGCCGTCCCGTGCAACACCCGACGAACAGAAACTCTATGCCCTGGTCCTGAAACGGTTTGCGGCAGCCTTTCACCCGAATCACATCTATGAAGCGACAACGGTGATCACCGGTTATGCCGGCGAAACCTTTCAGACATCCGGAAAAACCGTCGTTTTCCCCGGCTGGCACCGTGCATGGCCGGTAAGCGGTATGGAGAAAGATACCGGCAGTCTGATTCCCCCGCTTGAAAAAGGAGACGTCGCCCATTTTTCAACAGCAGACTCTGAAAAGAAAAAAACCACGCCGCCACCGCCGTATACCGATGCCCTGATCCTCAAGGAAATGACCAACCCGGGCCGGTATGTGTCTGAAAAAAAGATGAAAGATCTGTTTCGAGGTGAAGTCGGTATCGGTACCCAGTCGACCCGGGCACACATACTCGAAGTACTGATCTCCCGGGCGTATATCCGGCGTGAGGGAAAACGCCTGACCGCAACAGACAAGGGGTGTTATCTGGTGGATATCCTGCAGCAGACGGCTGTCAGCCGGGTGCTGACATCTGCGGAAGAAACCGCCCGATGGGAAATGGATCTTAACAAGATTGCCATGGGCACATCAGAGGATGATACTTTTCTCTCCCGCATCCGGACCTTTGTCAACAAAGCCATCCAAGAGCTGAAAACCCTTCCATTGCATACGCCCGCACCGGTCGCCGAGGCTGTCCTGATCGGCCGATGCCCAGCCTGCAAGGGGGCGGTGCGCGAAAGCGCACGTGCCTATGCATGCGCCTGCGGCTTTACGGTTCCCAAACGGATCGCCGGAAAAGCGATCTCCCCGACCATGGCATCCCGCCTGATCCGGGTCGGCCGATCCGGTCCGTACAAGGGGTTTATCTCGAAGAAAAAAAAGCGATTTTCCGCTGTCCTGACACTCGAGGAAACTGGCGGCCGGTATCATGTGGCGTTTGCCTTTGACACCCGTTCCGGAGACCGCCCCGCAGAAACGAATTCTGAAAAAAAACGTCTACCCCCTTACCGACTGTCCTCCGTTCCCCCCTGCCCGGCATGCGGCGGTGCCATCATCGAAGGAAACCGGGGGTTCGGCTGTGCCAACTGGCCTGCAGACAAAGGCGGGTGCCGGTTTGTCATCTGGAAAGAACTGTTCGGTCGGAGGGTAACCGAAAGTCAGCTCGCTGCCCTGCTTGCCCTCAAGCCGACCCGGCCCTGCCGGCTGACGGCAACGGGCGGTACACCGGTCAAGGCCCGCATGCAGCTGGTGCACACACCTGCCGGGTGGCAGGTTACCGCAGCCGCCGCAGACCCTGGCGAAACTGATTTCACACCCATTTCCTGTGCTCACGCCCGCGAAAAAAGATAATATTTAATTAAATATCAATTGATTAAATAAAAAATCCCTATCCACATCAAACCCGTTACACCTTAAACACCCCAACCATCTGCTTCAACTTTTCCACAAGTGCGTTTAAGGCTTCAGCCTGTTCATTTAAATCCTCACCCTGGGCGACAATCTCTTTACCAGCCTCATTGACACCCATAATTTCCCTGTTAATAGAATCGGCAAAGACCGAGCCCTGGCTGACATTCTCATTCACCTCATTGAGGCCCTGAGACGCTTGATGGATATTTTCGGCAATTTCCTGGGTCGTTATGGACTGCTGATCAACGGAATGGGTGACATCGGTAATGATTTCATTAATCGTGTTAATCAGGGTAACGATTTCATTGATGGCCGCAATAGACGCATTGGCTGTCTGCTGTACCCCGTCAATCTTATCGCGGATATTTCCGGTGGCGGCAGCAGTCTGATGCGCTAGTTCCTTAATTTCATTGGCAACGACGGCAAAGCCCTTACCCGCTTCACCCGCACGCGCCGCCTCAATGGTGGCATTGAGTGCCAGCAGGTTGGTCTGCTCACTGATCTCGGTAATGGTCTCGGTGACTTCACTGATGGCCCTGGCTGCCGCGTCCAGCTCGCCCATACGCACAGATGTTTGTTGAGCCTGCGTCACACCATCTCTGGAGATCTCCGCGGCAGAGCGAACAGAACTTGCAATCGTTGTGATATTGGTGTTCATCATCTCAGCTGCCGACGCAACCCTGCTGACATTGGTCGCAGATTGTTCCATGGCTGCGGCCACGCTGCTCATGTTGCTGTTTAATGCTTCGGTAGCAGCGGCAACCGCGTTGGCTTGTTGCGAAGCCCCTTGAGAAGATGCCAGAACCGTGGCAGCAATATGCTCCAACTGGCCCACCGACGCTTCAATTTTACCGGTTTCTCCCCGAACCCCGCCTAACAAATTCTGCAATTTTTCAAGAAACACGTTGAACCACCTGGCCAGCGCGCCAATCTCATCCTTTGTCCTTGCCTGAAAACGGAGCGTCAGATCCCCCTCAAAAGCGGCAAGCTCACCGACCATGTTGCTCATCGGACGAATCAGGCGTGACGTGATAAAATAGCCTGCAATCGCAACAAGCAAAACAACCAGCGCGGCGATACCCAGCAGTCGGTTTCGGACTGAGGTAACGGTCTTATGCAGTTCCGCATGATTCATAAACACCAAGACAATCCAATCAGTTTCGTCAACACCTTCCGAGTGGACATGATAGGTAATGCCGTTCACTTCTGCATTATAGTGAATTTTTTGGCCAGAGAGCACTCGAGAAACATTTTCATCATCGACAAGATCGGTTTCTGAGAATTTTTTCATGTTATTTTCAGGATGTTTCGAATCAACAAAAACCGATCCGTTTCTGTGCAGCAACACCACATACCCCGTCTCTCCGACCCTCACCCGCCTGGCCATTTCTGAGACCGCGTCGTTGTTGATATCAAACCCGACAACGCCGGCGACCTGACCGTCCGGGCCGGGAACAGCCATTACCATGGAAACAACTAGGGACCGGGTTGTATAGTCGATATAGGGTTCGGTCTGGATCACTTTCCCCTGATTCGCCACCGCATCCTTGTACCAGTCGCGCGTTCTGGGGTCAAAATGGGTGCGAACATCTTCCGGATACCCCACCCAGCCACCATAGCGGGTGCCGAAAAAGATAAAGATAGCGGTTTCATGGGTTTCGCCAAACTCTTTAAATTTATTATAAATATCTTCTTCTATCCCGCCTCTTGTCGAAGAATCCATCTTTACGTTTTGGGCAGTGATATAGGTTCGCACCGAATCACCCGCCGTCTGCAACAAAGGCGAGTGGCTGAACATTTCAACGTTTTGCCGAAAGCCCTTATAGTACGTGTCGATAAGGGCAACCAAGGATTCAGATTCTTGATGCACTTGTTTCTTGTGCCGCTCCTTCATCGTCTGTTCCATCATCCGGGTGGTGGTAAGAAGCAGCGGGATCGCCATAAGCAACACCAACGTCACCGCCATAAACTGCAATTTCCAGCGTAATGATTTCAACATCACTGCATCCTTATTTTAGTATCTCAACTTTCAAAGTTCATCTGATTCAATAATTAGTTTCTAATTATTTGAAATTAAGGTATTAACAAACGAAAAAATCCTGTTTTGACAGGTTGTGTTCAAACCCAGACAAACACGTCAAAAAAGGAGCCTTGTCAAATGAATATACCGCATGCCCTCTTGAAAACTGAAGTTTCCTGAAAATTTAAATTCATTTAACTGTGATTTAAGCTAAAAAGTGGCACCCATGGGTGCCAAAACACACAGAAAAAAATGCATAATCCATTGATTTTATTTATATAAAACAAAAAAATAGAAAGGCAGCACCGCTTATGGTATACTTACGTTATTCAACCAACTGAAAATATACAAAAAGAGGATGCTACCCTGTTCATACTACGCGATTTACTCCTGTCTTTGCAAGATGAATTTTCCAGAACTGCTCAAGGACAGAAAAGGAACGTCTGGTTCGCAGACACGTTGCTGGTTGTGGTGGTACCCTTTACATCATCAATGACCGCCAACCTGCTACGTGCCGTCATAACCACCGATTTAACACTTTCGGTTGAGCAGATTATACAATACGATGCGGCACGCTGGAAAATAGAATCTGGATTTAAGGAGACCAAACAGGAAATTTTCAGCTCAAAAGCACACGTTCGGAATTCGGAATCTGTAAAACCATACTACGCATGGTTGCGTAGATAGATGACCAATTCTTTTACAGGAAACTTTAGCTCTGTATAAATATTTTACAATGACGCGTCAGAGGGAAATAAGCTGGCCAGATTTTTCCAGGAGTGAACCGCAATGTCTCTCACATGAAAAGTGTCATCACCGCCGTATACACATGCCCCGTCAGCACTGTTTTGCAGCGTGTTCAGCCAGGTGACGGTTTGGATGAAGCTTTTTTGAAATGTCTGGACACTCTTGATTTCAACAGGAAACAAGGATGTCCCCCTGTCTGCGATCAAATCCACCTCATGCCCGTGTTGATCCCTCCAGAAATACAGGGGGGCTTGCCTGCCTTGATGATGAAATCTTTTTTTCAACTCTGAAATCACCCAGTTCTCAAAAATTGAACCGATTAACGGATAGGTGTCAAGATGGTCTGGCGAAGAGATGCGCAGCAGATAACATAACAATCCCGTATCTGTAAAATAGAGCTTCGGCGATTTGATGATTCGCTTATTGAAATTCCGGTAGTGGGGTTCCAGAAAAAAACAAATATAGGATGCCTGCAATACACTGAGCCAGGATTTTGCCGTGGGCTGAGAGATACCGGCATCTGATGCCAGGCTGTCATAATTGATCAATTGCCCCACCCTGCCTGCACAGAGCCGGATAAAACGATCAAAGGTTGCAAGGTCACCGATATTAAGGAGCATGCGAACATCACGTTCCACATAGGTTCGGTAGTAGTCTTCCAGCCATTCGGTAGGATTCAGTCCTTGATGGAAGATTCTCGGATATCCTCCAAAAAACAAAGTGTTATAAATATCCTCTGATCGTTCTTCAGGGGGGAGTTCCGTTCTTTCCAGGGGAAACAACTCAATGATCCGCGTCCTGCCAGCCAGTGACTGTGATATGTTTTCATGCAGCAATAAATTATTCGAGCCCGTTAGAATCAGCTTTCTTGAATCTGAAGGTGTGTCTAGTATCTCCTGGACGTAGGACAAAAGCTCCGGCACTTTTTGCACCTCATCCAGAATAGACGAGGATAAAGATTTCAAAAACGATTTTGGGTCCAGCAGCACACGCGAACGAAGCTCCGGGGACTCAAATGTGAAATAGTCAAAATCCGGAAACAGTTTTTTACTGAGTGTTGTCTTTCCTGACTGTCTGGGCCCCATGATGGTAATACAACGATACCTGGATTGAATGCGGGCGATATATTTTTCAGCTTCTCTTGTGTACATAATGACAAACGATAGCTTCAACCCGTGATCTTGTCAATTCAAAATACCATTTTGAATTGACAAGGCATGATCACCGGTACCGATTCCCCAGATTTTTCTTACGCCGCTTCCCGGAAAAAATCCGTCACATTTTCTTCTTCGCTGAAAAAGCCACTGCCGATGCGCAATCTCGCTTGGGATTGAACCTGTGAGGTCGTTGTTGTTAAGATAAAATTTCGTTAATTTTGTCCACAAACAGTTTTTTTTTCAAACCGCCGCGGACGTGACAAAGCTGCTAAGTACCTTGCTGGAGGTGGCAAGAACGATTGAACAGGCGGATATACTGCCCACTATACGTAATGAGCGCAATCTTGCCAGACCAGCGACAGTGAAAATAAGGGCTGCGTGACTAAAAAGAGATTGATCCGGAACGTTACCGTCAATGAAAGGGAAAACAATGGACTATAAAGTGATGGCGGCCTCCTTTGGCCTGGTGTTTTTAGCTGAACTTGGAGATAAGACCCAACTTGCCGCCCTTTGTCTGGCTGCGGAAAGTCAATCCAGGGTATCCGTGTTTTCCGGTTCTGCGGCGGCCCTTGTCTTGGCATCATTTTTGGCTGTTTTTTTCGGCGACTTACTTGCCCGGCTGATCCCCCCTTTCTACATAAGAATTGGGGCCGGACTGTTTTTTGTTGCTGCCGGGCTGATGATACTTTTCACAGCAGTACAGGCATCTAAAATCTGAAACTGGGACGTATGGAGCTGAACGCCTGTTTCGCTTAATCCATTAACAATTCACAAACAGGACGCCTGGGAGCACGACAATTTGCATTGGTATCTGTAACATTGTCCCGGGTCATGCACCAGCCGTCTGCAGGCGTGGCAGTGTCCGCAAGCTCGACCCCGTTTACTCCCAGCTTGGTGCAGGACCGGTCCGCGCCTTTCTGATAGCAGGCATCCTGACCATAAAAGCGGTCACCGGGTGAGGGGCAGGGGGTGATGACCGCACTGCCATCCGTGCAGTCCGTGATACCGGTTTTCACCACCGGCTCCGTTGCTGCCTCCCAGGCACCGTTCCCCATGTCGGTCATAACGACGACCGCCACCATTAACGGCAATCCATTTGATGTCATTTACAGTATCCGGTCGGTACGGAGGACGTCCGAAACAGATAGCTGCATTGACAATTCTCTCTGGTTTAGATAGCCTGCTTCACGTTTAACGGTGCTCACTGAAAAAACAGTTCGCTTGTTCACCTTGGCCAAGGAGAGACCATGCGAGTTTTATCCGTCAAAAGAAAACTTGTCATTTTTTTTGTTGCCCTCCCTCTGATTCCTGTTTTGGTTTTTGCATTTTACTTTACCAATGAAATGAAGAAAGAAGCGGTCAATGCCTTTGTTTCTTCAACAAATAATGAGTTAACGCAAGTTGATCAGGGGTTTACTTTTTTTGTGGACGGCCTTAAAAAAATGACACAGCTTCTTGCCACAACACCCGCATTCCGCGATGTTGGAGAAACCCTGCCCAACTATATAAGAGGAGATGATCCCGCCGTTTTATTCAACAATTTTCAACAGCCGGCCAGACGATCTCTTGATGTGCTCATCCAGGCAAATAAAACAATTTCTGTTTCATCCATCGTCTATCTGGGTACCCAGCAATGCGGATTTCTTACCTCTGGCCTGGACAGTATGCCCCCCCGAACCATGAAGCTTGATCCTCGCAAGCGGGGGTGGTATAAAGCCGCCGTTCTCAAGGGAGATGTGATTGTAACCCCTTCTTATCAGAGTGGGAGTGGTGATATCGTTGTGACGGTTGCCGCACCGTGTTTTTTTGCAGACAATCAACTGGTCGGGGTTGTTGGCATGGATGTCTCACTTTCAACCCTAACAGACGTTGTACGAAACATCTCCATTGGTTCGACCGGGTACGTGATCCTGGCCCAGGATGACGGAATGATCCTTGCCAATCCACGGCAGAAAAAAAATGATTTCAAAACCATCGATTCATTAGGTGTCGCTGAATTTGCCAACCTCGCCCAAATGGAAAACAGCTTCAAGGAAATTACCCTTGATGGACAAACGTATCTGGCAACCGTGCATAGTTCCCCTTCGCTCGGTTATCGCTTCATCGGATTAATTACAAAGAACGAGATACTGGGAAAAATTGTCGCGATACAAAAAATCGTTCTTGCCCTTGTTCTTGGCTTTATTCTCTTTTTCACCGTTCTTGCCTTGTGGCTTTCAAACAGCATCGTCAATCCCCTGGACAGGGTTGCCTCACTCATTCAGCATATTGAAGAACAAGGCGATTTAACCAAACGGCTCACTATTGAAAAAGAGGACGAAATTGGTTCGCTGGCCCACCTCTTCAATGTCTTTATTGAAAAACTGCACCAGGTCGTTCAAGAACTCAAAAAGAACAGCGGGGCCCTGCACCAGTCAGCTTCACAGCTAAACGATGTTTCCGGACAATTACTGAGCGAATCAGCGTCAACCGAACAGCGTTCAGCCACAGTGACAACCGCCGCAGAAGCAGCCAGCAGCAACCTCGCCGACGTTGCCAACGCCATGGAGCAGTCTTCTGCAAATACAAACATTATCGCCGCTGCCGCCGAAGAAATGCGTGCCACCATGGGCGGCATCGCCGAAAGATCCGGACAAGCAAAAAAAATCTCCTCCAGAGCAGTGAAAGGCACCCGGGAAGCGGCTTGCTTTATGGAAGCGCTCGACGACGCTGCCAACAAAATCGGCAAGGCAACAGAAACCATTACCGAAATATCTGAACAAACCAACCTCCTGGCCTTAAATGCGACCATCGAAGCCGCCCGGGCTGGAACGGCAGGCAAGGGTTTTGCCGTTGTCGCCAATGAGATTAAAGCCCTGGCACAGCATACGGCAGAGGCCACTCTTAACATAAGCCATCTGGTCGAGGCGGTTCAAAAGACCACACAGCGTACCGGAGAAAGCATCACAACCATCGAAGCAGTGATCCACGAAGTCAATGAGATCATTACCGCCATTACACAAGCAGTCGCCGAACACAGTAACGCCACCGATGAAATCGTTACCACTATCACTCAGGTCAGCCTGGGCATTCAGGAGGTCAATGAAAATGTTGCTCAGAGTTCACAAGCGGTTTCAAACATTACTAAAGAGATCAGAGGAATTTCTATCGCGGCGACACGCATAACCAAGGACAGCAAAGGCCTTGCCGGAAATGCCAAAGGACTTTCGGAAAATTCGGAAAAACTCCAGGAAATTGTACGCCATTTCCACGTGTGATCAACGGTCACAATACAGTTGATACCTCCCCTTCATCCCCTCTCGACACACCGATTTACAGCCGGTGTGGAACGGGTGGGCGCTGAGGGTGAAGGGGTGGTCACCGACCCCAGTGGTCGGCGGTATTTTGTTCCCGGTGTATGGCCCGGTGATATCGGCGTGTTTCAGCCGTCTGCAACGGTCGGCCGATACGGCCGGGCACGGTTGGTCGAGCGGATCACATCCTCTCCTGACCGCGTCGCACCGGTATGTCCCCACCTCGGTTTCACCACCGGAATGTGCGGGGGATGTCCGTGGATGATCGCCTCCTGCCCGTCCCAGGCAGCTGAAAAAGAGCGGCAGATCCGCCACCAGCTGAACCGGTCCGGTCTTCTGCTGCCCCACGTCCGGATCGCGCCGCTGATGGTGTCGCCGAAGGTATTTGGCTATCGAAACCGGGCGCAATTCAAGACCGACGGCCGGCTGCTCGGGTATGTGTCCCCCGGTACCCGCACCATCGCGCCCATATCCGCCTGCCCGGTGCTTGATGCGCCTTGCAGGGATCTCCTCTCCCGACTGCTGGGCACCCTGCCGAATCCCGCATGGGTTCCGCCAAAAGGATATGACTGGCAATACATTGACATTGACAGTGATACCCGTTTGGACTCTTTGATCATGAACCGGAGACGCCTCTTCAGGCAGGGAAACACGGACCAGAACCGGCGCATGCAGGCATGGCTTTTCGATCAGCTCAAAAAGCGTGTCCCATCCGGGCCGGTTCTGGAGCTGTTTGCCGGCAGCGGGAATTTTACGCAGATCCTTGCGACACAAGCAATTCACCCGGTACTGGCTGTAGAAGCTGCCGGTGCTGCCATGGATGCACTGACTGAAAAACAGCTCCCCGGCGTTCGCACCCTCCGGGCGGATATCTATAAAAAACGCACATGGGAAGGTATCTGGTCGGCCCTGCCAGACCCGTGCGTCCTGGTGATGGATCCGCCCCGTCAGGGATTTGGTGCGATAAAGCACTTCCTCACCCGTTATCCCCGTATCCATACCCTCATCTACTTTTCCTGCTGTTTACCCTCCTTTTGCCGGGATGCCGCGTTTATCACCCGCGCTGGTTTTGATCTCCAGCGTGTTCAGCCCATCGACCTGTTTCCGCATACCCCGCATGTGGAGCTGATGACCGTTTTTCACGCCCGATCTTAACTCCTCATCCAGATGCTCTATATTGGATTTTCGCTTATTTTTTTTCTTGACATCCTGCAAACAACCTGAAATGAAGCGATTACGGAGGCGGTCGTCGGGGCTGCACTTCGGTTGAGACATTGCACCGCGAGGCTTAAAAATCCGTCTCCTCTCTTCCGAAACAGCCCGTCACACCTTTTTGTCAGTGACACCACCGGTCCCGATGGCAGCAGATGCCGGAAACGGCTGAATTCGGAACGCCTGTGACACTAAGGAACAGGCCCGCCACTGTAACCGGGGACGAACGCCCTGCCCCATTCACTGCTGAAATACCTGCGGGAAGCATCGGTCAGTCGAGCGATCCGGAAATCATCTCCCCCTTTAAGGACGTCTAACCGGTTGACTGCATGACCGATCGGATTATTGCCATGTCGCGCAAACATCGAATGTTCCATCAACGGCACCGGATGATCACTGGCATGGCCGTGTGCGTGCTGATCTGGCTGATCCTGTACCAATCAACCCTCGGGTATTTCGACATTTCCCTGAAGACCATCACGCGGATCCTGTTCAGCGTGCTTACCGGGGCACGGATTGATCCGTCGGAAATTGATGCCATGACCCGCACAGTGGTGGTTGACGTCCGCCTGCCGCGTATCCTCACCGCCGCATGCGTGGGCTGCGGACTTTCGATCAGCGGTGCGGTATTTCAGGGAATCCTGCACAATCCCCTGGCGGATCCCTACACCCTGGGTATATCCGCAGGCGCCGCATTCGGGGCCAGTATCGGCATTCTGGGAATACCGGATGCGGTGATTGCCATACCGATCTGCGCCTTTGCCGGTGCGATCATCTCCCTTTCCATTGTCATCGCTATTGCCGAATCCGCCCCCCGAACCCAAACCGGGTATGCGGCCGGCACCCTGATTCTGGCCGGCATTCTCGTGAGCACGATTTTATCTGCCGGCATCAGTTTCATGAAATTTCTGGCAGACGATCAGGTGGAAGCCATCATTTTCTGGCTCATGGGCAGTTTCAGTCCAGCCGGCTGGACAGAGGCCGGCTGGGCGTTTTTTGCAAGTATCGCCGGGTTCTTCTTTTTTCAGTTTCATGCGCGCGAACTCAATATTTTGTCCCTTGGCACCATGGGCGCTGTTTCACTCGGGGTTCAGGCCCGCGCCGTTTCCATCCGTCTGCTGGTTGCAGCATCGCTTCTCTCCGCCCTCTGTGTCGCCCTGTCCGGCATCATCGGGTTTGTGGGGCTGCTGGTACCGCACCTGGCGCGCTTCCTCTGCGGTCCGGATCACAGCCGGCTGATTCCCCTGTCCGCCACTTTCGGGGCCATCCTGCTCATGACCGCTGATTCCGTCACCCGGACCGCCTTGCCGGTAGAGGTGCCCATCGGCGTGTTCACCGCCCTGCTCGGCGGTCCGTTTTTCTGCGGGGTCTTTGTCCTGCACCATCGCTGGCTGCGTCGTGGAAAGGAAACCGCGTAGATGCCCAATCCTGTCTCGCTCTCCCGCCGGACAGATCCCGGCATACCGGCGCTTACCGCAGAAAAGCTCTGTTATCGATACGGCTCCCGGAATCTGCTGACAGATATTTCCTTGTCCCTTGATCCCGGCAAGCTATACGGGGTGCTCGGCCCCAACGGGAGCGGTAAAACAACCCTGCTTGAACTACTGGCAGGTTACCGAACGCCCATATCCGGACGCGTCTGCCTGGGAAACCGACCCCTCCGCGAGATCCCGCCAACAGAACGGGCCCGATGGATCGGATGGGTACCCCAGCAGGCGGTGATCGGCTTTCCCTTCACGGTCAGGGATGTGGTGATGATGGGCCGTCACCCGCATATTCCCCGGTTCAGATCCCCCGGAAAAAGGGATCGGGAAGCCGTCGATCTAGCGATTCATTGCATGGATCTTGCCGGACGTTCCCAATCCCCCATCACCCACCTCAGCGGCGGCGAACGCCAGCGGTCTCTGATCGCACGGGTCCTTGCCCAGGATCCGCGCCTGTATATGCTTGATGAAGTTTGTACGGGTCTGGATATCGCGCACACCCTCTGCATCCTGGATCTCTTGAGACACAAGGCAGACCATGACGGGGTAACGGGGGTACTGGTGCTTCATGACATGAATCAGGCCCTGCAGTACTGCGATGCCCTGTTTTTGCTGAGCAGCGGGGTGCTGTGTGCCCAGGGACCGCCTGAAACGGTGCTGACAGACGAACGAATCGCATCTGTTTTTCAGGTAACGGCCCACCGCTACCCGGCGGCGAAGGGGCAGCCCCCGTTTATCACGTTCACCGCAAACCAACGGCCGGAGGATCGCTGAGTGCCATGACTTATCGACAGCAATGCATCGTAGCTCTGTGCATGATCGCCTTTTTTTCAGCATCTGCCGATTCCGGGGAGCGCCCCGTATCTGAACGGCCTGCATCGTGCCCGACCCTGACCGATGCAGCCGGCCGCGTACTCTCTCTTTATACCCCGTATAAACGGATTATCTCCCTGTATTGCGCCCATACGGAAAACCTCCTGTCCATGGGGGCAAAATCCCGGCTCATCGGTGCGACGGTTTGCCGGTCTCTTGCGCATGCAGATGACCTGCCCCCGTTTTCCGCCCATGACGGAATTGAAAAATTTCTGGCCGCCGCCCCGGATCTCATTCTGATTCGCCCCATGATCGACCGCGCGCATGCACGGCTGTTTGACCGGCTTGAACACATGGGCATTACCATTGCCTCCCTCCAGCCAGACGGACCGGATGAACTGGTGCGCTACTGGCGCCACCTCGGCCAGCTGGCCGGATGCGAGGCTGCTGCGGAAACTGCCATCCAAAATTTTAGCAACACCACCCGTCAGATTGCGAAAAACGCACCCGATCCCGGCTCCCGGAAACACGTTTATTTTATTTCCCGGCACCGGCAGATGCGCACGTTTTCAGATACATCCATGGCGCTTTATGTGCTCGCTGCCGCCGGCGGCATCCATGTGGCAACCGATGCGGTCCCGTCCAGGGGGTCGCATATTGCCCGGTACACCAAAGAAAAACTCCTTGCCAAAGCCGGACAGATTGATGTCATTCTGGTCCAGACCGGCCGCATGAACACGGTCACCCGGGATGAGATTCTCAATGAACCGGGATTCTCGGCCATTCCGGCCGTTCAGCGCGGGGATATTTTTTTTGTGGATGAGGCGATTGTGTCACGCCCCACCTTCCGCCTGACAGACGGCATGCGAACCGTCGGCGCCATCCTCTACCCGGACCGGTTCACCGGAGAACAACCATGACGCCAGGTCTGATCATCGCCGGCACACACAGCGGGTGCGGCAAAAGCACGGTCACCCTCGGTCTGCTGGCAGCCTTGACACGCGCCGGTGTGCGTGTGGCCCCATTCAAGGTCGGACCGGATTATATCGATCCCGGACTGCACCGACATATCACCAGCTGCGAATCTGTCAATCTCGACGGCTGGATGCTGGACAAATCCTGGAATGCCCGTGCCTATGCCCGGCATTCAGACGGTTATGACCTGGCGCTTATCGAAGGAGTCATGGGACTGTTTGACGGCTTTTCCGGCACAGACGAAGCCGGGTCCACCGCCCAGATGGCCAAATGGCTGGGGATTCCCGTGATCCTTGTGATCTCCGCTGCCAGCATGGCCCGGAGCGCAGCTGCCATGGTCACGGGATTTGACGCCTTTGATCCGGAACTGAAGATCTGCGGCGTGATCTTCAACCAGGTGGGAAGCACGCGCCACGCGGCCCTGCTCACCGACGCCCTGCAGTCGGTATCGGACATTCCCTGTATCGGATGTATCCCCAAAAACCCGGATACGATACTCCCCAAAAGGCATCTTGGCCTTGTCACCGCCGATGAGGGCGGACTTTCGGACAGCCGGATTTCAGCACTGGCATCCCTGATCTCGGACGCCCTGGACCTGGATCTGCTCACAGCGCTTGCACGATTCCCCGAATCAATGGTAAACGTGACCCATACACAGTTCAGCCGGGCGAAACCGCCTGGGGTTCGCATCGGCATTGCCCGGGATGCGGCGTTTTCGTTTTATTATGCCGAGAATATCCGCCTGCTTGAGGCTGCGGGCGCGGATCCGGTCTTTTTTTCACCGATTTCCGATACGCGCCTGCCCCAGCACATCGGCGGGCTCTATCTGGGCGGCGGATATCCGGAACAGTTTGCATCGGCGCTGAGTGCCAACCACCGAATGAGAGACGCCATCGCGGCTGCATCCGCATCCGGCATGCCGGTGTACGGCGAATGCGGGGGATTAATCTATTTGTCCAGGGTATTGACCGGTTTTAACGGCACCCGGTATGATATGTGCGGCTGCCTGCCCCTGACCGTGTCCATGCAGCACCAGCGGGCCGCATTGGGCTACCGGGAGGTTGTGTTAGCAAAGCGCAGCGTTCTTGGACCCGCCGGCACCCGGATACGCGGGCATGAATTTCATTATTCCGTTGTCGACGAACCGGTGAGGGGGGCGGCTATAGACTCTGTCTACACCCTGTCAAGCCGAACCGGCAGACAGCACCCGGAAACCGGGTATATGAAGCACAACACCATCGGCAGCTATGTTCACCTGCACTTTGGCAGCTGTCCGGCGGTGGCCCAGGCATTTACCGATGCCTGCGCCGCTTTTGATAACACCCATGGAGACCTGGCATGAAGCCTCAGGCCATTGAAGATTTAAGTTTTTCCATTATTGACGCGGAAGCCCCCGCCCACGACTACGACCCGGCAACCTGGTCCATCATCCGCCGGATGATCCATAGCACCGCCGATTTTGACTATGCGTCTTGTGTGGTCGTTTCGCCGACTGCCGTCACTGCTGGTATCCAGGCATTGCAACAGGGCTGTACGATTATCACAGATACGGAAATGGCACGGATGGGCATCCGGAAAGCGCCGCTAAAGGCCTTTAACAGCCAGGTCATCTGCCGGATTCAGGATCCGGAAGTGGCCCGTATCGCTGAAGAAAAGGGCATCACCCGGGCCAAAGCTGCGGTGGACCAGGTCGCGGACGCTTATGGCACGGATATTTTTGTGATTGGTAATGCGCCCACCGCCCTGCTCCGTATTGTCGAACTCACCGCCCAGGGCAAACTGAACCCGGCCCTGGTGGTCGGCCTGCCTGTGGGGTTTGTGAATGCGGCGGAATCAAAGGCCGCCTTGCGGCAGACCGCGATCCCCCACATCACCAACATCGGGCGGAAAGGCGGTTCACCGGTGGCGGCAAGTGTCATCAATGCACTGATTCTGCTTGCCCTTGGGTCCACCCCTCATTCTGGAGAGATGCCATGACCAGCGGCACCCTGTACGGTATCGGCGTCGGCCCCGGCGACCCGGAGCTGATCACCGTGAAAGCAGTGCGCGTTCTCGAGCACTGCACCCATATTTTCACGGCAACCTCCCCGAAAAAAACAGACAGTCTGGCCCTTGAGATCGCGCGGCCCTATCTTTCCGAAACCGCCCAGATTTCCCAGCTGTTTTTTCCCATGACCAAATCCGCTGAAGTTCTGGATACCGCGTGGGAAAACAATGCCCGGATCGTTCTCAACGTTCTGTCCGGCGGCGAGAATGCCGCGTTCCTGACCCTGGGCGATCCCCTGATCTATTCCACATTCAGTTATCTCATGGCAGCAATCCGTGCGCAGTGTCCTGAGGCATCCATCAAGACCCTTCCCGGCATCACCTCGTTCCAGGCCGCATCGGCCCGCCTGAACATGCCGCTCGTGGAAGCGGAAGAATCCCTGCTCATCACCTCGGGAGCGTTTGGTGGCAACGGCCTCAGGCAGGCCGACCTTGCAGCGGAGAATGTGGTGCTGTTAAAGGCGTATAAGCATGTCCCCGATATTATCCGCACCCTGAAGGAAACCGGCCGCCTGCACACGAGCCGGGCCATCTCCCACTGCAGCAGGCCCGGCGAACGAATCGTTAACAACATCAGCGATCTTGAAGACCAGTCACCTGATTACTGGACCCTGATCATCAGTAAAAAAAAACGGCAGATGCGCCCTGATTTGGGTATCTATCCGGCGTCAACAGCGGGTCAGGATCACGCACCAGCCGGTGACCGGTCCTTCTAAGTGTCAAACCAGTTATTGCCATTTTATATTTCGTAAGTTGCTCTTGCAGTCCGGCGTAAAGTTATGCACCAATTATTTCATTCAATCCTTCAATTATTAACTCAAGTTCTTTAGGCTTTGCCTTGCCAAGATTTTTCCGCAAACGTTTTACAGATAGTATTCGGATTTGACTTATTTTTACCCAGGATATTTTGGGAAGTTTTGTTTCTTCAAGCTCAAGCGTCAGCATCTTTGTACGTTGGAATGATCACCGAGCCCCCGTTCATATAGTCTGATGGATGTATCATAACCAATCCTGAAGCCTTTCCGATACGTCGCGCGAATCGTGTACAAAACGGCTTATATTATTCAAAAAATGACCTATACTTTGAACAGAAATAGGCATTCTTTTTCTGATCCTTTTCCCAAAATTCTTTCTCCAAGAACCACCAGGTATACTGATAGTGCCTTAGCACACTGCACTCCCATTGCGTCAGCTTGTCCACTTCCATGTCAGCAGGAAAAGAAAGTTGCTCCAAAAATATTTTTTTATTAATTTCAAATAATTGTAAAATATCTGGAATTTTCTCCTTTGATTTTGTCCATCGCCGTAAAGGCCCGACAGGATATGAATTCGGATAAACACTGGCTAGTTTGGACTGGAATGAACCCATTGTATAAACCGGATTTTCTATCTTAGCACCTACAGATGACAGGGATAAAAACCCAGGGGACGCGGAATCTTCCAAACCCAACTGATGGATGACATTTCTTCTATACCACTCAGCATTCCACATGCCTTCCATAATAATGACTGCACCTGCATTTAAATTTAGAATCTGCTGTCCATAAAGCAATCCTATATAATCAGGATCTGAGTCCACTATCACAACAGCATTATCTTCAACTAAGGAAAATGTATTACGGATGTGTAAATCAAAAAAAGTCTCCTCTTTCCGATCAGCTTCTGGAAACTGAGTTAGAACATGAAATACAATTACGATTATAACGAAAACCCTACCCAAACCTCGTGAGCGTAACTTCATTTTAAGTCTCTTATACGATAGGGAGATGGGAAAGGCCATCAACATAATGGGTAAGGCGAAAAAACGCTCTGCGATTGACTTCCCAAAAGCATCAGATGGGATACTAAAAAGAGCAATAAACACAATACCCGTAAAAAAAATACTTATAAGTATTCCAAAAGTAAAATAATTTTCTTTATAATTGTCGTCTGACCCACGCAAACCTTTTATCATCAAAAATACACCATGCAATACGAACGGGCACAGTATATAAGAAAAGAATATAGGCAAGCTTTGGCCAAAGTAGCTTAATGCATTGTACCAGTATCCTTGGAGATCTGCTGACAGTGAGAACGTCCCATATTCACGTCTCAGTACATGTGTAAGAAACCTGTCCATCGGTACAGACCAGTCTCCCCAAACAAAGGCGCCATCTGCCAAAGATGAAAAAAAGTACACAAGTGGGACTAAACCGATCCCTGCGCCGATAATAAAAAAGGTTAGGCAAACAATTCGGTTCTCTGAGCAAGCCCACCATATGATAGCTGCAAATGGCAACATAAACGCCATTGAGTGATGATTACAGAAGCTAAGACCAAAAGACATTCCTAATATAACAAACCAGAACCGTTGAAGCTTTGGTTGATCTACGTTATGAAGACATTTCCAACCAGAATAAAGGCATAAACTCGCAAGAAATAAATTTAATGCAAAAGGTTCGATACCGGTTGCAGCTCTCCAAACCACAGCAGTCAGATAGACCCCATAAACCCCAATTATAGCTGAGTCCAGGTCTCTACTAACTGCCCGTGTTAAAGAAAAGATCAGTAATACTGACAAAAAAGTACAGGCAACAGAAACGGCTGATAGAAGAGGAATTAAACTAAATAAATCACTAAATATTTTTGCAAGATGTAAAATCAATAAATAGAAGGGATATCCGGGGGGATGCCCTATGCCCCCTTTAGCTGCAATAATAACAAATTCTGCAGCATCATAGTCCGTTATCGTCACTGGCATGCTGATACAATACAGGACCAGTATCGGTAGTAACGGCAACCAGGAATGAGAGTTACGAATACCCCTGAGAGCTTGCATTCTCGCCCTTTCATTATCTTGGAAAAGATAGGTATCAACGCTCAGAAAATTCAACACCGTAATCGTTTGGCGGTACCGGTAACGATTTCCAAAACTGTTTTATCACCTCATGAACACCATAGGCAGAGATGATGTGGTTTTCTTTCCACGTACGAACGGGTCTGTCCTTTTTGTTTTTCCATAAAATCATGTCTCGGCCGCTTATCGCATCTGGATAACGCGCCTTTATTTCGTACGACGGTAACGGTGTCGGCTGGCCCTGAGCGTTCCAATAAACAAGCGTTCCGTTTACATCTTCCAAAAACGCCGGTAGTACCACGCCCATTTTATTCATCGACAACAAAACCGTGCGACCCTGTATAACGCTGACCAATGGAGAGGCTCCCGAGGAAGCATCTGTAATAATGTGGCTGGCATATTCTGCCGGCATACTTTTATTTTCTACAATATTCCAGGAAAAAGTGTCATAAAATGGAACCGCATGATGCAAATAGTAATATCCTCCCGTGTTGAAATAGGGACGCGTTGCATCAATAACCCCCCGCACAGAATCGTCGGCACCCAAATCACGATAGACCTGAAATGATGGGTCTTGCCCACGCAAAAAATTGACTCTCCCGGTCTCACGGGAAAACCCCGTGTAAATGGCATGTTGAAACGGGATGAGATTGAAAAGGCCCAAGACAGAAACAAACGCCGCCGCCCCCCCTATCATTTTGCGGCGAACAAACGCATTATTCTTTACAGATGTCGTCTCTACAGCAGTAAAATCAGCTAGTAACAAAAGCCATAAGGGGATGAATGCATAGACAAACCGATATTCGCGGTGGTTCTGCATCATGTGCGGAAGTAAAATCAGCAGCAGCAACACCACCACAAGACCGCGCCGTTTCAGATGCCCCACGACACCGAATATCGCCAGTGCACCCAAACCACAACTCGCCGACAGCCACCAACCCAATAAGATTAACGGCGACGATTCGCCCGCCCGCGACGCACCCACAATGACATTCATCATAAAATTAACATAATAGGAATGATAGGGAGCACCCCAGGTGAACATTTCTAGAATACCCACCGCTGCGGTTACCGCAGCCGCACCCGCAAACAAAGCAAGCCGCGCATGCAAACCGTCGGCACCAACAGCCAGCCATGACAAAATAAAAATAAATCCCACCACTGGCACATATTGCAATCGTACCGATGCTATGAGCGCGCACAAACATCCCGCGGCTGCCGCTTGTTTGATGATCCGTGTTTGTATTTCGCCTCTCGCCGGAGATAGTGGAAAAACAGCCAACAACAAAAACAGCAATGATGTTGCGACAAATTCCGTCATTGGTTTGTGCGCAAAAACGATCAACTCGTACCAAAATGACCCCAGCAGCAACGCCAAACGTGCCGTTGTTTCGTTCCAATGACGGCGAGAGAAAAAGTACATGCCCAACGGAATAAAAAGTGACAGCGCACAAAAAACCAATTTGACCGCCGTAATATAATACACCGGAGCGTCCATCCCCGCCAAACTGCAAAGGTATAAGATCGCGGACACTACGCCCGGTACGATCCACGAACGTGCACCGTAAAAATACTCCCAATAGGAGATGCCTGAGCCAAAAACCAACTGGTGCGCGGGCTCTAAATATTGCATGATTTCATCCGGATGGATGACAAAATCACCCACCAGGGAAACAAACGCCCTCAAAATAAAGGCCAGTAACAAAAAAAACGGCAGCCATGACCATACCGGCTGAGAATCATTCTGCGGGTGAAGAAAAGACGCACCACCGATCAAGATCTTCTCTTTGACGGATTTGGATTCCATGGATAAGCCTTTCTCAAGACAGCTTTTATTCAATATCATGATGAATATTGTTGTTGAATATCCATTCCATAATTTGCAACGTCTCAACGGCTTTCTTTGTATTGGTCTCCACCTTCGGATCGACATCAAAAAGCGCGCGGCGTGATGTCTCGTCCAGCAGATACTGATACGATGTTTCCGTTACCCGATGGCCATTTCCCCCATAATATGGAACACCCTCATTGAAATAGACTAAATTATACGATTTATTAAAAAAGATTGGACCCCGCAAGGCAGAAGGAACAAAAAAATGAACCCCCAAAATTTTGTTTGACGGCGTTTCGCCCATTAAATGGCATATCGTCGGATACAAATCATTTACACTCACAATTGATTTACAATACTGTTTTCTGTACGTATGCACCGATTCCTCCATTCCGGGAATGGTGATCATAACCGGAACGCGATGCTCCCCCAACCCTTTTAACGGCAATTGCGACACAGACTCGAGCGACAGCCACGACGCATCGGACAGTGGAGGGCGATGATCACCGAATAAAACAACCATTGCATTATCCAACCCGCCGCCTGTTTCCATCTTGTTCATAAATATACCTAATGCATCATCCGTATAGCGAACAAGCGTAAGGTATGTCGCCAATTCACTGGCATCTTCAGAAAGACCCGTGCGTATTTTTTGATACACGCTTTCATAATCAGCAGGTATATCGATAAAAGGATGGTGGTTACTCAATGTAATCAAGTACGCAAAATAGTTCTCTTTCTTTGACAGTAACGCATCCGCTACCTCTGAAAAAAAAGCTTTGTCAGATACGCCCATCCCAAAGGTATCCGTTGCAGAAAATTGATCTTTGAAGTAAAGGTGTTGAAATCCGTAAACAGGATGATTTACCCCCCGTCTCCAGAATGAAGCCGTGTTCCCATGAAACGAAATCGTATGGTATCCCATTTGGTTAAAAACCGCAGGTAATGCCTGGATTGGCTTTAACCGGTTAACAAGAAGCGGCGTACTAATATCACGAGACGGAAAAAGACCGGTACATATGGCAAACTCTGCATCAGCAGACCCCCCGTATTTAATCTGATCAACGGCCCACGACCAGTAAAGCGATGCATCAATTAAACGGTTCAGGGTTGGGGTAATCTCTACCCCGCCAACAGTTAGGGCAATAACTGAGGGATGGAACGATTCCAAAGCGATCATGATCAGGTTGCGGTTACGGGCGGCGCCATAAAAAGGGCTGTCGATCTGATTCAATCGTTCAATATCTTTAAATACCTTTTTGGCAACGGCAAGCGCTTCGGGTTCGGGCTTAGCGACATCAGTTGCCAGTATTTCCTGAAGTTCCATCGTATAAAAGCTGAAAAGCCCAAACACTTTGGCAAAATTTACATCTGATGAGACATAGAGCGGGCTGCTCTTATGCGTCACAACAGCACCTGAAGCCGTCCCAATATACATCTTCTTTTCGAGTGGATCTAAGATGACGTCTCGGGAAGGCAGGTAAAAGGCAAGATTTAATGCATAAATTCCCACTAGACAAAAAAGGATTCCCAAGGCCTTGTCAAAAATAAAATTAGATGTGCCCGTTGATAGGCTGTCATTCCCCTGCTTATGAATGCCTGCGTAAGTTAACGAAAGAAAGACAAATGGCACAAAAATCATCACATCCGACCAGGACAATATGTCTATAATACTTTCTTTGACACCATAGGCCTGGCCAACATACACGAAGCTTGATAATGGGATCAGCGTAGAAAAAAAATAGTAATTAATTCGGTTTATTACTAGAAGACCGATGAGTAGGCCCGCCCCTCCGAACAAGGCCCACCCTCTTGTCCGCCGTTTAAACACAATAAGGCAGATACCTGCTATCAGCAAAGGAACGCCGGCATACCAGTATGGAATTTGAAAAACAGCATGATCTTTCAAATAGGAAATGATCGCCTGATCAATCAAATAATCGGGGAGATGAAGGTTCTCAATGAATCGTCTTTCAAAAAATACACAGAGAAAAATAAATACAAGTGAATGCATCAAGACAGATATTTTTGATAAAAACCACTCTTTCATTCTGGCGCCTCTTCTACAATTTATTCAAATGAACCAGAATGTTAAATAGAAAAATCAACAGAAAATCCTGGCATAAAAGTCTTCCCGGATGGATTCACACGAATAATGGGTCTTAGCTTAAACCGTTTTACAGCCGTTTCAATCATTTTTTTCCGGCGGGCGTCATTGCGTTTTCGCACAGATTGCATCCCGCCGTATATATTTCCGGAATAAAAACCAAACGCCACGGTGCCGATAACAGCACCCAGGGCCGCATGCCCGTCTTCAAACGCATCTACAGATGCCAGAATCAGCCCTGTATTCAGCAGTGCCGCTACCAAAGCATCCTGATAGCGGCCGGCATAGGCATACCCGGCACCGGGGATAAGGGATAACATCCCGCCAAGTGCAGATGATTTCCATCCGTTTTTTCCTTCTGTATTCAGCCATTGAATCAATGCGTCCGATGTTTCCGGTTGTGCCTCAGGGGACATGCGGGTAAAGGCCTCTATGGCATTGGCAAACGGAGGCGCGTCACCCATTTCAAGAAAGGTCCACCCCATGACATAGTAGGCCCTGTCCACTGCGCCCGGATCCGGGCGTGCGCTGACAATATTCTGTAACGCCTGAATGGCGCCGGGTCCGTCACCTAACTGCCGCCGGCAGGCGCTCAGCATATGACAGGCGCCTTCCCATCGGCCGGTCTCAGATGCCATCTCCGGAAACGCCCCAGACGCGATGCGGGAAAAGGTTGAAATTGCAAGCGGCCAGTCCCCCGCATGATACAGACTCATTCCGGCTTTAAATTCCGCAATCTTTCCCTTCACCGTATCTGGATGTAAAAATGCATATCGTTTGAACTCGGTTGCAGCGCCTCGAAAGTCGCCTTGATCATACAGAGCGGCTGCAAACGCATAGAGATTTTCATCTAGAGGCTCCGCATGACATAAAAGCGGAATAAAAAGAAACATCGTCAGGGCATAAAAAAAACGAACACCATGCATCACGGTTCCTCCGTATGCATCCGCTCCGGCCAGACATAGTTTTCAAACAGCCCAGGGGTGCTGCCAAAGCATTCAGCTACCGGATCCGGAAACCGCTTTTGGCCGTTTATCATCACAGGAAACACACGGCGGATTTCGTCACGGCCGCAGCGCATCAATCGATCACAGGTCATGATCCATCCCCGGAACCCCCCAAATCGCAAGATCGCCTGCTGGGCATAGGTACGGCAGGAAGGATGCATCACACACCGGTCCCCATCCGCCCGAGAAAGTGTCTGGGCATACAGCCCAAGGGTCAAAGAAAACGGGTCATCCCCATGCGCACCGCTTTCCGCAACTGAACTAACGAAGAAAAAAACAAGCCAGACAAGCAGACGGCAGACAATCTTGGGCGTCATCGGCTGGCCACCCGCAGCACCTCTTCAATGGTCGTGGTGCCAGCCAGCACTTTGGCCAAACCATCCCGGCGCAGGGTGACCATCCCCTGTTTTTCAATCGCCTCTTGCTTGATCTGATTGCCGTCTGACGTATGCTGGATCAGATTTCGCAGACCCGTATCCATCACCATGACTTCAAAGATACTCATCCGGCCTCGATATCCGGTGTTGATGCAGGCCTCACACCCTTTTGCCCGGTAAAGGGTCGCCCCCTTCATCTGCGCGGGGATGATACCGATTCGGGAAAGGGAAAACGCGTCCGGTGCGTATGCTTCCTTACACTTATCACACAGCACGCGCACCAGCCGCTGGGCCACCACCGCCTTGACCGCGGAGGTCAGGAGGAAGGGTTCCACGCCAATATCGACCAGACGGGTCACGGCACTGGCAGCGTCATTGGTATGCAGGGTGGAAAAGACCAGATGCCCGGTCAAGGCAGACTGAACAGCGATCTCTGCTGTCTCCCCGTCCCGGATCTCACCCACCAGAATCACATCCGGGTCCTGCCGCACGATGGACCGAAGCCCCTTGGCAAAGGTCAGGTCAATCTTCGGATTCACCTGAATCTGACCGATACCCTTGATCTTGTATTCCACGGGATCTTCAATGGTGATGATGTTCACGTTCGGCGAGTTCAAGTGATTTAAAATCGCATACAAGGTGGTGGTCTTCCCGCTTCCAGTGGGACCGGTCACCAGGATGATCCCGTTGGGAAGCCGGATGAGACGCTCAAGGTCCGAACGGATTTCATCAGACATCCCGAGCTGAGACAACTCGAGCAGAGATGTGGATTTATTCAGCAATCGCAAGACCACCCGTTCGCCAAAGGTGGTGGGAACAATCGATACACGGATATCGATATCCTGGTGCCCGATGCGAACCTCCATACGACCGTCCTGAGGCAGGCGTTTTTCAGCGATATTCAGCTTGGCCATGACCTTGATCCGGGAAATCAATGACTGCTGAATCCACTTGGGCGGTGTCAGGAGGTCATACAGAATACCATCCACCCGGTACCGGATCTTGAAGCTATCCTGAAACGGCTCGATATGAACGTCACTGGCCCGCGCCTTGATCGCCTGAGACAGGACATGGTTCACCAGCTTAATGATCGGCGCATCGCGGGTATCGTCGAGAAGGTCGGCGGTTTCCTCGATCTCGGTGATAATACGGCTGCCGTTTTCCGCCATGTCTTCCACCAGCTGAGCCGCCGAATCCCGGCTCCGGCCGTACAGGGCATTGATCAGAGATAAAATGGTTTCGCGCGATGCCAGCACCCGGTCATCCGGACCGCAGCCATCTGCCCAGCCCAGGGTTCGCAACAGATCATCCACCGGTTCAATCGCCATGGGATCATTCACCACCACCCGGTATGCCCTGCCACGGCCATCGGGTTGTGCCTTCCCCAACGGGACCATCAGGTGACGGCGCAAAAACTGAATGGGAATCTGATCGGTAAAATCGGACAATACGCCATCGGAAGACAGACTTTCAGCGCAGGGGATGCCATATCGCTCAGACAGGGCCTCGAGCAGTGCCGGTTCCGCGATGTCCCCCTTCTGCAGGATGGTTTGAATCCGATCTTGCGGTGCTGCGGCCTGGATCAGGGCAGCGGTTTCCGGTGTCAGCTGAAACCGCTCCTGAAGGAACGTTATCAATGTCGGTATCATCCTCTGTCCCATCTGACGATCATTCACCGGCATCCGGCGCAGCTGCGGCATCCGATGACGGTGCTGTTACATCGCCGCTGGCGCCCTTGTACATTTTGATGGCACCCGCATTCAGCTGGTCCATATCCCCTTTTTTCTGGTTGTAAATGGCGGTTGCTTCTTCGGGAGCGGCAATAATTCGCGGGGTCAGGAACATATACAGGTTATTTTTGCTGCCGCCCATGGACCGGGTCTTAAACAACCACCCCAGTCCGGGGATATCCCCCAGACAGGGCACCTTGTATTCTGTTTTAGATAGATTGTTGTCAATGAGCCCGCCGATCACCACGGTATGATGATCGTTCACCACAACCGTTGTGTCGATGGTCCGTTTCAGTGTGGTGGGCAGGGTGTCCACAGTGGTGGCAAATTCGTTGAGGCTGGTATATTCCTGATGAATGGTCAGGCGTACATTCCGTTCCTGACTGATCTGCGGGGTAATCTCCAGCGTGATCCCCACATCCTTGTATTCATAGTTGTTATACCCCTCCGTGGATGTTCCGGTCCCCTGTTTGGTCAGATACGGCCGGTTCTCTCCCACATAAATCGTGGCCTTTTCATTGTCTGTGGTCAGAATCTGCGGAGTCGAGAGGATATTTACGTCCTTGTCCATTTTATAGGCCTGGATCATGGCAGACAAGGTGGGAAAGGTCAGGGTGTTCTCCCCGGATTGAATGGAAATGGTATCGGCAAACATGCCCATGGAAAACCCGGCCGGCAGTGTTGCCATGGAACTGGCCGTTGACAGCACGGTTGCCGTGTTGATGTATCCGCTGCCCCCGAATCCGCCTGTGACCGCTGCCTTCCGCCCGCCTGTAGCGGTATCGTCACCTGCAGTCCACTCAGCGCCGAGATTAAATTCCTTATCCAGGTTCACTTCCATGATCAAACACTCAATGTAGACCATGGAACGGGCCTTATCAAGCTGCTCAATCACCTCCTCAAGCACCGTGTAATCATCCTTACTCGCCATGATGATCAGGCTGTTGGTGGCGGTATCAGAGGAGATCTTCACCTTGTCAGAGACGATGGGTGCTGCCGGTTTTCCCTTTTCCGTACGTTGCGCGGCAGCTTTGGATGTGATCGACTGAAGCACCTTGGCCATTTCTTCTGCCTTGGCATTTTCCAGATAATAGACATGGATCCGTTCTTTACCCCGCGGCACTTCCTTGTCAAGCATCCGGATGAGCTCCCGGATCCGCTCAAGCTCCATTCGGCTGGCCAGAGCGATCACCGTATTGGTCCGTTTATCTGCCACAAATTCGATTTTTTTACCCACCTGGCTTTTGACCTTTGTGCCGGCCTGCTGCTTTTTAAACACCGTACCCAGCAGTTTGACAAAGGATTCCGCATCGCCGAATTCCAGGGGGATAATCGAGATTTCCCGTCCCATGCCGGAAATATCGATGGCGTTCAGAATCCGCATGAGCCGGTGGATATTCGACTGCCGGTCGGTGAGAATCAGCATGTTTGTGGGTTCATACGCGATCATGGTGCTGTCTTTGGAAATCAGCGGCGTAAACAAACGCTTGATCTGATCCGGATCCGCATATTTCAGTGGAATCAGCTGGGTGACAATCTTGTCTTCCGTATCCTCAAGAGTTTTTTCCGTAAACGTTTCAACATTTTGCGATCTCGCGTCCCGGGCTCTTACAATCTTGACCACATCTCCGGATGCCACGGCAGCAAATCCGTGTACGTCAAGCACGGTCTGAAACACCTTTTCTGCCTCGGCCAGACTGATCTTTCCGGGAGAAAGGATGGTCACCTTGCCCTTGACCCCATTGTCGATAACATAGTTTTTCCCGGTGGTCTCACTGATGAACTTGATAAAAACCTTGATGTCCACATCGTTAAAATCAATGGAGACCTTTTCCGTGTCAGCGTCTGTTGTGCTGGATGCCGGGGACGGTTCCCCCCATGCCTGAACGCTTATCAGTGCTGTCAGGGTCACCAGAATAAACGCCCACCTGCTGATCTGCTGTCGTGTTTTCATCCTGCTCCCATTTGCCGATGCCTTGTTAGCGGTTACTCGATATCATACTGGATTGTCTTTACCTGGCCGCGCCTGCGGATCTGAAGTGCAACAGAAGCGGCACCGATCAGATTTTCATAGAACTTCATGGCATCTTCCACAGACTCAATTTCCTTCCCGTCCACACCGATGACAATATCGCCGTTCTTCAGGCCCATCTTCCGGAAGATGGAGTTTGCTGAAATCTGGCTCAGCATCAGGCCATCTGGCTGTCCGTCACGAAAATGGGGCCGGATTTTCACCTGTTTCATCAAGCTGTTAATATCCTGAAGCGATTCGTCAATCACCGAGCGTTTCAGCTGAAAGGTTTCACGGGTTTCTTCTCGTGCTTCATCGGTTCTGGTGGGTCGGAGCGGCGGCATGCGCCCATGAAGAAACCCGCGAACGGGCAAAGCCGTTGATGATGTTGCCGCAGGATCCATTTCCAGAATCTCATCTTTTCCGTTCACGGTCAGGACCACTTTCTCGCGCAAAATTCGTTTGACCCTGGCCTCTTTGACCGTGTCCCCTTCGCGATACAGGTTCTGACCCTCGCGCCCGCCCTCATCGATAACAGCGTAAGCCGCTTTTCCCTGTCCGCTGACAGTTCCCCAGAGTTTCAGTTTCAGCTTTGTCTGCGCCATGTTGGAAAGCTCAAGATCCGAGGCTGCCTTTTGTTTTTCCGCTTCGACCCTGACGGTTTTGAACAGGTTCCGCTGTTCGACCTGTCTGTATTTCATAATCGGCTGTACCCGATACCTCACCGGCCGCGCGCTATCTGAAACAGGTGCTGCAGCAACAGGTGCATTGGCTTCAACCGGAAACCGTGCCTCCCATTGATCGGACACTGCATGGTAGAAAACCCCGACACCCGAATAGATGATCCCGGCAATGAGCATCAGTTGCACGCTGGTCAGAATATACTGCATCATTTGATGATTTCCCTTTGACCGGATCGCATCAGGTCGTCACCCGAGGGCGGGCAAGCGTTCCCTGCAGACGAATCTTCATTTCTTTTCCACCCTGCTGCCCCATGGCAGCGCGAAGCAACGCAGACGCTGGTCCCAGTTGCTGCAGGAACGCAGGTGTCGGGATGACAGAAACCGTCAGGTTCAAGCGGCTGTTCTCCATTCGTCTGTTTACGGAAATACTGCCACTCACGCGGCCGTTCAGCAGTTTTCCGCCAAAAACGCCCTCTTTGATCGTCACCGTCCGTTTGTTCAGTGCCGCCTTCAGATACGCCCTGTCAAATACAATCGTCATTTTGGGAATCATGGGGATCGGGGTCTGAAGTCGCAGGTCCACAAGGGTGATGTCGATCCCCCCGGATTCCGGGAAACCGTTTTTGATATCACCGCCACCGCGGATAAACAGGATGCCGGAAGCCGCTGTCCCTTCAGGTGCCCATTTTTTATACGGAAGCTCCCTGACCTGAAGCCGTTCAGCACTCACATCCATATGCGAGAGGACGTTCGAGGTCCACCCGTCCATGACAGCCGTCACATCCACCTGCCCACCCCAGACATCTGCGTTCAGCCGGGTTCGGGGATGTTTTTTCAACAGGCTCATGATCTCCGGCCTGATAGTAACCCGTCCAGGCCTTGCCACCACATCACCCTGATACCGGATTTCTCCGTTTTCAACGACCAGGCCCAGGGGCCACGCGGGATACATGTGCTTTCCATCAACGGCCCAGCCACTCCCCTGCGCTGCCACCTGATGCCGCAGTATACGAAGCCCGGTTTCAGACGGGAACCGGAGATACAGGCTGACCACCAGACAGATCACCATATAGAGCAGTATCAGGAGATAATGAAAACGCCTGTTCATACACCCTTTTCCGAATCTACCCATTCAACACTTTCACATTTGACGATCACGGACAAACGCTCTCCTGCCTCGCCTGCCTTGAGAACAGACAAGGTATGGATGGTCACCGGCACGTTGGCAGCCTCGACACCATGTAAAAACGTCACCAGATCCCCGATATCGATACCCTGGAGCTTCATTTCCACCACCCGCCGGATCTGAGCCGGTGTATCTGACGGCAGGGTGGAGGGTTTCATGTATCCGATCCGTTCTTTCAGTCCGGCACCGCCTGCCACTTTTTCCAGAAACGAAAACAGGTTGAAGTTTTCCGCCTGATTGACCGCGTTGCCCTGAACCGACGCCTGTCTGTTCTGCAGCCGGCGATATTCCGCGCTCAGGGTCTTCATTCTGCCAAGGAGGTCGGTTTTCACTGCAACCGCATGCCGTTTCCGTTCATGAAATCCCGTTACCGGCTTTACCACGCCATGAAATATCACCAGGCTGAGCACAGCAGCCACAGCTGCCGCCACCATCCATTTTTCTCTCAGGCTCATGAACCGCTTCCGCCTTCTGCTGCAAAGCTGAGCTTCAGTTTAAACCGGACACCGCCACTCGGTTCATTGGTGGCGGAAGTGATCACCACATCTGCGAACAGCGGGCTTTCAGCCAGCCGGTTCTGCAGTTCATCCACGGTCCCGTAGGTTTGGGTATGGCCGGACAGATCCAGAGACCGTTCCGTCAGCATCAATCTAGAGATTTCGACATCCACAGACGCCGGTATACGGCGGCTGATCTCTGCCAGGAGCTCGATGGCAGGCGGTCGGACGACGCCTTCTTCACCGTCGGCGCGCTGTTTTCTCTTCTCGTTGAGGCGAACCTGCACATAGTCAGCCTGTTTGAACGGATCCCGTACACCCGCAGCCTCCGGAAAAATACCGGTAAACAGCGACTGAATTTCAGCATCAAGGGCCGCCTCTTTTTGATACAGATCGCCCACCTCCTGCCAGATATGAAATCCTGAAACAATCAGAAACAGCACCGCCAGAACAAGGGTGGCCACCCACTGTCCAGGATGTTCTTCAAACAGTTTTCGAACACGGCCTTCTGTTGACAGAAAGCGAAGGGGAACCGGCTTCAGAACCGGAATCAGGGCCAGGGCGATCAGCGTTTCTCCCGGTGTGCTGACGGTTTCATCCACATGAACGGAATAGGCCGCCTCCAGTGATACGGTTTCAAGCGGAAGACTTGCCGTGGCAGCGACGGTATCCCGCAGACCCGTGTCCGCCTCCCGTACCGCCATGAGCAGACCATCCGGATGCACCTCCGAATCGGCCATCCGGTCAATCAGGACCGGATACACCTGACTCACACGCCGTGACAACGCAGCCCCGTCTCCACCGCCGCCTTTCTGCGGGTTCTGCAGACCGATGGATCTGAAATACGTCACCTGCCGGTGTTCCAGCAGCATGCATGAGGCAACGGAGTCATTTGCCGCGATCAGCAGTTTTGACGCCGTGCCAGGGATAGCGTGGCTGTGCGCCCAACCCGCCACATAGCCGGCAATGGTTACGAGCGTTGGCTGGATACCTGCAGACGTCCAGGCCGCCTCATAGGTCCTCAGGGTCCCGGACAATATCGCCGCCGCCATAATCCTGGCGCCCTTTGCTTCCAAAGGGGTGCTGAGAGGCGCCCATGCGATTGTCATATCCTCCATGGACACCGGCAGATGCGGTTCCAGTTCAAAGGTGAGCGCCTCCCGGATTTTGGCAGTCTGGGAAAAGGGAAAATCAAGTATACGAAACGAGAACTCAGCGGCGGGAAGAGCAATATGATACCGCACATGCCTCGCATCGGTTATCTGCAATGCCGCCCGCAGTTCTGTACAGGCCTTGGCCAGCGGCAGATGCGGATCATCGGTTTCATCAGGCGGAATCATGACCCGGGCCGTGCGATGCACCCGGCATTCATGACGGGTAGATGTGGCGGCAATACCGGACACGGCATCCCGCTCAAACGCAATTCCAATAATCAGGGTCATGCAAGCATCATCCGTTTCATGTCGCCATCGCCCGTTCCGTTAGCATCAGGGCAAGGCCGTTTCATCGGGCGGTGCCGGGGCATCGGCCCGTTCAAGGGTCCGGCTGAGCATCCGGCAGACCCATTTACCGTCTTTATCTGTTTCCCGTTTGATGATCACACTCTCTTTTATACCGGTTTGATCCCATCCTGCAACTGCTTCAATGCGAAAAACATCGCTGGCATACCGAATTTTTGCCTCAGTCTGCTCCGCCTCCCGGGTTGTCAGGTCAGCTTCCGCCTTGTACCATCCGTTGCCGAGGGCGTTGACAAACGCTCCGCCCGCCTCCTGACGGGCAATTCGGTAGTCGGCAAGCGCCGCTGCCGCATCCTCTTTTCCGAACGGCAGGATCGCCGCGATCACTGCCGGATCCGCAGTATTGATATTCACCCTTCCGTCAAATCGATACCCGCCCCCCGCTTTTAGGGGTTCTTCCCCCCAGACCGTCAGGTAGTCGGAAAGCGCCGGCATTTCCATCAACGCCGCCATTTCTTCGCCCAGCAGATCAGATAATATACCGGTGGGGTTGAACAGATCCGGAGTCACCCCCTTGATCCGATACAGCGTGCTGAGATGCCGGACAGCCCCGTTGGCACAGGCATAGGGCGGGTCCAGTGACGCATAGTAATCGGATTCGGCTCCGCTGATCCCGGTGATCCGGTCATCATCGCCGGCATCAAGCCAGTCAATGATGGCATTGATAATTTCAGCCGGATCCCGCGCATCCTCAGATTTATCATGAGAGATGACAAAACCCAGCAGGTTCTCCCAGATCCCTCGCTGGACGGCATTCACCGCATGCCCCGGGTATTCCTGAATCAGCGCATTGACTTGCAGTTTACCCAGCTCATCGATGATCTTCAGGGTCAGGATCCCCTCCGTATATCCCAGCCCCTCGACCAGCCCTTCGAGCACGGCAGGATCCGCCCAGTCTTCCTGCACCGAATCGGTCTCGGTTTCTATGCGGTCTGCAATGAGCAGGGCCATGCCTGCCTGCACCGCAGCCGACGTCATCCCCTGAAGCCGGACCCGGTCTCGGTTCCATGCGGCAGCATCCATCTGGGCCACCTCACGGGTGTTCAGTTCCGCGGCCAGGGCTGTCAGCACGGCGATCACCGACAAGACAACCAGCAGCGCCACGCCGCGCTGATCTGTCATCAATGGCCGAGCCATGTCACCGTTCCTCCAGTGCGGCCCGGTAAACCGGCAGCGTGCACCCGCCTGTAAACCGGTATGCCTCACCGTCGAGCACGAGTTCCCACCTGACCCCGCAGGGGGTTGCAGCGTCCACGGACACATCTTCGGAATCCCATGTATCCTGGAATTCCCCCTCCGCATCGATCAACTGCACGCGAAAGCCGGCAACCTGTTCACAGATCACCGGATCGGTTTTTTGCGTCTGAAACCCATCTGCGGGAAGCAGGGTATCTGACCGGCGGATCACCCGGTTACCGTAGCGGTCTTCGTCCGGATAGTAAACAATGCGGGAAATACCTTCTCTAGGTTCCGGTCCGTAGGAGAGATGGGTCGTTGCGGCAAAGGCGATCTGATCCATGCCGCTGACACCGGTATCCGCAGGCCCGACAATCAATCGATACGGATCCGATGCCGCTGATGGATGCGGGCGCGTATAGCGAGGGGGCTGGTCAATGATGATATTCTGAAGGTCGGCAGTCAGGCGGTCAAAAAACGGCTGAATCGTCTGGTATGCCTCACGATTGCGTTCCAGGGCATCCGCACCCGTGAGAAAGGTCCGGAAGGTGGTATAGAGTGTGGTCATGATCACCCCGAAGAGGGTGATGGCCACCAGCACTTCGATGAGCGTGAATCCGGTGTTTCGACCATCGGCGGTCCGCCGGATCAATACATGCGATATGTGGTCAGGGTATATGCCCATTGATCCTCTGTAAGGGTAATGACCATCTCCATTTTTTTGAACCGTTCCGCCACCGCATCCGGCAACCCGCATTCGGCTGTTTCCACAGTCAGCTGATAGGTATAGCCGGAAAAATTGTCTGCAAAGGTCCCGGATGACGGTTCCGGTGGTGTACGTGTGCTGGCCAGCTCCGCAAGCCGGGTTTCCGCAAGCAGCGGGGCTTCGGTATAAAACCGGTTCATGCGGGCCAGGCGCAGGGTCTGGCCCTGGAGTCGCAGCACCGCTGTGACGGCAATGGCCACAAGTGCCACGGCAATCATCACTTCCAGCAGGGTAAAACCGTTTTCCCGCCCCTGTCGGACGCATTTACCCGTCATAGTCCACTGCCCCTTCATGGACCCGGACCGTTTGCAGGAGCGGACGGATTTCAACGGTCCGTACCGTGTCCCCTGACGCCAGCTGAATCATGGCCGGATCCGAGTAGCCTTTGGGATAAAACCGGATCATGGACATCATCTCCACATCCTTGCTGAAAAGACCCTCGGGAAACACAAGCGCATGTATCCGCGCGCCCCACGGCAGGCGGTAGCGGTTGTCTCGTGCCGCTGCCACCAGTCGTTCATCCATGCCCTGTGCCGTGATCCAGAAGCTGTTTTCCGATGTATCCGCATGCAGCGCGTAGACCACGCCATCGGTTTCAGCCGCCTTTTTCAGCACCTGCACCTGTATAGTCAGCCATTTCACGCCCGCATCCTCAGCCGGTGTCTGGAGCATGCCGCTGATGTTCGGCACCACCACAAACACCATCAGCCCGACCAGAGCGATAAGAATGACCAGCTCGATCAGCGTATATCCCTGCAATGAAGGACGGTTGTCACGGCTGTTCAGAATCAGTCTATCTCCCAGCTGTTGATATCCGCGTCTTCCCCTTCCCCGCCGGGCACGCCGTCAAGGCCGTAAGACGTAATATCATATGCACCGTGCAGCCCGGGGCATAGGTAAAGATAGGCGTTTCCCCAGGGATCGGAAGGCACCCTGCTCACATCCAGGTAACCGCCTTCCTGCCATTTTTTTGCATTGCTCAGCGATTCAGGCGCAGTGATCAACGCGGCCAGCCCCTGCTCGGTTGTCGGAAAGGTTCCGTGGTTGAGTTTGAACATCTTCAGGGCGGTTTCAATGCTCCGGATATCCGCCGCCGCCCGGGTGCGCTTGGCCTCTGCGGTCTGCCCCATGAATTTGGGTACCACCCATCCGGCAAGTACGCCCAGAATCACGATGACCACCATCAGCTCGATCAGGGTAAAACCGGCATCGGACCGGCGTGTTTGCACTGCTATATTCTGATGCATCAAGGGCCTCCTTATATACAAAAAAAGGGATAATAGACCCATGCTATTATCCCTCTACCCGAATGCTGTTGGAGGCGGCTTCCGGATTCGAACCGGAGAATAAAGGCTTTGCAGGCCTCTGCCTTACCACTTGGCTAAGCCGCCCAAAAAAAATGGAGCGGGAAACGGGAGTTGAACCCGCGACTTCAACCTTGGCAAGGTTGCACTCTACCACTGAGTTATTCCCGCTCAGTGCGAACCCGTTTATAGCTTCATTCCGATTGGGTGTCAACCCCAAAAAAATTGTCTCCATACATTTTCGAGAACCGGATAAAATAGTCCGCACCCGACCACAGGGTAAACACCAGGGCCACCCACAAAACCAGGTTGCCAATGGCATGAAACCGGATACCGAAATAGGGATAATGGATCAGGAGAGGGATAATCGCCGCAATCTGAAACCCGGTCTTGTACTTGCCAAGTACCGACGCGGAAATATCCGCCCCCTTGTCTGCCATCAGGTTTCGCAGACCGGTGACCGCCAGTTCCCTTCCAAGGATCAGACAGATGATCCATGCCGGCACCCACTGATGATAGACCATCATGATAAACGCGGAAGACATCAGCAGTTTATCTGCCAGCGGATCCAGCATTTTCCCGAAGGTGGAAACCAGATTCCACCGTCTTGCCAGATACCCGTCGAGAAAATCGGTGATGGCAGCGGCAGAAAAGACAAAAGCCGCCATCAGCAGGGTCACCCGGTTCGGGAAATAGATCAGCAGAATCAGTATGGGAGATGCCGCCACCCGGTACAGGGTCATGGTGTTGGGATGCATCAGGGCTTCCCTGATGCGCCGGTTATCCTTCATGGTCTACCCATTCTTCTTGGTTTTTTCCCAGTCAGACAGAAATGCCTTTATCCCCTTGTCAGTCATGGGATGGGCGGCCAGCTTACTGAGGACACTGTAGGGAATGGTGGCGATATCCGCACCGGCCAGTGCAGACTCGAGCACATGCAGAGGATTGCGTACACTGGCCACGATCACTTCCGTGTCATATCCGTAGTTTTCGTAGATTTCAACGATCTGCTCGACCAGTACCATACCGTCCTGGGACAGGTCGTCCAGACGGCCGACAAAAGGACTGACATAGGTCGCACCGGCTTTGGCTGCCATCAGGGCCTGGAGGGGCGAGAAAATCAGGGTCACATTGGTCTTGATGCCTTCGGCGGACAGCATCCGTACCGCCTTGAGGCCGTCAATGGTCATGGGGATCTTGATCACGATGTTTTCGTGGATTTTCACCAGTTCACGGGCTTCGGACACCATGCCGTCGGTTTCAAGGCTGATGACTTCCGCACTGATGGGGCCGTCTACGATCTCACAGATTTCCGTGATCACTTCCTTGAAATCACGGCCTTCTTTTGCAATCAGTGACGGGTTGGTGGTAACCCCGTCCACCATGCCGAAGCTGTGCGCGTCACGGATTTCTTCCACATTGGCGGTATCGATAAAAAATTTCATTGAAAAAGGCTCCTGTCCCGTTTTCTCTCTGCGTTCAACGGGTTACGCTAATTTTTAACAAATGCATCCCGGCATTCAGGGCTGCAGAAATAATAAGTTTTTCCGTTCACCTGCTCCCGTATGGCTTCGCGCTTGGGAACATAGACATTGCACACCGGATCCTTGACCATTTCATCTGCCGCCTTCAAGGCTGCATCGCCCCCCGTACGCCTGTACGAACCGCCGGACAACGCCTGCTGAATCTGTTTTTTAAGCAGCTGAATGACCAGGTAAACTGCAACCGCCAGTACGATGAATTTAATCAACAGGTTTGATCCTTTGTTCCGGGTCATTGCATGATCTCAGCAACGATCCCATGGTTACCCCCAAAACCGGATGCACGATATCGGGGTTTATATCACAAAGCGGCTTTAATACAAACATCCTTTTCGCCATGCGCGGATGGGGGACCGCCAGACCGGATGCCACGATCACCCGGTGATCATAGAGCAGTATATCCATATCCAGGATGCGCGGTCCGAACCGGATGCCCGGCCGGCGGCCGACTGCCCACTCGATCAGTTTCACGCAGTCCAGCAGCGCCAGGGGTGAAAGCGAGGTTTCAATTTCCGCAGCACCGTTGACAAACCAGTCCTGATCCGTGTAATCGACCGGTGCGCTGTTATAGAACGGTGAAACAGCTGTCACGGAAACACCGTCTGTTGCATCCAGCAGCGAGAGGCCCTTACGGCAGTTTCCCGCTGCATCGCCCATATTGGATCCAAGCCCCAGATAGGCGGTGACCCACCTGCCGGAGGCCGTGCAGCGGGTGTTAGTCATCTGCGGCTGCCATCTGAATCTGACCGGAGGCCGTCTTTTTTCCCCGGATACCAGCGAGGGATTCTGAATGGATCCGGTAGGTATACATAAATCCGGTCGGAACCGCTATTTCAAAACGATACCCGTCAGCTTGCAGCCGATGAACCGGCATCCGGTGAATGGCCTCAAAGGTCAGCGGGCAGGTGCTGCAACCGTCTTTCAGACGCACAGCAGCCTGGGACACAACACATACAGCAGGCAAACCATGTATGCCATCCGGCTGTTTCAGCTGCCAGTGCAGGCGGATCCGGTTCCCGGCCACGGCTGTGATCGTCAGTGCGTGCGGAGATACCGGCCGCACGGATTCCGGCGGTTCCGGATCCGCTTTCACACCGCAGCCAGCCAGCAGGATAGCGGCGCAAACCATCAGAAAAGCCAGGACCGCGTTCAGCAACCCCTGGTGCCGGCGTACACTCATTTTTCGATATCCTCACCCAGTTTTTTCTCTGCAGCCGCGATGGCAGCCCGCACATTTTCAGTGGCCGTCCCGCCAGCGGATGTGCGCCGATCAATCATCTGCCCGGTGGTCAGCTGGGGAAAGAGGTCTGCACCAATGCGATCAGAAAATGCCTTGAGTTCCTCGAGGCTGAGTTCATGCAGTTCTTTTCCCTTTGAAAGCGCGTAACTGACTGCAGATCCCACCACACTGTGGGCTTCCCGGAACGGCATACCGGTGTTCACCAGATAGTCGGCCATGTCCGTTGCGTTGATAAACCCGCCGCAGGTGCTGTGGGCCATGGCATCGGCATTCACCCGGATCTCGGGAATCATCCGGGTATAGATGGTCACACAGGCTTTCAGGGTATCCACCGTGTCAAACAGCGGCAGCTTGTCTTCCTGCATGTCCCGGTTATAGGCCAGGGGAAGGGATTTCATCAGGGTGATCAGATTTACCAGATTGCCCACGACACGGCCGGTTTTGCCGCGGGTAATCTCGCAGACATCCGGATTCTTCTTCTGGGGCATGATGCTGCTGCCAGTGGTAAAGGCATCTGAAATCTCGATAAAACCGAACTCGGCAGATGACCAGAGAATCAGCTCTTCTGACAGACGGGAAAAGTGAACCATGGCAATGCTGGCCGCCGCCATGAATTCCATCATGAAATCCCGATCTGACACCGCATCCATGCTGTTTTGACAGATGGCCGGAAATCCAAGCAATTCAGCCGAATAGGTCCGATCAATGGGGTAGGTGGTACCGGCCAGGGCCGCCGCGCCCAGAGGAGACACATCCATGCGTTTCAAACAGTCCTCAAGACGCGCCACATCCCGGTCAAACATTTCATAATAGGCCATGAAATGATGGGACAACAGCACCGGCTGGGCCCGCTGCAAGTGGGTATACCCGGCCACCGGCACCGTTAGATGTTTTCGGGAAAACCCGACCACCACTTTCTGGAGCTCCCTGAACAAGGTGATCAGCTGCCGGGTTTCGTTTCTGAGATAGAGCCGGGCGTCAAGCGCCACCTGGTCGTTTCGGCTTCGGGCCGTGTGCAGCTTTCTGGCCACGTTCCCGACCTTTTTTGTGAGTCTGGATTCAATATGCATATGAATATCTTCCAGACGGATATCATACACAAATTCCCCGCCCTCAATTTCCCCTCTGATTTCGGAAAGCCCTGCCACCAGAGTGGCAGCCTCGTCTTCGGTCAGCACGCCTTGTTTTGCCAGCATGCGGCAATGGGCCACACTGCCGTCAATATCCTCAGCATACAGGCGCTTATCCACATCAATCGACGCGGTAAACGCTTCGACCAGGGCATCGGTCTTTTCCGCGAACCGGCCATCCCAGGGTTTATCTGCAGCCATGCGTCTTCTCCTGTGGGCTTACTTGCGATTCAACATGTTGCGGATCCGCAGACGCAGGGCATTGAGCCGGATGAATCCTTCCGCGTCCTTCTGACTGTAGACCGCATCTTCCTCAAAGGTCGCAAAATCTTCATTATACAAGGACAGATCGGATTTACGGCCCAGAATATAACACTGGCCCTTGTAGAGCTTCATCCGGACCACACCAGATACGCGGGCCTGGGTGTCATCGATGGTCCGCTGAATCAATTCCCGCTCCGGCGCAAACCAGAACCCGTTATAGATCATTTCCGCATACCGGGGAATCAGGCTGTCTCGCAAGTGGGCCACATCCCGGTCAAGGGTGATCGATTCCATGGCCATGTGCGCCTCGCGCAGCACTGTACCTCCTGGCGTTTCATATACACCGCGGGATTTCATGCCCACAAACCGGTTTTCAACAATATCGATCCGCCCGATCCCGTTGCGGCCGGCCATGACATTCAGCTGTTTGAGCAGGGCAGCCGGCGACAGCGGTTCACCGTTGATGGCCACCGGATCCCCTTTTTCAAAGGTGATCTCGATAATCTCCGGTGTATCCGGCGCATCTTCCGGTTTAACCGACAGGGTGTACATGTCATCGGTGGCTTCGGCCCAGGGATCTTCAAGCACCCCGCCTTCATAGCTGATATGGAGCAGGTTCCGGTCTGTGCTGTATGGTTTTTTCGGGGTCTGGGGTACGTCGATACCGTGCTTTTTCGCAAAGTCCATGAGCACGGTCCGGGCGTTGAGATCCCATTCCCGCCAGGGGGCGATCACCTTGATAGCCGGGTCAATGGCATAATAGCCCAGCTCAAAACGGACCTGGTCATTTCCTTTACCGGTCGCACCATGGCTCACCGCATCCGCGCCTTCGATCTTTGCAATCTCCATCTGCCGTTTGGCGATCAGGGGCCGGGCGATGGACGTACCCAGCAGGTACTGGCCTTCATAGATGGCATTGGCACGGAACATGGGGAACACATAATCTCTGACAAATGGTTCCCGCAGATCATCGATATACACCTTGGAGGCACCGGTTTTCTTTGCCTTTTCCTCCAGGTGATCCAGTTCTTCTTCCTGGCCCACATCTGCGGAAAAGGCGATGACCTCACATTGATAGGTTTCGATCAGCCATTTCAAGATCACCGATGTATCCAGTCCGCCCGAATAGGCGAGGACTACTTTGTTCACATTCATCCGGGTTCGCTCCTTTTTGATCACATCATGCCGGCGGGTTTAACATCGCCCACTCCAGCAGCGCTTTATGCATGTGCAGTTTGTTTTCCGCCTGATCCCAGACAACGGAATGGGAGCCTTCGAGAACTGCTTCGGAAATTTCCTCTTCACGGTGAGCCGGCAGGCAATGCATGACCACCACCTTTGGGTCAGCGCACGCCACCAGATCGTCATCCACCAGATAGCCTTTAAAGGCCGCTTCCCGCTCAGCCTGTTCTTTTTCCTGGCCCATGCTGGCCCAGACATCCGTGTAAATCACGTCTGCCCCGCGGACCGCTGCTTTGGGGTCTGCCATAACACGAATCCTGTCTCCGCGACGTTCCACTGCCGGACCTAACACCGCCGGGTCTGGATGATAGCCGTCCGGGCATGCCAGGGTCAGCGAAAAACCAAGGATCCGCGCCGCGTTGATCCAGGAATGAGCCACGTTGTTGCCGTCACCCACCCAGGCGATGTTCACGTTCCGGCAATCCCCCTTGCACTCGAGCACGGTCAGCAGGTCACTCATGATCTGGCAGGGATGATATCTGTCAGTCAAGGCGTTGATCACGGGGATGGATGCGTGAAATGCAAATTCTTCAACCAGTTTCTGGGAATAGGTGCGAATGGCCAGACAGTCCAGAAACCGCGCCAGCACGCGGGCCGTGTCCTGTACCGGTTCATCACGGGAAATCTGCGTATCCCTGGCGCTGATAAAAATCGGCGTCCCCCCCAGCTGTGCCATGGCCGCCTCAAAGGATATCCGGGTACGGGTGGATGCCTTGTCAAAAATCAGCCCCAGGGTTTTTCCCATGAGCGGACGGTCGACAATCCCCTGCGCATGACGTTTTTTCAATACCCGTGCGCGATCCAGCAGCGCTTCCAGGGTCTCCTTGTCCAAATCCAAAACCGATAGAAAATCGTGTTTCACTGCCTTCCTGCCCTTCTGTAAATAGGTTGCGCCGCATAAAACGCCATGCCATAGGTGTTTCAGAGGCCAGATACGTCCGAGGTCGGGTGTATATATTTCATGTTGATACCCCCCTAACCGGTCTGCAGATTACGCCAGTGCCGCATCCAGACAGGCCACCAGGTCATCAATGGCAGCTTCCGGTATGGTCAACGGCGGAACAAACCGAAGTATCCGGTCCTGAATGCAGTTGATGATAAATCCAGCTTCCCGGCAGGTATCGACCAGATGGCCGGCAGATTCAGAAAACTCCATGGCAAGCATCAGGCCGATGCCGCGTACGGCTGTCACCTTCGGATGATCGGCCATGAGCGTCTCAAGTTTTGCAAGGAAATACGCGCCTGTTTCACGCGAACGCCTCACAAGATCTTCCGTTTCCAGGGTTTCAACCGTGGCCAGGGCGCCGGCACAGATCAAGGGGGTTCCCCCGAAGGTCGACCCGTGGGATCCGGGCACAAAGGCGGCGGCCACCGTTTCCCGTGCGACCATGGCGCCAATGGGGAGTCCGTTGGCCAGGGCTTTTGCAAGGGTCATGATATCCGGCGCAACACCGGTATGCTCATAGGCGAACAGGCGTCCGGTCCGGCCCATGCCGGTCTGGATTTCATCCATGATCAGCAGAATACCGGCGGCGTCACACAGGGCCCTCAGCTCCTGAAAATAGCCGGGAGACGCCATGCGCACCCCCCCTTCTCCCTGAACCGGTTCGACCATGATCGCACAGGTCTCAGGACCGATGGCAGCTTTCACGGCATCCAGGTTATTGAACGGCACATAATCGAACCCGTTAAGGGTCGGATCAAATCCGATCCGTACTTTTTCCTGCCCTGTAGCGGACAGGGTGGCCATGGTCCTGCCATGAAAGGATTTTTCCATGGTGATGATCCGATACCGCGCGGGTTCCCCTTTTTCTGCAAAATATTTCCGTGCCAGTTTGATGGCTGCCTCATTGGCTTCAGCACCGCTGTTGGCAAAAAAGACCCGATCCCCGAAGCTGCGGGAGGTCAGCCATTCTGCAAGCGCCACCTGGGGCTCGGTATAAAACAGGTTGGACACATGCACCAGTTTACGGGCCTGGGATGCCAGGGCGTTTGCCACCGCCGGATGGGCATGCCCCAGATTGCAGACCGCGATACCCGCGAGGAAGTCCCAGTAGGTCTTCCCCTCAGCATCGCGAAGCTGGCAGCCCTCCCCTTCGGTAAAAACGACCGGTGTACGGGCGTATGTGGTTGCCATGACAGTATCGGATCGCTGCATCAGGTGTGCGGACATGCCTCTTTTCCTCCGTGGCTGGTTGCTGATCACACGATCAGCGGCCATAAAATGTAAACCCCCCGCAACAAACGGGGGGTGAAAACGATAACTGGGGTAACGCGGTATCCCCGGATCAGGTGCCGCTCGCTTCCCGGACAAACTCCGTACCAATACCGCCGTCCGTAAACAACTCAAGCAAAATGGCATGGGGGCGTTTTCCGTTCAGGATATGCACTTTTTCCACCCCGCCGTCCAGGGCCTCAACCGCACATTCGGTCTTGGGAATCATCCCCCCCTGAATGACACCGTCCGTGATCAGGTTCTGCACGTCCCTGCCGACCAGTGAGGATAGCAGCGCACCGTTGCCATCAAAAAGCCCGTCCACATCGGTGAGCAGAATCAAACGCTCGGCTTTCAGGGCAACAGCGACCTTGCTGGCCACAAAATCTGCGTTAATATTGAAGGTTTCCCCGCCAGCACCGGTTCCCACAGGTGCGATGATGGGAATAAATCCCTTTGCAGACAGCGTATGAATGATCTGGGGCCGCACCTCCGTGACCCGGCCCACCAGGCCGGGGTCGATGATCTCAGGCGGGGTGTCGGTTCCGGTTTCCTGAACCACTGTGAGTTTTTCCGCCTGAATCAATCCACCGTCCTTGCCGGTAAGGCCCACGGCAGTCCCGCCCTCTTGATTGATCAGGTTGACAATCGCCTTGTTGAGCTTTCCGCCCAAAACCATCTCCACCACATCCATGGTCGGCTCATCGGTCAGGCGCATGCCTCTGACAAATTGCGGCCGGATGCCCATGGAGTCGAGCACTTCATTGATCTGCGGACCGCCGCCATGAATGACCACCGGATTGATACCGATAAACCGCATCAGGGTGATATCACGGGCAAAATCCGTCTTGAGCTGCGCGTCCACCATGGCATGGCCGCCGTACTTGATCACCACAGTCTTTCCGGAAAACCGGCGAATATACGGCAGGGATTCGATCAGGATATCGGCAACGGTACCTTCCGTCTCAACTGTTCCTGGCGCCGTCTGTGTCATGCTCCTGCTTTCTTGAAAAACATACGGCCGTTCCCTTCCGGTTACAGAATGTAACGGCTCAGATCCTCGTCCTCAATAATATTTTTCAATTTATCATTCACAAAATTTTCGTCAATTACAATCTCGGATGCCGTATGATCCGGCGCATCAAACAGGATGTCCTCGAGCAGGCACTCCATCAGGGTATGCAGCCGCCGGGCCCCGATATTTTCAGTCCTGGCATTCACCTCCTCAGCGATTTTGGCAATGGCCGCAATGGCGGCATCCGTAAACACCAGATCCACGCCCTCGGTGCGAAGCAGCGCAATATACTGAAGCAGCAGCGCATTGCGCGGTTCTGTCAAAATCCGCTGAAATTCTTCAGCCCCCAGTGAACTCAGTTCCACCCGGATGGGAAACCGGCCCTGGAGCTCGGGAATCAGATCCGACGGTTTGGACACATGAAATGCGCCAGATGCGATAAACAGAATGTGGTCGGTTCGCACGGCCCCGTACTTTGTCGATACGGTGGTGCCTTCGACCAGCGGCAACAGATCCCGCTGCACCCCTTCCCGGGACACATCCGGGCCATGACCGCCTTTGCCGCCGGCGATTTTATCAATCTCGTCAATAAACACAATGCCGCACTGTTCCACCCGTTCAATGGCCTGTTTCACCACCCGTTCCATATCGACCATACGCTGGGATTCTTCATTGATCAGAAGCTCCCGGGCCTCTTTGACGGTGAGTTTCCGGCGTTTTTTCTGTTTGGGGATGAGGCCGCCCAGCATATCCTTGAAATTGATCCCCATCTCCTCCATGCCTACATTGGAAAAGACCTCTACCATGGGCATGGATTTCTCCGCCACCTCCAGATCGATCATCCGGGCGTCAAGTTTTCCTTTTCTCAGCAGCTGGCGCAGTTTTTCACGGGTAGAGTCCCCACTGGCCGCTTCCCCCGCCACCTCGACACGGCCGTCAGTATCGTCGGTTTCCGATGGCGTTCGCGCCGGATTGGGCAGCAGCCGGTCAAGCAGCTTTTCCTCGACCACCCCTTCTGCCTTTCCCCGCACCGCTTCCTGCTCACGGGCCTTGACGTCATTGAGGGTCCGCTCGAGCAAATCCCGGATCATGGATTCCACATCCCGGCCCACATACCCGACCTCGGTAAATTTAGACGCCTCCACCTTGAAAAACGGGGCATCAGCCAGCCTTGCCAGGCGTCTGGATATTTCGGTCTTTCCAACACCCGTGGGACCGATCAGAATAATATTTTTGGGTGAAATCTCATCTTTCAGGTCACTGGGCACCTGACGCCGACGCCACCGGTTTCTCAGGGCGATGGCAACCGAGCGCTTGGCCTGTTTCTGACCGATAATATACGTATCAAGCTCCTGAACGATTTCAGAAGGTTTCAATTCCTGCATGGTGATATCCTTACTCGTGACCGGAGATCAGAAGGTCTCGATGGTCAATGCATTGTTGGTGTACACACAGATGCTGCCGGCAATTTTCATCGACGCTTCGACAATCGCCCGCGCATCCAGGTCCGAATACTGGTACAGGGCCCGTGCCGCAGCCATGGCCCCGACACTGCCCGACCCGATGCTGACCACGCCGTCATCCGGCTCGATCACATCGCCGTTTCCGGAAATCAGAAATGTTTTTTCCGGATCCACGGCAATCATCATGGCTTCCAGCCGCCGGAGATACTTGTCCTGCCGCCATTCTCTGGCCAGTTCCACAGCCGCCCGTGTGAGATTGCCGTTATACCGTTCGAGTTTTGTCTCCAGCTTTTCTGACAGGTTCAGTGCATCGGCCGTGGCGCCGGCAAATCCGACAATAATCCGGTCATGATAAATACGACGCACTTTCCGCGCCTTATGTTTAATTACAACGGTATCCAGGGTGACCTGGCCGTCTCCGGCCACCACTACTGATTCCGCTTTCCGAACCGCCAGGATGGTGGTTCCGTAACAAATTCCCGGGTCTTTATGCTGCATACGTGTTATCGCCTTGGATGGGTTTGATCATAGACTGCCATGAGCCGGTCCATGGACACATGGGTATATTTCTGTGTCGTTGACAGGCTTTCATGGCCCAATAATTCCTGTACGCTCCGTAAGTCCGCCCCTGCGTCGAGCAGATGGGTGGCAAAGGAATGCCGCAGGGCATGGGGAGAAATCGGTGTATCAATGCCGCAGGCCCTTGCCAGTTGTTTCAGTATCCGGTCCATGGACCGGGTGGAAAGCCGGCCGCCCCGGCAGTTCAGAAACAAGGGGCCCTGCCAGCGCCCTTCATGGCCCAACGCCTCCCGATACCTTGACACCGCCGTCAGTGCCGGCTGCCCTGCCGGGATGATGCGGTCTTTCTTTCCCTTACCTGATACCCGTACCAGGCAGTGATCCATGTCCACATCCGCGCAATCAAGACCCGCCGCTTCGGATATGCGCAGGCCGCAGGAATAGATCAGCTCAAACAAGGCCCGGTTGCGGAGATCGAGTACCGCGTTCCCGGTCATCCCCTCGAGCAGACGGAACATGTCATCCACGGTCAGAAAGGTTGGGAGGGTGGTTTCGCCCTTGGGCGTGGGAACACCGTCAACCGGATTTCCTTCTGACGCGCCGATTTTCACCAGATAGGCCACAAACGTGCGCAACGCAGAAAGTTTCCGCCCCATGGTTGAACGGGCCTTTTTACCGCGATGTAATGCCGCAAGATAAGACCGAACCCCATGTACGTCAATATCCCGAATCCGCAATTCTTCTGTCGGTTCGCAGCCCGCCATTTTCTTTCGTTCAGCAAGGTGGGACGCAAAACCGGTCAGGTCTGACCGATACGCACGAAGGGTATGTTCTGATACGTTCCGCTCTGCGGAAAGCGCGTCAAGAAAGGATGCAATATGCGCGGAAACAGACGTTGACATGGCAGCTCATCTATCGGGATTCCACCAGATGATCAATCAGGGGCAGTATCTCTTCCCAGCCTCCCACTTCATGAAAATCGTGGGGCCGCCGATTCCAGGGCTGTCTGAAAACGATGGGGGTGATGCCGGCATCTGCCAGATCAAAACAGGTTTCCAGACGATCTTCCACAAAAATCGTTTTCCCAGCGGCATTCAGAATACCCGCCTTGGCTTCAAAGGAGCCTGCCGGTATCAGTTGAATTGCATCCGACTGATCCGGAAAGAGCGAGGCCATCCAGGTTTCAAGGGGGGCCGCCTTCGGGCGGGCAGTGACAAAAAGCACCTTCCCATAGGTGTGGATGATCTGCCGGAGCCCCTCTACGGCACCGGGCATGGGATGAAGCGGCTCCGGATAATCACCAGAGATAATTATCTCGATGATGGCATTCATGACCGGTTCTTCAATGGCCAGACAATCAACCAGATCATAACTGGTAATATCTTCATACCGAATATCTGACAGTCCGTATGCCTCACGGGCAATGGTCAGAAACAGGCCCATGGTATCGGCGAAGACACCGTCCATGTCAAAGGCAACCGGAAAATCTGGTGCGTTCATATGAGAAACAGCTAGCGGTTTTACATTCGTTGGCATATTTGTGTTATCTCACTCCCCTTCTCAGGTGGGACGGTTGAGTCCCAGGCAGGCCATGATGGCCTGCAGATCCTGCCAGGCATCCCGTTTGAGGGCCGGGTTCCGAAGCAGGGTGTCCGGATCCCAGGTCGCCAAGGCGGTAATGGTATTATATGTGTGAAATTTCCCCCGGATATGCGCCAGAGGTTCACGGGTATTCAGCAACAAGGATGCGGCAAATTCGCCAAAAATGCAAATGCACTCCGGTGCAATCACAGACAGCTGGCGATCCAGAAACGATCTGCAGCATGCTGCGGCCGTTTCAGCAGCAGCCCGGGTATCACCAGGCCCACACTTCAGGAGGGGGATCACATACACTGCGGCACGATCCAGCCCCATGGCCCCGATCATTTTTGTGAACAGCTCCCCTGCCGGTCCTTGCAGGGGCCGGCCGATTTCCAGGTCCGGCGCGACTGGAAAGCCTGTTATAAACACAAGCCGGGCCTGGGAGGTTCCTTCTCCGCAGACCGGTTGTGGTGTCTGCTCCCGCAGGCAGCACCGGTTGCACGCTTGTACGTCAGCCTGGATCTGCTCCAGGGTATCTGGGGCAGACTCCAGTGTGTCAATACCGAGCGTGCGGAGTAATTCAAGGGATTGGCGGACCGCTGTCAGGATCTTGAATCTATCTGTTTCAGACAAAGCCTTCTGCATCGAAAAATCACTTTTCACTGAGCCGCTTACCGATGCGATCCAGCAAGGCATGGGCCACCGCCTGTTTGGACAGGTTGGGCAAGGCTTCTTCGGTGCCATCTTTATAAAAAAGGGTCACCGTATTGGTATCCGACCCAAACCCGCTGCCCGGTGCATTCACCAGATTGCCGACAATCATATCCAGATTCTTTTCCCTGATTTTCTTTGTGGCATAGGTTTTCAGATTCCGGGTTTCCGCAGCAAAGCCCACAAGAAACGGACCGGCCTTGGCCGTGCCTGCGGATTTTAAAATATCCGGATTCTTTTTCAGGGTGAGCACCCGATCTTCATCTGATTTTTTCAGCTTGTGTTCGGCGACTTCTGCCGGCCGGTAATCGGCCACAGCCGCCACCTTGATCAACACATCCGCATGGGAAAGATGGTCAAACACCGCATCATACATCTCCCTTGCACTCTCTACATCCACACGCTTCACATGGGGGGGCAGGGCTTCGGCGGTGGGACCGGAAACAAGGGTGACATCCGCCCCCCGATATTCGGCGGCCCCTGCCAGGGCATAGCCCATCTTACCCGAAGAATGGTTGCTGATATAGCGTACCGGATCAATGGCTTCCCGGGTCGGTCCTGCGGTGATCAGCACTTTTTTTCCCTGAAAATCCTTGGGATAAAAGAGACGCTCCAGACGATTGACGATGTACCCGGGTTCTGGCAGCCGTCCGGCACCAGTCACACCACAGGCCAGCTCGCCTGCATCCGGTTCTATCAGATGAAATCCATCCGCCGCCAGCTGATCGATATTCCGCTGCACCGCCCGGCTCTCATACATCGTTGTATTCATGGACGGACAGACCATCACCGGTGCCCGCACAGCCATCATCAGGGTGGTCAATGCATCATCCGCAATCCCGCAGGCCAGTTTTCCGATGACATTGGCGGTTGCCGGTGCAATCACCACCGCATCGGCCCAGCCCGCGAGATCGATATGCCGGATAACGCCATCTGTCTCGTCAGCAAACATCTCCTGATACACTGGATGCCCTGAAATGGCGGCAAATGTCATGGACTGTACAAAGGCGGTTGCATGGGGTGTCATGACCACCCGAACCCCAGCGCCTTTTTTCTGGAGCTGGCGCATGATTTCAATGCTTTTATAACAGGCGATCCCCCCGCTCACAGCCAGAAGGATCTTTTTATCTGTCAACATGGACGGATGCCCTTTCTGTTTTTACGCTTCCTTTCAGCACACGACTACCGGCGATCGCATCGAAAGCCTGGCTGATAAATGTTTCCGAACGATCCATACTGAGATCGCCTGGCATTTTAACATCATGGAACGCAAGATATATTGGGTTCGTTCATAGAGGAACCCATCCACATTGTCCATCATTAATCCGTATTAGAAGCGTTTTGCATTCATTCCAGAAGAAGAAAAAATTTTCTGGCCCAGATAATAATTAGAACCGGTTGATCCAATCAACAGTCCGCATAATTCTGCATTCAACATTAGTATCAAGATGTGTTCCGGTATAAATGAAAATTGATCAGCGTACGCATCAAGGATCCTTTGAATTTGTTCAGTTTGGAATTTAAAGCTACCCTGACAGACGGCTTTTTGAAACAAACAAAATGATTTCAAAGCGATATTTCTTTGTTCGTCAGTATCCTCACTGCTGACAGCTATGCGATATAATACTTCAGCCGTTTTCCATAGCGCAAGTGCATTTTCAGGCCTTAACAGAACGGTTTTTTCAAAATCAGCCAACTGTTCTGAGAGCGATGACTGACGGGCCTGAAGCAGCAACCCCCGCGTGTAGTATAAATTAAATCAGAGACATACGGGGCGTTTCGGTTAGACTTTACATAGCCCCTTTCGTCAGTTTATGAATATAATTCTGACACATATCTGCTTTTTCTTTATCACCGGTTGCAATCAGTGCGTTATTCAAGGTTTTCCAGGTTCTACTATAATATGCGACTAAATACGTCTCCCATGCATTCAACGTACGCATCGACTCAGGGTTCGGTACGAACAAACGCTCATCAAATAAAAACTGATTCCTTCTAAATAAAGCAACAGCGTCAGGAATGCCTGTTTCATCTGCTGACAACCGTATGAGCGGACCAATGGGAAAAGAGCGATGTAAAAAGGGGTGAAACGCCATAATTTCAGGATTTAAAATATAAACAGGAAATTGATCCAATAGTGACGCGATACACGCACCGATATCATCCGCTTTTACAATCTCAGAAGAAAGGTTGTTTTTGTTTGCAAATCGCTTTCTATACCAGGTTGTTTTCCATAATCCATACTGCAATACTTTCACATCTGACCGTAATGACAAAACCTGTATACCATATAACAAGCCAAAATAATCGGCATCAGCATTTGTTACAATAACACTATCCTTCTCAACGGTTGATAATACATTTATTATATGATTTTCATAAAAACGTTCATTTTTCCTTTCACTTTCAGGCCATTGTGATATGCCATGATACATGCACAGAATAACCGCTAGTGATAATCCTAGAACACGAAATCTCCGGTTATCTGAACTCACTTTATCGACACAATAACACACTGGAAAACATAGCAAAACCATTGGCAATGCATGAAATCGTTCAGCGACTGCAAGATGCAGTGGTTTTATATCTATTTTAAAAAACAAAAAAAAGCAAATACTTACAAAAATAAACGCTATGGCAATCAACCGATCAAACCGTTTTTCCGTGGCATGGGCCGCATCTTGCTTGATCCAGCCTGCTCCCCCTAATACAATTGCTGGCAACCATACAATTGAACTGTATGCTACCACAGATTTTAAAAAAAATACGACTGCATTCAGAACACCGCCATCTTGATCGGCCATTAAAGAGAACGTCCCATAATTACGCCTCAGCACATGATACACCAAACTATATCCACGCTGGCTCCAATCCCCAAAAATATAAGCTCCCTGTTGAGCCACGTTCGTAAAAAAATAAACTAAGGGTATTAAGCCCAACAACGCACACCCACTAAAAAAGCAAAAAGACCTGAATTTATTTTCAGCATAATAAAGCCATACTAAAACAGCAAAAGGCAGCATAAACGCCATAGCGTGGTGATTGCAAAAGCTCAAACCAAAAATCAGACCACTCACGCCAAACCAAACGTTCTGGAATCTTTGATTTGAACAGGTAACCACCTTCCAGGCAGCATATACACAGACACTCGCAAACAATACATTTAAAGCAAAAGGCTCAAGCGTTGTCGCAGCTCTCCAGACCGGCTCAGCCAAAAAACAAACATACACAGAAATCAGTGAAGCAATTTTATTTTTAAAGCGTTCAGCAAGCACCCGGTAAAAAATATAGGCCGCTAGTACCGTAAAACAAATCGATGTGAGTGACAAAACACGAACAACAGGCCAGTCGCTGTTCACTCTGACAGTTAACCAATATATCACTGTTAGCAACGGATAACCTGGCGGATGTGCGATCCCGCCGTTTTTTGCAACAACAGCAAATTCACCGGCGTCAAAGTCAGGTAACGTGGTTGGCATGGAGAATAGATATATACAAAGCAGCGGCAACAGCCCAGCTATCGGAGCGATCCGATCCCTCATTTAGCCTTCCTTTCATGGCTATTATTGACAGCACATATAAACAGTGTGTGTTTTGAATGGCCAGTCATTTTGGCGCCAGGCTAAAACAATTCGCCGTTCCGTGAAATATTGTCGACAGGTCAGTTATTGGGACAGGGCATAAACGCCGACCCACCTATCCTGGTAAAGGCGTTCCATGTACGTAAAAAAGAACGCCCGCAATACACGGAGTTGCTTCTCGGAATACGTCGCATTCACCCGCTTCATAAACAAGCGCTCATTGATAACCCAGTGTGTAACCCCCATCCGTTGAAAAGCGGCAATCAGCGATTCAGGAGACCCTTGCTGACCTATCAGCTTCCTTATTTGATCAGTGTGGCCCGTAACATCTGGGATATATTTTCGGTTCAAATAGTATCCGCGTTTTCCCAGCAAGATATTATAGAGTACCGCATTTTCAGGCAGATGTTGATTAATAAATTGCGTTGCAGGGTGTTCAAAACGGTACCGGCTGATGTAGGCATCTCTGTCCACTGCACCGGAAATGTATGCAAGCGGGTCTACATACATATAAAGATGAGCCGCGTACGACACACTCCATAAAGCACCCGCAACAATGAATGCATAATAAATTGTTTTTAAAGTAAATTTCATCCATCTGTGCGATGCAGATGAAGCGACCCGCCATAGGTTAAACCCGCCATAAACAGAAAGCATCGTCATCGCAGGCAGTGCATAGGCCATGTAACGCACCCTGAATACCGTTTGAAACAAGGTAATCAGAATTGTCAGCAAAGAAAATACCGACAAGACAATTTTCTCATGTCTTTCACGGGATGATCGCGTGCGAATAAACGCACAGCAGGAAAGCAATAAAACAGGCGTCAGCCGACCGTCAAACAGTCGCATATTCCCATCTTCTCCCTGAAAAAAAATACGAAGGGGAACTGCGACAATTTTTATAAACGACTCCTGATAGACATCACGCCGATAATTCAGCGGTGTCACTTTATAGCGGGGTCCCTCATCAGGGGTTGCGCCAGCATTGGAGGCAGCAGGAGCAGCTACAGGCGGATTGAAAACTGAATTGTATAATGGATAAATCGGATTACCCGTCCACAGCGTATTTCTAATCATCCACGGAGAAAACACGACAAGCGCAATCACCGCAAAGCAGCCCCCCCGTACCAGGCTGTACAGTGTATTTCGCCATTCGCCGAGATCGTTTCGTTTGGATAAATAACAGGTGGTCAAGGTTAACAGCACCCAGCACACCAAACCATTATATTTGGTCCCTAAAGCAAGGCCGCACCATACGGCCGGCCATAGTAACCGATTGATGCGGCATCCTTTTTCCGCCCATTCAAACAGCCCCAGCAGTGACGCACAGGAAAAACATACCAGTCCAAGATCCACATAGGCTGTTGTCGACAATTTCGTAATCAGGGGAATGGACAAAAACAGCAACGCGCCCAGCAAGCCGGCAACGGGACTGCATCTCCGCTTCAAATAGCGGTAAATCATAGCCGCAGTGATCAGTGCAAAACAAAAATGAATATATTTTGCAAAAAAATCGACCTTAAAATACAAGGGGATGAGATAGAGAAGATCCAGGTTCCCAGGGAAGTAGCTATACGGCATTTCAGGAAGTTCGACCATGTGCACTGCAGTCAGATACAATTTGGGAACCGCCAGATGATGAACCAGGGCATCCCGGCTCACCGGAGGCGTTGCACACAGCACCAGAACAAACACACCCCATCCGGCAAGCAGGCTGATCAGGAGCTTCCGAAATCCTTTTTGCATCTGTATCACATCATTTGATACTTCGCGTCTGAAATATCCCTATCGCGCAGAGTGTAAAAAACAGCGTCCATAAAAAAAGAATACCCGCTGCGGCAACATATGTACCCACTGAAACGGTTTCGTTGTACAATGCTGCTGCCCTGAAGCTCAGACTGTCCAGATTAGGAATGCCATAATACAAGGTAAGCAATACGTTTTTCAGCAAGGCGCTGTCTGTATTCCGTGCAAAGGTAAACAGGTCTCTGGCCCAGTGCCCTAACACGTAAACGGCTGTTAGAAAAAAACCATGTAACAGCGGCGTGGTAAAACTTGCAAAAAACAGACTGATTGCCGAGAGCAGTATCCATTCACCCCAAATAAAGCCGTACGCAATCAACAGGATGGAGGATATTTTGATACCACTGGACAGATAGACCACACCAATAATCAGCAGCAGCAGTAAACAGAGCGCACTCAATACCAAATTGATCCCCAGCAGTTTTCCGAGCATAAACGTACTTCTGCGTACAGGACGTGACAGGGTCATATAGACGGTCTTCAGGTGTAATTCCCGTTGAATCGTATTTCCCCCCATGTACACGATGCAAAAAAGCCCCCAGAGGCCGAAAACGGCATATCCCATATTCTGAATAATCCGTTCTTTTCCGCCAACGGACATATCGCCGAGAATTGTCGAAAATAAAAGCAGGATCACTGCAGCCCCTGAAAACACCATCAGCACCCGGTCACGGACCGCATCCCGGAATGTATTGACTGCAATCGCGTAAATCTGCGTCACCACGTCATCCCCCTGACTGACAATTGTGTCATGTTTCTTTCCAACCCCATCAATTTCCCCGAAGCGTGTCCTGTATATCCAGCTGAACGGCCCGCAATTCGATAATATCCACCGCACCCGACACACTCAGCTGTAACCATTCATTTTTCTTTTCAGGCGAAATACTGATCTGAAAATGTCCGTTGGGAAGGGGGATGACATCATCCGCAGCATTCAACTCAGAGGGATTCACAGGATCCGCACACCGATATTCGATCTCATACGCCTGAATATCCTGAAATCGGGATCGCAGGATGTCGCTATCCTTCATGGCGCCCTTTTCAATCACGTAAATCGTGTCAGCCAGTTTTTCAACATCATAGAGAATATGCGAACTGAATAAAATGCTGCCGCCCCCCTGTTTAAACTTGAGTAAAATATCCATGAGCCGTTTGCGCCAGTAAGGATCAAGTCCGCTCATGGGTTCATCAAGAAACAGGATGTCGGGTTCATGGAGAAATACCTGGGAGATTCCGGCACGCTGCAGCTGTCCCTTTGAAATTGTGCGCATATAGCTGTGCAGAAATGGCTGCAGATCAAACTGGTCTGCCACCTGATCAATCCGGTAGCGCAGGGTCTTGCCTGACAACCCAGACAGCCGGCCAAGCATCTCCAGCCATTCATATAATTTGCTGTTCGGATACAGATACTGCTGTTCGGTAAGAAACCCGATACGAGCTCTTGCCTTTGCCGTACGCGCAGCCACCCCATGAATGTCAACACGGCCCCGACTCGGCGACAGGATACCGGCCCCTAATTTCATCAGCGTTGTCTTTCCTGCCCCATTGGCACCGACAAGTCCAACAACAGCGCCGCAGGGCAGACCCATATCAATGCGCTTTAAAATGGATTTATATTTTAACCAGAAACCGTCTCGTATCTGATAGGAGACAGACGTCCATGAAACAATTTCCGCAGTCACTGTTGCCTCCTGAATATCCAGCCACCACCAATTAACATATGGAACACGCCAGCCTACAAGTCGTAACGCTTCTGCTTCAGCAGCTCCTGTATTTCGGGACGCGTAGAAGATTGCATTAAAAAGGAAATCATCTCCCTTGCCTGCTTTTTCCCTCCGGCTGATCGTGCAAGCGTCACCGCCCAGGCCGAAAGGTAAGGCGGCGCGCCCTTTATCAGTGCGGCAGTTTGTATGGCCTTTGCGGCCCGTTCATAATCTGCCCCAAAAAAATAGTCGATATACCCGCACATAAACCAGAGTTCCCACATTTGCGGGTGATGCTGCACGCCTTTTTTTGCGATATAATAGGCACTGTCTGGATCATCGCCTTCAATAGACAGCAAAACCGCTCCAAAATAGTAGGGTAATGCCCATTTAGGCGAATTTTCTGTCAACAACTCAAAATAATAAATTAAATCATTGAGAGCTTCACCAGATAAGGTTTGTTTCCCATAGTAGTACGTCGTATGAAGCCAGAAGAGATCTGTCAGCAATTCCGGATCAGACGGCAATAACAGCCTCAGTATTTCTGGTTTCAGTTGAACAACGAGGCCTCCCGTGTCGTGTGCTTTCTTCGTTTCACACCACGGGCAATCGGGATTCACTTCCGTTATCCCGTATCGGATGCTGATAAATTTAAACTGACTATAAAAAATAAGAAAAAAAAGAAAAAAAAGAAAAAAAGGGGAAAACGGTCGATGGGATTGTTTCAGCATTCAGAGATATCCGAATTGAAGTTTTATAAAACCGTCAACGCCATCAACGATACACTAAAAAGAGAACAACACAGCTGCATGTAATACACGCCCAAAAATCAACTTCATATTGAAAATCCAAAAAACTACCCGGGGAAAACCGGGTAGTTTTTATTGGATAACGATATTGAACGGTTATTATATTCAGTTAGTTTGCGCAGTCATTCGTTGAATTATCCAAGTTACCCGCTTCGGTAATTTGCCATATATCATTGGTAGCTGTGTTCTTTTTAATATTACCCGTAGCAGTTGCGGTAAACGCAGAGCTGGTTGCAGCCGTGATAGCGTATGTATACCGCGGATCCCCTTTGGTAGCAAAACCGAGTCTTCCCATGTCTGTTGTATATCTGTCATACTCAGCGATGTAAGCAGATTCAGATGTACGAATTGTACCCAGATTTGTCTTTGCCTCAGACTGCTTTGCCTTGCACTGATAGTTCAAGAAGCTCGGGATAGCAAGCGCTGCCAGGATACCGATAATGGCAACAACGATCATCAGCTCGATCAGGGTAAAGCCTTTTTCCTGCATTTTTTTAACCATTTTTGACATCGTGTCCTCCTTTTAAAGAAATGATAGGTTGATACTGTTAATTTGTTTCTCGGCAATAGGTTGCCGATGCAATGAATTTAGTTTGCACCTGCCGTGCCAAAGTCACACCGCAATACAAAAAAAATGTAGTCCCTTGTTCTGAAAGAGATTTGAACACCCCTTTTCGATAAGACGGGTTACCGTTATGACGGCTACCGGACCAATAATTGTCAACACAGCGCAAAAAAATGTCACAGAACAAAAAAAAGCCGGATATCTTTGAGCAGATAGGACACCCACAGATATCCGGCGTCATGAGACTATTTTTTTTTGGGCGTAGCCTGTTTTTTAGAAGCGGTCTGCTTTTTAGACACAGCCTTCTTTTTAGGCGCAGCCCGCTTTTTAGACACAGACGGTGAAACCATTAACCGGTCCCTGTTCGCATTTAAAATTTTCGGTCCGATGCCTTTTACGGCTGTCAAATCATCCACCTTTTTAAAAGCCCCCACATTGGTGCGATACTGAACGATTCTCTCCGCCAGTTTTTCCCCCACATATTTCAGTTCTGCGAGGGTTTCCACGGATGCCGTGTTCAAATCAATTTTGGCGCCTTCCGCTGCAAATGAACTCGCTGAAAAGAGCACCAGCATCATCAAAACGGCTGCACATGCATAAAACCTGACCAAAACAACTCGCTTTTTCATACGTACCCCCTTCTCTACATGCGTTCATATAAAAGACAGAGCAACACTGACTGAATAAATACATATCTATATCATTCGCGAAGAATTTGCAATCAAAAACCAGATTTCTTTGCACTTGTATCATATTTCCGAAAACACACTAAACATCCGCAGAAACCTGGCATCGACATCCGAAGTCTTCACTGTACCGTATTCATTTTCAATCTGCCCAACCGCATCAGCAAGCCAGGACAAAAACGCGGTCTGTCTTTCTTCATCACCTGAAAAAGCCTGTTTACAATGCAGCCATTCCCGTACCTCATCCACCAGAACCGGAGACACAGACCGCGGCACCCCGGCACCTTGCCAAAAATAGTCAAATGCCGTTGTTGCCTCCCGGGAATACAGGGCGCGCTGATCGCCTTCTTTGCCTATTTTTTTGAGGGCCCACAAGGTAAAAAAGACCTCCATTGCTGAAATGTCACGCTTTTGAATCCAGTCCGTCCGCGTCACGATACAAGAGAGCACCGTATCTAAAGCGATGAGCGTCTCAAGACAGCGTTTTGCTGCATTTGCGTCGCTGACCGACGCGAACGCCCTGTAAAAACTGTCAACCGTGGCATCTGTATCAAACCACTGCGGCCGATCGAGCAGAAGCCCGCCTAACACCCCCATTCCCTGTTCGCCCCAGAACCGCAGCGGCAGCTTGTTTTTCCGGAACCAGCTTTGGTTCACCCAGACCTCAGCGTCCTTTTTCAGCGCATAGACACGGCTGTTACCTGCTCGAAACAAATCTTTCAGGGATACGGCTGCCAGCATGGCCTGAACCGATCGTTCAGAAAAATCCGTGTTGCCGGAAGCTTCCAGCAGCACCTCGATTCCCAGGCGTATCATGCTGGCCGCACGACTCACCACTGCAGCAACCGCATCTTTCCCTTTCACCTGAAAGCCGTCAGCGCTGATCAATTGATTGCACAGGGCAGCAAATTCAGGCGCAAAGGTTTCTTTCAACGCAACCGGCAATTGGGCAATCAACGCCGCCCCGCCGTCTTGCGTCTCTTCAAGCAGTCGGGCAGCAAGTCTGGATATCCCTGCCGTATCTGCCGTATCACGTGACCAGTTTTTCCCCAGCACCACGTCTGTCAGACGACTCAGGGGAATCGGCTGATAGATGCCCACCGCCTCTTCTGGCGCCATAAAGCCTTTTTCAGACAGCCGGACACACCGCTTTCGATACGCCTCTTCCTCGATTTCCGCATCCAGAAGCCCGGTACTTTCAAACAACAGCTGCTGATAGCGGACATGATCTGCTTCGGCCAGCAGTTTAAGCAGGGAAACAACCGTATCCGCCCACGGTGCACCGGGTATGGAATCATCGTCGTTATCCACGGTATTCATATCCGGCGTGAGGATCTTGAAATAGAGGATATCATCAAAAGAGATATAGTCGCTGTCAATGGTTGACAAAGGCTCATCATGCTCGCGCACCCGCACGTGAACATGACGGCTGAGAAACAACACCAGTTCATCCTGGGGTGAATCCAGCAGCCAGTCTATCAACCGCTGGGGATCGGCCTCCAGAAATCGCTCAAGCCATTCAATATAAATAAGCGATGCCCACCGATCCCGTATCCAGACTTCATAATCAAGCAGGTACTCCCACTGCCGGTTCGCCGCCAACGACAGCAGCGGCAGACAATCGGCCAGGCCAATATCATGCAGCAGCAGATGCAGTTCAGATGCCGGAAACGAGTGGACCAGGGCCCGCGGCTGAGAAAATGCCAGAATCGCGTCCACCACGTCTCCGGCATCCATGTTTTGAATCTGAACGCGTGCGTCATGCAGCACCTGCAATCTTTTTTCATGCTGCTTCGCAATGATGATATCTGCTTTGGATTGCTCAGAAAAGTCGTTCATGGATACGTCCTTTTGACAACTTTATATCGTGTCCGGAGCACACGCACCCTGCTGCGGCACAGTTTAAAACGGATTCACATGGGAAACACACAAAAACAGAGGGGTGGCAGTTCAACAGCGGAGAGCGGACGCCTCATCATCCTATTGCCTTCCACACACGCGGCGGATGAGCATCAGCCCCGGAATGGCGATCAGCGTGCAACCTGTAAAAAAGGCGGGCCATCCCACCGTGTCGGCCAGATACCCCGTGGGCGCGGATGCCAGTACCCGGGGCACGCCCATGAGACTGCTCAAGAGCGCATACTGGGTTGCGGTAAAGCGCTTATCCGTAATGCTGGCCATAAACGCCACATAGGCGGCTGTCCCCATGCCGCCGGTCAGGTTTTCAAATCCAATGACCAGCGCCAGCAGGGTCAGATTGTGGCCGCATACGGCAAGCAGGGCAAAGCCAGCTGTGGAAACAGCCTGGAGTACACCGAAAAAGAAAAGACTGCGCCGGATCCCAAGGCGCACCATGAGAATACCGCCCAAGGTACCGCCGCCAAGCACGGCCCAGAACCCGCACAACTTTACAATCGCACCGATCTCTGTTTTGGAAAACCCCATATCCAGATAAAACGGCGTGGTCATGGCACTGGCCATACTGTCCCCAAGCTTATATAAAAGGATGAACGCCAAAATGCTAAGGGCGCCCGGTCGTGCGAAATATTCAAGCAACGGGGCCAGCACCGCATCCTTCACTGTTTTAGGAGTTCCTGAAAACACCGGCGGTTCCGGCGCAAACAAGGTGGTCAGCATGCCGGGGATCAGACAGCCTGCCATAATAACATAGACCCATTTAAAGTGCAGGTGATCAGCCAGGATGAGCCCGCCGCCTGAAGCCAGCAGCATGCCGCATCGGTATCCATTTATATATAAGGACGCCCCCAGACCCAGCTCTTCATCCGGAAGGTCTTCACGGCGATACGCATCCACCACAATATCCTGTGAAGCGCTGAAGAAGGTGACCAGAAGCGCAGCCCCTGCCAGGCAGGCAGGACAGGCACCAGGCGACATGAAGCCCAGAAGGATCAAGGAACCGGCCAGGGACGTCTGGGCCACCCAAAGCCATCCGCGCCGCCGACCCAAAAAGGGAAGGGTAAACCGGTCCAGCATCGGGGCCCAGAGAAATTTCAGGGTATACGGGAGCCCCACCAGTGCCATGAGCCCGATAGTGGACAGATCAACCCCGGCTTCCCGCATCCAGGCCTGAAGCACGGTAAGGGTAAGAAGCAGGGGCAGGCCGCAGGAAAACCCCATGATAAAGGCCACCAGCATGCGCGGCGAGCAGACCACCAGCCAGAGCGGCCGGGTATGGGCAGTGTTACGCGCCATACCGCGCCCGAATCAGGGTATCCATGGACCATTTGGGCACATGATGCTGCCCTTCAGCATCCCGGTAATACTTTATTCCGCCGTCTGCGCCCACCGGCTCGATCACGGGAAATTCTTTAGGATATCCCAACGCCAGCACCAGACAGCAGGTTTCGGTCTCAGAAAGGTCAAACAGCCGCCCCACCTGTTTGGGATTAAAGGAGCCGATCATGCATCCGGCAATGCCGTTTTCCCGGGCCCCCAGGAGCAGGGTCTGGGCAGCAATACCGGTATCCCAGTCCACAAACCGACCCCGTTTTCCTTCACAGCAGATGGCCACATACGCGGCAGGACGCGACCCTTTTTCCGGGCCTTTCCAGTCTTTCAGGTAAGCAGCCCAGCCCAGCAGGTGAAACAAGTGTTCGTTCAGTCCGGGATCTGTTGACAACACATACCGGAGGGGCTGAAGGTTTCCGGCAGACGGGCACAGCCGCACCAGGCTGACCAGGTCTTCAAGAACCGCCAGCGGGATCCTGCGATCTTCTTCAAACCGCCGGCAGCTCCGGCTGGCCGATACCAATTCCTTGAGCGTCATCAGTGGCAGCCTCCCTTGCAGTCAAACGGGGCCCACTTGGGCATATTCTGATCCAGCCATTTCAGCACCTTGTCAAACTCATCCGTAACTTCCTGCAGGGCTTTACCCCGATGACTGATCTGATTTTTTTCTTCCGGTGACAGCTCGGAAAAGGTTTTATTCAGTGCCGGGTAATAAAAAATCGGATCATACCCGAACCCACCATTTCCGCTGGGCGCGGTGGCCAACTCGCCTTCACAGCGCCCTTCATACGTCAGGGCCGGACCTGTGGGCACGGCAATGGAAATCACGCATTCAAATGCGGCCTTCCGGTTTTCCACACCGTCCATTTCGCTGAGCAACCGTTCCACGCGGTCTGCATCTGTTTTGGCATCCGGCGCCCCGTAACGGGCCGAATGTACCCCCGGCCGCCCGTTCAGGGCATCCACGCACAGCCCGGAATCATCGGCAAGAGCTGCCATACCAAGCACCCGCGCTGTAAAACTCGCCTTTTTGTAGGCATTGTCGTCAAACGTCTCCCCATCTTCCACAACCTCTGGGATCGGACCGAAATCATCCAGGTTTTTGATATCCACCGGAAAATCCTTGAGCAGGGCCCGCATTTCTTCTGTTTTCCCCTTGTTCCGGGTTGCCAGTACCAATGTCATCCGTTTGGTTGTATCCGTCATCCGTTGTGCTTCCTTTCATGCTATCTACCGCCCTTGATCATCCCGTCTGTCAGGAGCACACTATACTGGCTGCTTGATTGATTGTAAAGCCATCTGTCCGAAACCGAGCCTGCCGTTATTTCAGCCACTTCCCTATACCAAAAACCCTTTACAGTCGATTCACGGCTGATATATAGAGTCTTAAGCAAAACAAACAGCGTCGCGTACACAGTGATGTATTTAAATTTTATCAATTTCAGAAAGTTAGGATGGTATCATGCACAAACTATTGAATGGGCAGCCCGGCGATACCGCAATCATGCTGGGTAACGAAGCCATTGCCAGAGGGGCGCTTGAAGCGGGTGTGGCGTTTGCGTCCACCTACCCTGGAACCCCCTCATCAGAACTGGCCCTGAACCTGTTTCAGATATCCCAGGAAACCGATCTCTATTTCGAGTATTCGATCAACGAAAAAGTCGCTCTTGAGGTTTCTGCAGCGGCTGCCAATGCCGGCGTGCGCAGCCTGTGCATGATGAAGCACGTGGGCGTCAACGTCGCGGCAGACGTGCTCATGACGCTGGCTTATATCGGCGTCAAAGGCGGTCTGGTCCTGCTTACGGCAGATGATCCATTCATGTTTTCCAGCCAGAACGAGCAGGATAACCGGTATTATGGAAAACTGGCCGGCCTTCCCGTGGTGGAGCCCTCTTCGGTTGAAGAAGCCAAATCCATGATGACATACGCATTTGAGCTTTCCGAAAAACTCCAGGAACCCGTTATTTTCCGGACCACAACACGAATCAACCATTCCACGGACACCGTCAGCCTGGGTGAGCTGGCCCCGCGCAACCCCAAGGGAGACTTTCAGAAAGATCCCATGCGTTATGTCTGCGTGCCTGCGGTTTCCCGCCAGCTCCATGTGAAACTGCTAAAAAACCTGGCAGACGCCGAAGCACTCTCAGAAATCTCACCGCTCAATATCCAGACCGGCGACGGCCCGTTTGGCATCATCTGCAATGGTATCAGCTATGCTTACGCCCTTGATGCGGTTAAAGATCTGGGCATTGAAGATACGGCGGCAATCCTTCGCATCGGCTTTTCCAACCCCCTGCCCAGAAAAAAGATTCAGGCGTTTTTAAAAGACCGAACAGCTGCGCTTATCATCGAAGAAGGTGAGCCGTTCATGGAAGAGGCGGTCAAGGCCATTGCCCAGGAAGCCGGTCTGACACTCTCCATTGCCGGCAAGCGGGAGGATCTTTTCTCACGGCTCTATGAATATGATCCGGCCATGGTCAGAAACACCATCGCAGCCTATTTTGATATCCCCCATACGCCCAATGAACCGGTTGACTGCTCGGATTTCCCGGCCATCCCCAACCGTCCGCCCAACTTGTGTGCCGGGTGCTCGCATCGGGCCACCTTTTATGTGGTGAAAAAAGCCACCGAAGGCATGAATGTCATGCATCCGTCTGATATCGGCTGTTACACCTTAGGGTTCCTGCCGCCGCTGGGCATGGGTGATTTTGTCCTGTGCATGGGCGCATCCACGGGTACGTCCTGTGGGTTTTCCAAGGTAACGGACAAAAAAGTGGTCGCTTATGTAGGGGATTCCACTTTTTTTCATTCCGCCATGTCCGGCCTGATCAACGCGGTCTTCAACAACCACAACCTGACCCTGATCATCCTGGACAACCGGACCACGGCCATGACCGGCCATCAGCCCAACCCGGGTGTAGACATGACCGAACTGAACCTGCCCGGTTACCATTCAGTGGATATCGAAGCCGTGGTCAAAGCCATCGGCGTTCCCCATGTCTGTGTGATCAAGCCCTACAATATCAAAAAGAGCATCAAGGCCGTACGGGAAGCGGTGGAATTTGACGGGGTATCGGTCGTCATTGCCAAGGAAAAATGCGTGCTGTACGCGAAAAGTCTCAAACAGCTCCGCGGCAAGGTCTTCACCATCAATGACAAATGCAAGAATCACCGGGACTGCATCAACGAGCTGGCCTGCCCGGCGTTTTACGTGGAAAACGGCCGTGTGCAGATCAACCCGGATCTCTGCGTGGGCTGTTCCATCTGTGCACAAATCTGCCCGGAACATGCCATTTCACCCCTGAAAAACTAACCCATCGCAAGCCGGCCGTACATGGGCTGGATAAGGATAAAATAGCTATGGATACCAAACGACTGATCATCGTCGCAGTAGGCGGGCAGGGTAACCTGCTGGCATCCCGAATTCTCTGCGAGGCCGCCCTGCTTTCAGGCGTGCCAGTACATATGAGTGAAATCCACGGCATGGCCCAGCGTGGCGGCGTCGTGGAATCGGCCATTGTGTTCGGAGATGCGAAAAGCACCATTATTTCAGATGGGGAAGCGGATCTGTTTGTGAGTTTCGAACCCTCTGAAGCCCTGCGCGCGCTTAACAAATGCAGCAAAGAGACCGTCGCCATCACCAACTTAGAACCCCTGCCCCCCTTTACGGTCGGTATCGGCAAAGGGGTCTACCCGGATATTGATGAGATGAAATCTCTGCTGGCTGAACGGACAAAAAAACTGATTGCCTTTGATGCCACCGGTCTTGCCAAGGAAGCCGGAAATGTCATGGCCCTCAACATGGTGCTTGTCGGGGCCCTGATTCAGACGGCAATCCTGCCGATTTCAGCGGACAGTGTCCGGGAAGCCATCCGCAAAGGGATGAAGCCCGCACTGGTTGACATGAACCTGAAAGCGTTTAATCTTGGATTTGATGCTGCGGAAAAAATGGCAACTTAACTGAAAACAGGGGCGGACACGGACATGGCAACGTCAGTTGCCCATGTCTGCCCCTTTAACACCACTGGATTTAAATTCAATCAAGCGCTCCCGCTGGCAATCTCCGCCGCCACCCGATCCGCCGCAGCCACCGGATCATCCGCATTTCGGATGGGCCGCCCAATCACAAGGTAGTCTGCGCCATTGGCCACGGCTTCAGCAGGTGTCAGCACCCTGGCCTGATCATCCGTGCCCACGCCTTCCCACGCCGGCCGAATACCCGGCGTCATCGCCAGAAAGCCCGCTGGCGCCTCCCGCTTAATCCCCGGTGCTTCATGCCCGGAACAGATCACGCCGCTGCACCCGGCGGCCATGGCTTGCCGCGCGCGTTTTGTCACCAGCGCGTTCACATCATCCGCATAGGGAGAGGCAAAGCCTGCCACGGAAAGATCCCTTTCATGGATACTGGTCAGCACCGTAACCCCCAGGATACCGATCCGGCCCTGGGCATGGCTTACCGCTGCCGCCAGCATGGCCGTCTGCTCGCCGCAATGCACCGTGATAAAATCGGCCCCCAGACCTGCGGCCCGGGATACAGCCTTTCCCACAGTTGCCGGGATATCGTGCAGTTTTAGATCCAGAAAAATGTTTGCATCTGTCCGTTTCCGGATCCATCGCACCATGTCCGGTCCGGCTTCGATAAACAGCTCCAGCCCCACCTTGAACATGCCCACATGCCCGTCCAGCAACTCAACCAGCTGTTCGGCGGCCTCCCTTGTCGGCACGTCCAGAGGGAATACAATCCTGTCATGACCGCTGCCTGCCATACTGTCTCCTGTTTCCTCTTATTCATACTGGGTTTCGATCCACCGCCGGTATTCACCGCTTTGCACCCGATCCACCCACTCCGGATGGGCAACATACCAGTCAAGGGTCTTTTCGATGCCGCTTGAAAACGATTCTAATGGCGTCCACCCCAATTCGTTTTTAATTTTGGACGCATCAATGGCATACCGCTGATCATGACCGGGCCTGTCTTTGACAAACCGGATCAGGTCCCGTCTTGGCGCCCCGCCGGATCTTCCCAGCCGCCGATCCAGGGCATCACAAATGGTCTCCACCACCTGGAGATTCGGAATTTCACAGTTACCACCGATGTTGTAGACTTCTCCTTCCCTCCCTTCCTGCAGAATCCGGTAGATCGCATGACAGTGGTCGGTCACATACAACCAGTCCCGGATATTTTTGCCATCTCCGTACACCGGCAGCGGCTTTCCTTCCATGGCATTGAGCAGCATCAGGGGGATCAGCTTTTCCGGGAACTGGTAAGGGCCGTAATTATTGGAACAGTTGGAGATGGTGTACGGCAGTCCGTAAGTATGCCCGTATGCCCTGACAAAATGATCTGATGACGCTTTGGATGCCGAATACGGGCTGTTGGGCTGATAGGGCGTGGTTTCCGTAAAAAAGCCAGTTGGGCCAAGGGATCCATAGACCTCGTCCGTGCTCACATGATGGAATCTTCGGATCTGATCCCCCTGTGCCCGGGCCGCTTCGAGAAGCGAAAAAGTCCCCACCACGTTCGACGTCACAAACGCGGCAGGCCCGGTAATGGAACGGTCCACATGGGACTCTGCCGCAAAATGACACACGGTATCCACCCGGTATTCACGGATGATCCGCATCATTTCATTCCGATCAATGATATCAACGGTTTCAAGCCGGTACCGGTCTGAATAGGTTTCGGTAATATCTGCGAGACTCTCCGGATTTCCAGCATAGGTCAGTTTATCCACATTCACCACCCTGCCCGAAAAACCGGCGGTTTCAAACAGGTACCGGATAAAGTTAGCCCCGATAAATCCACAGCCGCCGGTGACCAGAATCGATTCCATACCTTCTCTCCTTCTACGATTGACACCCCGTCTGAACACCCCTTGTCCCTGACGTATTTCTCAGAATCTGATGCTCTATGCATATAGCATACCTCAGATTCAAGATCCATCATTATGTCCGCGTGCCCATCCGGTGGTTTTACCCTACAGGAAACTTTGCTATTGAAGTAATGCATCATCCAATGGTATATAGTAAAATTTACAAATAATTAAAGGTTGTTTTATTTCACAAGCTATGAATCCTAATTCAAAATACCATGTTGTATCCGGCGCTTACCACATCGCGACCCGGCGGGACATCACACTTGAAGCGTTTCTGGGAACCTGCGTCGGTGTTGCCATTTCAGACCCGGTTAACGGCGTGGGCGGTCTCATCCACCTGCTGCTACCGGAACCAGTCTCACAGACATCCATTGATACCCCTGAAAAATATGCATCCACAGGGCTTCCCATTTTTATCCAGGCGCTCCTTGATTCAGGGGCTGAAACAAAGAACATGACCGCCACAGTGGCTGGCGGCGCCCTTATCCGGCCAATCAGCAGGCAGGATATCTACCTGAATATTGGTGGGCGCACGGCCGAAGTGGCCCTCAATCTACTTCAGTCGGTCGGCATTCACGTTGAAACGGCTGAAACCGGCGGCTTCACTACCTCCTGCCTGGAACTGGACCTGTCAACATTCGATACCCGTATCCTTCCCAGTTTTGATGAGACAGAAACCCGCAGCCTTTCCTTTACACCGCCCACAGCTGATGAAATTAGAACCGCAGTGGAACGGCTCTCTCCGATCCCCCAGTCGGTCCTTTGCATCATGAACATGCTGGATGAGGACCGTTTCAACTTCACTGAAATTGCCGATGAAGCCCGAAAAGACCAGGTCATCACAGCAAAAACCCTTCACCTATGCAACACGGCCATTTTTTCCTGCAGACGCAGAATCGATTCCCTGGATGACGCGCTGATACTGCTCGGTCAGGACGCATTCTACAAACTTATCATTTCTGCCTTTATTAACCGTTTTTTTGAGCAGTCCGATGCCGGCTACTCCCTGTGTAAGGGCGGCCTGTATCATCATGCAATCGGAACCGCCCTGATCGCGGAGAAGCTGTCCGAGTTTACCCAGACCATTTCCCCTGCAACCGCGTATACTGCTGGATTAATTCACAATATCGGTATGGTCGTACTCGATCAGTACATGGCAAACGCGTTTCCCTTATTTTACCGGGGGCTTCAAAAGAAAGACAGCAATATTCTGTCTGTTGAAAAGGAGATACTGGGGGTCCACCACTGTGAGGTAGGGGCCATGCTCTGCAGCCTTTGGGGATTTCCAGACAACCTGACCCGAGTTATCGCCTGTCATCATACGCCGGACGCGGCTCCATCCCATACGGATCTGATCTCCATCGTCTCTATTTCGGATTTTCTGATGACTCAATTTCACACCGTTCAGGAGCTATCGCCCCTGTCCCTGGGCGATCTTGAGCATCAGCTCAGTTATATCGGTTTTTCACTGGATCGTTTAGTCGAGCTCATCGATATGATACCGATCCAGTTTTTTGGAAATACACAACGCGAGCCGGTCCGATTGGCTTAGCCCTGAAAGCTCAAAAGAAACAGCTATTCTGACGGAGTTTAACGTCATGGGACTCTCATCAGCACAGCAGGCCCAACTCAAAGCCTTGCCTGGAATTGACCAGCTTCTGCTCCGCATTGAAAAGGCCCGTCCGGATACAGATATCCCCAAAAGTATCCGTCTGGCCGCCGCCCGAAAGGCCGTGGATACGGCCCGGCAACAGATTCTCACCGAAACTTGCCCAGAGACAGTTCTGGATCCTGAATCCCTTGTCACCCGCGGATGCCAAATCCTTGATGACATGATGCGTCCCAACCTGAGACGGGTGATCAATGCTACCGGCGTGGTGGTGCATACCAACCTGGGCCGTTCCCTGCTTCCGGAAACGGCCATGGATCATATCCGGGCCATTGGCAGGCGGTATTCAAATCTGGAGTTCGATCTTTCGTCCGGGAAACGGGGCCTCCGGTATACGGCGGTTGAAGATCTGCTGTGCGAGCTCACCGGCGCAGATGCGGCCATAGTGGTGAACAACAATGCTGCAGCCGTGCTCCTTTCCCTTGAAACCCTTGCAAAAGGCCGAGACGTCATTGTTTCCCGCGGTGAGCTGGTCGAAATCGGTGGATCGTTCCGAATTCCGGATGTCATGACTCGAAGCGGCTGTACGCTCAGAGAAGTCGGCACCACCAACCGCACCCATCTCCAGGATTACGCAGCCGCTATCCATGCATCTACCGGGCTGCTGCTCAAAGTACACACCAGTAATTTCAGCGTGGTCGGTTTCACAAAAGCAGTCACCCTGGAGGCGCTGGTCGGTCTGGGAAAAGAAACCGGACTACCTGTCATGGAGGATCTGGGAAGCGGCACCCTGATCGATTTTTCCCGGTACGGTCTGGTCAAGGAACCCACTGTGGCAGAATCGGTGCGTGCTGGCGTAGACATTGTCACCTTTAGCGGCGACAAGCTGCTGGGCGGCCCCCAGGCCGGCATCATCCTCGGCTCCCGGAAACATATCCACGCGATCCGCAAAAACCAGATGACCCGAGCCCTGCGCATTGACAAGCTCACCCTGTCCGCCCTTGAAATGACACTACGCCTTTACCGGGATGAACCGACCGCCGTTCGATCCATTCCCACCCTGCGGATGCTGACGGTTCCCCTGCAGGAGATTGATGCCGAAGCCCGCCGCCTCCACCAGCTACTCACAGAAATTGGCGACCCGCGGCTGACAGTCTCCATCGTCGACAAACCGTCAAAGGCTGGCGGTGGCTCGCTCCCCCTTCTCGAGCTTCCCAGCAGATGTCTGAATGTGGCTGTCAGCGGCATGTCCGCCAACCGGCTTGAAGCATGGCTTCGAACCCAGGCAGATCCCCCTGTGATCGGACGCATTGACACAGATGGTTTTTTACTGGATCTCCGGACCCTCCAGCCAGAGGAGCCGGCCCTTATCCGGGATGCATTCAGATCCCTGCTTGCGCAGGTCTGAGCAGATTGACAGCGCCGGCTTGAAATTACCGGTATGATGGTTATTATTAATAGACTTTTTTATACGCCTGTTTCGAAACGTACAGCAGCTGACCTATCAGCACCCGAACAAGGCGAATATTTTAATGCCCGTTACCCGGAGCAATTGGTTCAGGGAGTATCCAACATGCCTATCTATGAATTTACCTGCCAGGATTGCGGCAGCACATTCGAAACGCTGGTGATGAAAAATGATGAACCCACGTGCAAATCCTGTGGCAGCACCAAGGTCAGCAGACTCATGTCTGCCTGCGGATTTGTCAGCAAAGGTATCGGAGCGGCTCCCGGTACGACCGAAACGGTAAAAACGTCTGCGGGAACCTCTGCCTGTTCAGGCTGTACCGCCACCAGCTGCAGCTCCTGCGGGGCATAATGGATACACATGACACGCGCGGTCGCGTATATCTGACAGGCGCCGGTCCCGGTGATCCCGGTCTGCTTACCCTCAAAGGAAAAGCCTGTATCGAGCAGGCGGATGTGGTTGTCTACGATTACCTGGCTGCCAAAAGCCTGCTCGCGTTTGCCCGACCGGATGCGGAAAAAATCTATGTGGGGAAAAAAGGCGGGGACCACACCCTTTCCCAGGACGGCATTAACCAGCTGCTTGTTGACAAGGCGTCCCAAGGCCTGACCGTCACCCGTCTGAAGGGGGGTGACCCGTTTATCTTTGGCCGCGGCGGTGAAGAGATCGAAATCCTGGTAAAGGCCGGTATTCCCTTTGAAGTCGTTCCCGGCGTCACTTCTCCCATTGCTGCGGCTGCGTATGCAGGGATCCCCCTCACCCACCGGCAATACACCGCCACGGTTGCCTTTGTCACTGGCCATGAGCGACCCGATAAGGAGACCTCGAACATCGACTGGGATGCCCTCGTCGGTATGGGCACGCTGGTGTTCCTGATGGGCGTCAAGAACCTCCCGAATATCCAGACAGAACTCCTCAAACGCGGCAAAAAAAGTGACACGCCGGTTGCGCTGATCCAGTGGGGAACCACCACGCGGCAGCGCACAGTGACCGGCACCCTGGACACGATTGTTGATGATGTAAAGGCGGCAGGACTCACATCGCCTGCCATCATCCTTATCGGTGAAGTGGTGAATCTGCGGGACAGCATGTCCTGGTTTGAAAACCGCCCGTTATTCGGCAAACGGATCCTGGTCACCCGGTCCCGGCATCAGGCCAGTGATCTGGTGACCCGGCTGGCCGCCCTGGGGGCGGAATGCATCGAGGCGCCGACCATCGACGTGGTTCCCATCGCCGACATGGCTCCGTTAGACACGGCCATCCACGGGCTTTCAGACTATTCCTGGATCGTCTTTACCAGCGTCAATGGCGTGGATATGTTTTTCAGCCGGTTAACAGCACTGGGATTCGATGTTCGCCAGCTCCACCATATCAATACCGCCTGCATCGGTCCTTCCACCGCAAACCAACTGAAAAAGTACGGCCTGAAAAGCGACATCATCCCCCAGAGCTACCGGGCTGAATCCGTGGTGGAGGCGTTCAGGGACCAGGCGGTTTCAGGAGCAAACATCCTGATTCCACGCGCCCGGGAAGCCCGCCCGGTCCTGCCCGTGGAACTCAGGGCACTGGGCGCCCATGTAGATGAGGTGCCTGTATATGAAACACGCATAGCAGACGCCAGCAAAGAAACGCTTGCCCAGGCCCTGGAAGCGGGCGACGTGGATCTGGTAACCTTTACCAGCTCGTCCACCGCCACAAATTTTATGACCCTGATTCCGGACGCGTTTTCTGAAGATACAGACCGGCTGCCCGCCTTTGCATCCATCGGTCCCATTACAACCGAAACCGCAGAAAAGCTGGGGCTTTCGGTTGCGGTCACTGCAGAGACCTACACCATCCCGGGTCTGGTGGATGCCATCATCCGCTATTTTTCCGAGTCAAACATCCGCTGAGTGCCACACAGCGCTCAGAAGGTGTTTTACTTCAATCCCTGTCAGCCTGCGGTTGGCTCGCTAAACCGTTCCTGAACATAGTCACTCAGCTCTTCGAGCAAACGCATCTGTTCATCATCCAGCGCAACATCGTCGCTGGCAAGCACTGCGTCTATCTCATCCATGGCTGTTGCCGGGGTGCGCCGATGATCTCCCCGATAATCCACCAGCGGATCTGTCGCTTCATCCGGATTCACGCGCTTCATATACGCGGTATACGCATCAGCCAGCACACCTTCAGCCAGTCCCTTGTCATTTCTGAATAATGCCCGGGTGGCAAGCTCCCGGGTATAGGGGCGAGGGTAGCGAGACAGCAGGGCCAGCTTTTCTTCGGTTGTACTTTTATGGAACTGCCGGTTCAGCTGGTCTTCTTCTTTTGACAAAAATCCATTCTGGTACAATGCCGCGTCCGGATCCAGGTTCGGAATCTCCGGATACCGAAACTCCCGATAATAGCTGACAATATCGTAAAACACATCCGCATGTGTCTTCAACCAGTCCAGATTCGCTGTGCATCGGGCGGTCTGCTGCGGATTCAGCTTTGACCAGTACCGGTCATAGGGGGGCAGCAGAATCGGCGGTTCTCCGAATCGTTTCCGGATCACGCGGGTGGTGTCAGGCACAGATTCAGGGGATGTCTCCTGAAGAACGTCCGTATCCAATCGCAGCCAGAGCGTCTGGTTTTTATACGCCCTTGAGGTGCCGATCCCGAGCACAGGCGTCCGGTACCCCTGTTCGAAACCGAACGTCGGTGCCACCGCCACTCCCAGCGGATGCATGCCTGCTGCGGTTTCCCAGTGAACCGGGAGCTGTTTATCCACCCGGGCCTTATCAGTCTTTTTATCAAAATAGCCGAGCATATACTCCCATACGGCCCGGTTTTCCCGAAGTTTTCGTGCCAGAGCCAGCGTGATTTCCACATCCACCATGGCATCATGGGAACGGCCGCTGAAAAGCCTGTTGGCGACATTCAGGTCTTCGAGTTTCAGAGAGCCCTTCCCGTCGGCGTCCACAGGCCAGTTGAGCCCGTCTGACGCCTGAAACCGGTACAGGGCGGTCACGGGCAGGAGATCCATACGTCCGCATCCGCTCGCGTATTGATGCGTATACGGTGTCAGCAGGTTCCGGTGAAAGGAAAACCGCAGAAACGTATCGTCAAACCCCAGGGTATTGTACCCCAGGCTGATGGTACCGGGCTGGTTCATGGCGTCATGAATCCGCCGAATTCCTTCCAGTTCGGTCACCCCTTCCGCGAGACCGGTTTTGATATCGATTCGATGGGTGATGGTTGCAAAGGGGGATGGGATCACATCCGGCCGCAGCTGAAAGCGGATCTCCATTCGTTCAACGGGATTCAACGCCGGGTCCGTACGGATGGCCGCAAACTGAAGCACCTGATCAAAGGATTTGCTCAAGCCGGATGTCTCCAGATCATAAAACAGAAACGACCCTATTTCCATTGCGCGATCACCTCTCACATCTGCGGTTCAAATTTCAATAATCTAACAGATACGGTGCAGAAAAGTCCACATCAGGGTTGAAATCAAGGAAAAACCTATTTACAAACTGCAAGCCATTCGATATAAATTTTCTTTAAACTGAGACAAGTTAAGCATTTAAAAGCTATAAATAATCTGACAAGGAGTTCCTGATGGCTAAAGAGAACGCACCCAAATCAGCGCCCAAGAAGAAAAAAACGACCCAGAAAAAGGCGGCTCCCAAAAAAACTGCGGCCAAAAAGACCGCAGCCAAAAAAAACACGACCCAGAAAAAAACAACCGCAGCCAAAACTAAAAAAACAGCCAAAAGTGATCGTATTCTGCTCAGAGCGTTTGACAAACAGGCCCCAGAGACACTGTATACACCTGAGCCGATTCAGAACGACGCTGATTTTACAGCCCCCCCATTCAAGGCATCCGATGCTGAGAATGATGCCATCAGGCCTTTTCTTGACAAAAAATTCGACATGACCCTCACCGCTGAGGAAGCAGCCAAGGTCCAGGAAATTCTTGCGTCAGCGGAAACCGTCTATCAGGAAAAACTGGCAGCCATCGCGGAAGCGAAGCAGAAGGCTGAGGAAGAAGCCAGGATAAAAGCTGAGGAAGAAGCCAAGAAAAAGGCCGAAGAGGAAGCCAGGATAAAAGCTGAGGAAGAAGCCAAGAAAAAGGCCGAAGAAGAAGAAGAAGCCAAGAAAAAGGCCGAAGAGGAAGCCAGGATAAAGGCTGAGGAAGAAGCCAAGAAAAAGGCCGAAGAAGAAGCCAGGATAAAGGCTGAGGAAGAAGCCAAGGAGAAGTCCGCCATAAATAAACCACTGGTGATGACCATTGGTGGTTTCTGTCTCCTCGTCATTGTACTGTTCGGATCCAGCGCATACAATACCGGCAATTATTATGTCAAACCGACGAATTCCGGAATTGAAATCTGGAAAGGTGAATTTTCTCCCCTTGGAGAAAGGCTGCTTGTCAAACTTCCCGGCCTCCATGCACCTGAATCCATCAAGGCCGTCTACAAAAAACGCGAAGTGCTTCCTGTCGTGTTCAATTATTTCATGGCTCAGGTGGACGAGCTTAAACAGTCACAGGGGATTCCCGATTTTGTCAAAATGGAATCCCTTCTCAATACGGCGGCTGCATACGCGACTTCAGAAGAAGAACGCCAGGCCGTTGCAAAAGATCTTGAATCAATTCAATCGATCATCACTCAGTTTAAAGCGGCTGCGACTGAAGCAGCTGAAGTAAGTGAAGCCGTGTCTGTACCGGTTTCAGAAGCACCTGAAGCTGACGCCTCTGCTGGAAACACGCCCGCAGGAACAGCTGCCCATGAAGAAGCGGCAGCCGCAGAACCCCATCATGCAGATAAAGCCCCTGAGGAAACAACAGCTGGGCATCACTGATCCGCTTCTCTGGAAAAAACATGAGCACGCACAAAAGCGGCTTCAGGCAGACGCCTGGAGCCGCTTTTGCATCTCTTCATCCGTAAAGGTGACAGGCAGCCCAGTGTCCGTCTACCACGGGTTTCAATTCAGGAACAACATGCGTGCACAGATCCATGCACGCTGAACAGCGCGGGTGAAACCGGCATCCGGATGGCGGATAGGCAGGCGATGCCGCTTCACCGGAAAGCACACGGCGCTTTTCATTGACCTGTTTTCCCGGAACCGGAACTGCGTCGAGCAATGCAACGGTATACGGGTGTTTGGCATCACCGATCACCGACGCGTTTTCCCCCAGCTCGACCACCTGCCCCAGATACATGACCGCTACGCGGTCCGCAAGACTGCTCACCACACTGACGTCATGGGAAATAAACAGATAAGACAGCCCCCGCTGATCCTGCAAATCAAGCAGCAGATTCAACACCTGAGCCTGTACAGAAACATCCAGCGCACTGACCGCCTCATCACAGATCAGACACAACGGATCCAGGGCCAATGCCCGGGCAATACTGATTCGCTGCCGCTGGCCGCCGGAAAAGGCATGGGGATACCGATGAAGGACATTTTCGGAAATCCCCACATCAGAAAGCAGTTTCAAGGCAAACGGCACGCGATCCCGGGTATTCACGATTCCGTGATACACCGCTGCTTCGGTCAGGATATCCAGCACGCTCATGCGGGGATTTAACGATCCCATGGGATCCTGAAACACCATCTGCATCTGACGCTGCAACCGACTCCGTTTTATCCCACGACGGGCGTGCACATCTTCACCCAGAAAACGGACATGGCCCAAAGACGGCCGCTCCAGACCGATCATACACCGTGCAAGGGTGGATTTCCCGCATCCGGACTCTCCCACCACACCGAGCGTCTCACCTTCATATAAAGATAGAAAAACCCGGTCCACCGCCTGAATGCGACGGATCGTCCGACCGAAAATACCGCCCCGTACGGGAAACGTCTTTGACAGGTTTTCCACCGTTATCAACGGCTCAACCGGGCGGTCAAGATTCATCCCTGTCCCCTTTCCTTTCCAGATGCGCTGTCCACTGCCGGCCCATGCAGAAAACAGGCAACGCGGTGACCGGCGGCCAGTGTCGTCATCTCCGGCGAACGAAGACGGCAGCACGGCATGGCCTCACTGCAGCGATCCCTGAACCGGCAGCCTTCAGTCCGGGCCTCAGGCCCGGGCACCTGCCCGGGAATTGCAGACAGGCGCTGTTTCCCGCATCCGAGACGGGGAATCGATGCAAGCAGCCCCTGGGTATAGGGATGGGCGGGTGATGCAAACAGGGCATCCACCGGTGCATCTTCCACAATCACGCCAGCATACATCACCAGCACCCGCTCACACATTTCCCAGACAACGCCCATATCATGGGTGATCAACAACAGTGCTGATTGTCTTTTCCGCATCCGTCTCAGCAAGGCAAAGACTTGGGCCTGGGTGGTCACATCCAGTGCCGTGGTCGGTTCATCGGCAATGATCAGTTCCGGATTTCCCAAGAGCGCCATGGCAATCATCACCCGCTGCTGCATGCCGCCGGAAAGTGCGTAGGGAAAAGCTTTCATACGCTCCACTGGATCGGGAATCCGCACGCGGGAAAGCCAGTCCACAGCCAGTTCATAGGCGGCTCTGCCCTTCAGACCCTGCTGAAAAAAAATAGCCTCCCGCAGCTGATCCCCCACCCGTTTGAGCGGAGAAAGCGCTGACAGGGGATCCTGAAATACCATCGAGAGATGCCGGCCCCGGATGCGGCGCATCTCCACGACCGGCTTTTGAAGCAGGGACTCGCCTCGAAATATCACCTCGCCGCCTTCGATCCGCCCTTCCGGGATCGGTAGCAGCCGCATGAGACTCAGGGCCGTCACCGATTTTCCGGATCCGGACTCCCCCACCAGTCCCAGAGATTCTCCGGGATTCATGGAAAAAGAGATTCGATCCACAACCGGCACCCGCTGGCGAGATTCGGTCTCAAAGGATACCGTCAGGTCGGAAACAGACAGCAGCGGAGACACAGGCGTCGCAGATGAAAGGATATTCGGCATGAGTTAACCTTATTCCAGTCTGGCATACCGCTTGGGATCAAAGGCCTGGCGCACCCCTTCGCCGATCAGGATACAGAGCATCATCACCACAAACAAGGCGAGCGAAGGATACACGATCAACCACCAGGCCCACCGATACTGCTGGGCCTGGTAGAGCAACTCGCCCCAGCTGGCTGTGGGCGCAGGCAGGCCGAACCCCAGATAGTCCAGGGCGGCAAGGGCGCCGATGGCGCCGACAAGGGAAAAGGGAAAAAACGTAATCACCGTTGTCAGAGCATTGGGCAGCACATGCCGGAACATGATCGTCCGGGTGGGCAGGCCCTGAGACCGGGCTGCCTCCACAAACGGCACCCGCCGCAGTTTGAGAAACTCCGCACGGATATAATAGGAAATCCCGATCCAGTTAAAAATACCGTAACAGATAAGGAGAAGGGAAAAACTTCTCCCCAGCACGGCCCCCATGAGAATCATCACATACAAAAAAGGCAGCGCGCTCCAGATTTCTATCAGTCGCTGACCTGCCAGATCCACCCAGCCGCCGAAATATCCTTGAACCGCACCAGCAGCCACGCCCAGACACATGGAAAAAATCACCAGAAGGAAACCAAAGCTCATGGAAATCCGCATGCCATAGACCACCCGGACCAGTACGTCCCGACCGGCACTGTCGATCCCCATAAGGTGACCTGGAGACGGCGGTGAGGGAAATCTCAGCGTATTATGCTCAAAGGCGGTCGTATACGCATCTGTACCCAGCTGCACCCGCCCGGGATCGACCGGCCCTGAAAACCGTTTCACGGCGCCAGCGGTCAGCTGGGCCTGCAGATCTCCCGGTAGCGTGTTCCATGCAGTGGTATCTGCATTTGTGCAGGTTCCGGACGGATCAAACCGGAAAACCGAAAGGCCTGCAGCCGTCTTGTCCATGACCTGGGCCACACGAATCCGAACCGAAGCCGGCGCTGTTTCACGGGGCACATACGCTGTCAACACGGCCTCCACCCGTTCTCCCTTCCGGGTCCGGAGTTCAAATACCCTGCGATCTGCAGATGCATTGGAAAATCTCAGGCCCACGGACCGCTGAAACTCAGAGGGCAGTGTTTGAAACACCGCAAAAAGGGATTCACCGCGTAAGGATCTGTCCGTTTCATGATCCGTAAATGCAGACAGATTGGCGGATCGACGAATGCGAAGTTGTGCATCCACCCGCAGGCTTGCCACACGAGGGACCGGCCGCATGACAACCCGAACCTCATCCGGTAGTGTTAAATCCGCCTCGGTCATAATTTCCTGGGGGCCATAGGGAATCAACGGAAACACCATACGATTGGACGGATCGGATCGAAACGCTTCGGATGCGGCAATGGCCTTATAGTCCGGCCGGGTGGATGCACCGCCATTAACAAAGGTCTGTTCAGGATAGAAAAAGAAAATGGGAAAATAAGCACGGCCCATATACCGAACATACAACGGGGTATCACTGCAGAAGCACTCCGCCCCCAGACTGAGCCCATACAACAGAGCAAGCAGCACAAATGCGGCAAAAGCCACCCTGGCTTCACGAAATCGCTGCAATCGTTTCCGCGTGAGCGGGTTGACGCTAAAAAGCCTCAGGTGCCGGGGTTTCGTTTCCTGACCCATCAGGACATCTCATTAAACTGAATACGCGGGTCAATGCAGACACAGGCGAAATCCGATACAATATTCCCCAGGAGCCCCAGCAGGGAACTCAAAGACAAAATTCCCATAAAAACAGGGTAATCCCGGCCCACAATGGATTCCAGACTCAACCGTCCCATTCCCGGTATCTCAAATACCTGCTCGATGATCACCGAGCCGGCAAACAAGACTGTCAATATCCCCCCAAAGCCGGTGGCAATGGGGATCAGGGCATTTCGAAACGCATGGCGACGAATGGCGCTCCCGTAACTCCCCCCCTTGGCAAGGACGCATCGGATATAGTCTTTTCCAATCTGCTCGAGCAGCGCATTTTTCATCAGGAGGGTAAGTACGGCAAAATGACCGATCATGTAACAGAGTATTGGCAGAAACATGTGAGAAACACGATCACAAATTTTCTCCCAGCCGCCCATGGCCGCATACCCGTCTGAATAAAAACCGCCGGCCGGAAACCAGTCAAACAAGCCGTCGGTCGTACCGGCAAACAGCATCTTGAGCAGCATCCCAAAGGCGAATGCGGGTATGGCATAGCCGATAAAGATGACCAAACTGCTCATCCAGTCAAACATCCGTTGATGATACAGGGCCTTTAAGATCCCCAGCGGGATACAGATCAGGTAAGAGAGCAGAAAACCGGTGACCCCGAATATCAGCGAGACCTGAAACCGGCCTGCGATCAATTCCCAGGCGGTTTTGTTCGGGAACCGGTAGGATCGCATCCGCATCCCGATGCGGTCATCTACCAGCCAGGTCCAGTACCGCTGGTAAAACGGCTTGTCAAAACCGAAATGCGCCTCAATGGCTTTTCGCTGGGCCTCACTGATCCCCACACCGCTTCCCGCAGCAGCGCCATCCGGGGATCCATACCCTTTCATCTGCTGAAGGACACGTTCCACAGGCCCGCCGGGAACAAACTGGACCAACAGAAAGCAGACAAGGGTAATGCCGATAAACGTGGGAATAATCAGCAGCAGCCGCCGTGCAAAATACGCCCAGCCGATCATCGCCCCTCCCTTTCATCAGCGGGAATACCCGCCGTGATTCCCATAAAAAAAGGGTGACTGCTGGACACAGACACCCTTTTTAACCACATACCATACGACAATAAAACACCCCATGAAGCCTGGGCGCCCTGCCGCCGGATTAACGTTTAGAGAACTGAAAGCGGGCGCGGGCACCGCGCTGGCCGTATTTCTTCCGTTCTTTGACGCGATCATCACGCGTGATAAAACCGGCCTTTTTCAGTGCATCCCGAAATTCCGGATTCGCGAGGATCAGCGCACGGGTGATGCCGTGACGAACCGCACCGGCCTGGCCCATTTTTCCCCCCCCAAGAACCGATACCTTGATATCGAAATGATCCGCAGATTCAACCAGTTCCAAGGGCTGCCGGAGCAGATCGCATGCAGCGGGCAGTTCAAAATAGTCATTTACGGGCTTGTTGTTGATGATAATTTCACCCTTGCCCGGCTTGAGCCATGTTTTGGCGATGGCGCTTTTCCGTTTACCGGTCGCATAAAATACTGTTTGATTATCCATGAGTTTTCCCGAGTCCATCCTTGCATTATCAATTCAGACCCGCGTTGCGGGTCGTAAGGGCTTGTTACTGAATCGTCAGTGGCTCCGGCTTCTGTGCGGCATGGGGGTGTTCACTCCCGGCATACACATGAAGTTTCTTGAAAAGCGTGCGGCCCAGACGATTTTTGGGCAGCATCCCTTTTACCGCTTTATAAACAAGGGCTTCCGGTTTCTTTTCAAACAATTTCTCGGCGCTGATTTCCTTGATCCCGCCAGTATAACCAGAGTGCCGGTAGTATTTCTTCTGAGACCATTTTTTACCGGTCAGTCTAATTTTGTCGGCATTGACGACAATCACCCAGTCACCGGTATCTGCATGAGGGGTAAAAAGCGGATTGAATTTCCCGCGAATCCGGGAAGCCACGACAGTGGCAAGCCGCCCCAGGGGCATGTCAGTTGCATCGACAACATACCACTTTTCTGCGTTATCCGATCGTTTGGCGCTGTAGGTATACTTTTTCACTCGTCCTTACTCCTAATCCCAATTAGACAATTTGGATCTAATAGTATGTTTCAAAATCCTTGTCAACCACAAAAAAAAACCATACAAATACACCTTCCGGTGTTTGCAGGGCAGGACGCACCGGAAATGTAGCAGGGGCTTGGTGATATGCTCCGAATCATCATCAAGGTTAATGCCTCGGAACAAAATATTTTATTATAATCTATCTAACCAGAGCGCGCAAGAAAAATTTCAGCCCTTTCCGCTCAAAACAAGGAAACACCTATGGATCATATTGAGGTGGAGGTCAAATATCATCTTGCCGATGCTGCCCGTATCCGGGAACAACTGATTTTAGCTGGTGCACAGTCTTCCGGTCGCTGGTTTGAAGAAAATATCCGATTTGATACACCAGATGCACATTTCAGAAAAAAACAGATGCTCATCCGACTGAGACGAGACAGGGACAACCGCCTGACACTCAAGCTGCCGCACACCGCAACGCACACCGCAGGCTGCAAGGCCTACCGGGAACTGGAAGTGGTTGTCAGTGATTTTTCCACCGTGCGCACCATGCTCGCCCATATGGGATTTTCCGAATACCAGGTATACGAAAAATGGCGAGAAACCCTTCAGGTCGGCACTACCCTGTTCTGTATCGACGAACTCCCCTTTGGCCTGTTTCTGGAAATTGAAGGTGACCCTGATACCATCCGTCAGTGGACCGACAGGCTGGGGCTGGACTGGCAGTGCCGGATTACCGCCAGCTATTTATCCATCTTCGAAACCCTGCGCACTGAAAAAAGCCTGCCGTTCAACCAGATCACCTTTGAGAATTTTCAGTCCACGAGCTACCGGTTTGCCGATATTTACCGGCATTTTCTAGCCGAATCCGTACCCTGAAAGCGGACAACCGACTCACCCGGAAAAGGATTAGTACACAGCACGGGATGAACCCAAATCAGACACAGGCGTTTTCTCTGCCGCACGCCTCGCACGGGAAAGTTCAAGGTGCGCCTGTAACCGTCCCTCCAGGTACCGGGCAGCGGATACCAGAAGGCGCCCTCCTTCATGTCCCCGCGTATCCGCCGCTTCCCATGCAGACTGAAACACATCACCAACAATGGACAGCTGCTCACCGGACATACGGATAAACAGCTTGCGTCGACCCACATCCACACGCACATCACCGGCGGTCATCACCTGATCAAACAGGGCCACCACATGATCCTTATGCTGGCAAAGGCTCAGGGCGTGATATTCAAGCCCGACCGCGTCACCGGCCGCCTTCATGCGATCCCGAACAGCCTGCCATTCAAAAGGCCAGGTCACCCGGGCATACCAGCCGGCTTCATAAAATGCCGGATACGCTTCCGGGGCTTCGGTGATCAGTGCGGCCTGCCAGCCGTCAATAAACGCCGTCAGCTGATCTGCCAGATCCGCCACCTGCTGCGCGGTCACATATGCCACGGTTTCTGAAACAACAATGGGGGTCCGGTTCAGCGTGATACGGGACGCAATCCATTCAATATGCGGATTATCCAGCACCACGCAGCCATTGGAATTGCGCGGCCGAATCGGTTTGTTTGTTCCATGGAGCCAAATCGCACTACCCGTCTTTTCACCGCGCAGATCCATCAGATTCGGATAATCCATGGGGAATGCCATACGTCCGTACACCGGGGACAGATACTTTTCCGGATGGCGGTCCGTAAAAAAATAAACCCCTTCAGGTGTTTTCCGGTCGCCTTCCACCTGTTTGTCCCCTGCTGCCTCACCTGTGGAACAGGGCAGTACCGCTTGCCGGATCAATGTGTTTTCTTTTTTTTCATACAGGTACAGCTCTTGCCGTGACTTATCCACAACAAGCGCATGGGGCGCAGTGTCCGGAAGCAAAATCAGGGATGCCGGCACCATCCGGGGAACACGATCCGCAACAGCAACGCCCTTCGCACCCGTGCAGAACAGACCTGCCACAGTCAGAAGGGTTAGCCAGTTGATCATCATTTCATAAAACCGCATTCACTGCCCTCCCACGGCCATGACCCGCATCATACCCGCCCCAGTCTTTGCACAACAACCCGCGTACCGATGCCCGCCCCTAACCGCTCATCTGCCCGCCCCTGATTCACCGCAATCTCAAGCCAACCGCGACTTCCGGGATAGGCGACCAGATCACCGACAGGCTTGCTGGAAAAGGTATCAGACAGGGCGTCAATACACACATCACCAATCCGGATGCAGCAGCCATCACCCGCGGTTTGGATATTCAGCAACAGGGTTTCCGGAATTGTCGTAATCAGATTTCCAAACCGGTCGATTCCCTGAACCCCCCCTTCAAAGCCGCCAGACGCCAGTTCACGTACCGAAGGGATCAGGGATGCCGTCAGATCGCCAGGCGAAAATGCCGGCCCCATATCACTCAGCGGAACGCCGGTTGCCAGGGCAGCAGCCACAGGCGCAAAAATATCTCGGCCATGAAAGGTCGCATGCACCGGATGTCGGAAATACGCAGGGTTTACAATCTCGATCACCCGGCAGACACCTGGCAGCTGCGCGATCACGCCCTCAGGAATGCCGTTATCCGGCGCCAGTACGACGGTTGTGTCCGGCCACTCTATTCCCACAATCCGCCGGTCGCCGCCCACGCCAGGGTCCACCACCACCACATGCACGGTGCCTGCGGCAAAACACGGAATCGTGGAAACCGCTGCCATCAGGGCCTCCTGGTAGGCATAAGGAGAAATTGTATGGGTGATATCCACGATCACGGTCCCAGGGGCCGCAGACAAAACAACCCCCTTCATCATGCCCACATACGGATCCTCCATGCCAAAATCCGTGATCAGCGTGATCACCCGGTTCGGGGTATTTCTGGATTCGGTTTGGTTCATGGAATGCGCACCCGTGCCAGGTCAGAACAGGGTTTGTCTGGGGATGTCAAGATGATCATAGGCGGCCGCCGGTGTTTTCCGGCCCGAAGACGTACGGATAAGCAGCCCCATCTTCAGCAGATACGGCTCCACCACATCAACCAGGGTATCGGTCTCTTCCTGAAGGGTGGCGGCAATGGCCTCAATTCCCACCGGTCCGCCGGCATAATAATCGATAATCGTCTGCAGGTATCGCCTGTCGAGCACCGTAAGGCCCAGATCATCCACGCCTTCCAGCCGGAGGGCCGCATCCACCACCTCCCGCGTCAGCCGCCCGTCTGACTTGACAATGGCGTAATCCCGGACCCGCTTCAGCAGCCGGTTGGCAATACGCGGCGTTCCCCGGGAGCGGCGAGCCAGCTCTGCCGCACCTGAGGAATCGAGGTTGGCTGACAGTAAGTCCGCAGAACGCAGCAGGATGGTTTCAAGATCAGATTCCTGATAAAAATCAAGGCTTCTGAAAATACCAAACCGGTCCCGCAGGGGCGCAGACAGGAGCCCCACACGCGTCGTGGCACCCACCAGCACGAACTGCTTGAGCCGCAACCGGTGACTGCGGGCGTTCACGCCTTTGTCAAACACAAAATCCACGGCAAAATCTTCCATGGCCGAATAGAGGAACTCCTCGACCGCCTTGGGAATCCGATGGATCTCATCGATAAACAGGATATCCCCATGCCCGAGATGGGTCAGAATACCGATCAGATCCCCGCCCTTTTCAAGGGCCGGTCCGGATGTAATGGTCAGATTGCCGCTGGTTTCAGTGGCAATGATGGTGGCAAGGGTGGTTTTTCCAAGGCCCGGCGGACCATGCAGCAGGATATGGTCGAGGGGTTCCCCGCGGAGCTTTGCGGCATCGATGGCAATTTGCAGGGTTGCCACGGTTTCCCGCTGACCGATATAGGATGCCAGCCGATCCGGACGAAGGGAAAGCATCTCTGCCCCCTGGTCAACGGCTTGCAGTTCCCGTGAAACCAAGCCGGTACCGCCAACCGACGAATAACTGAGAATCGAATCTCCGGTCATGGCATTTCTCCGCGGTAAACTTCATCAAACAGGTCTTCCGGACCGCTGATCGCCGGATTCCGTTTCAGGGCCGCCTCAACCATTTCCATTGCCGTCACCTGCTTATACCCCAGCTGATGAACGAGCACTTCCATAACAGCAGACACAAAGTCGCCAGCATTCGGTGCCACAGGATGGGCCTCGGGACGAATCATGGCAAATGTCGACACTTTGCCCTGAAGTGTGGCGATAATTTTCTGGGCTGTCCGTGTACCGATACCGCTCAGCCGCGTCAAGGTGGGCACATCTCCCGATTCAATGGCCCGGGCCACATCCCGGATGGGGATTTCCAAGGCTTTCACGGCCTTCATGGGCCCGATGGCTTCCACGGAAATAAAATGCTGGAAAAACAGTTTTTCCGCTTCTAGCGTAAACCCGATCAACACCGGCCGGGGCTGACGCTCGGTCTGATAATAGTAGATATGCAGGGCCAGGGGGTCCCCTATGCCGCTCTGATGGAGGGATGCCATGACATACGCGGGCAGCATCACCTCATACCCCACAGGACCGGCCAGCAGCACCACCCGGTCCGGCTCTTTTTTTAATATTGTCCCTTCCAGATATGCGATCATACTGTAGTTTACCGTTCTTTTGACACCATCCGAAGCGCATCAGACATCCCGAAGCGGTAAAGCCCTGCCAGGGCAAGTCCCAGTGCATCCGATGCATGGTCAGGACAAATCTTCTCCGGATGGCCGAGACGTTCGCGCACCGATTTTTCAAGCTGATGCTTGGGCGCGTTTCCGTTCCCCGTGACAATACGCTTGACCTCTCGTACGGAAATCTCATGCACCGGAATCCCCAGCCGGGCCCCGGCGGTCATGATGACACCCGACACCCTGCCCAGCACCAATCCGGATTTGGGATAATGGGGAAGGATAAACACATCCTCTAAGATCATCAGGTCCGGCAACTCACGATCCAGCAGCGTACTGATTTCAGAAAAAATCTTCAGCAGACGGTCAGCAATCGGCAGCCCGCATGCCGTACGGATACTGCCAAAGGCATAGGTTTCTACCGAGCTGCCGATCACACCGTTTCCGGAGACAAGGCCCACACCGGTTGCAGCCAAACCCGGATCTACGCCCAGAACCTTCAGAATACCGGACACACCCGCCTCCCTGCCGGCAAAACCGCTGCATCGGGTTTGCTAGTCAAATTCAGAAAGTTTCTTACTCGCGATTTCCGCCTCAGGGGTATTCGGGAATCGTTCAATGATATCTTTCAGCAGAATCTGGCAGTTCAGCCGGTTTCCCAGCTTGAGGAAAGCAAACCCCTGTTTGAGAAGCGCGCTGGGAACCTTGTTTCCCTTGGGATACGACTCGATCACTTCCTGATATTCCAGAATCGCCTTTTCAAACCAGTTTTCCCGGTAATAGGTTTCACCAATCCAGAATTGGGCATTATCTGCATTGGGAGATTTTCCGTATTTATCAAGAAACTGGGTAAACATCGATCGCGCCGTCTCCATCTCTCCCTTATCAAACATCCCTTTGGCTGCCGCATACAATGCTGCTTCCGTTGCGGGTGCTGGCGGGGGCGTGGGTGCTTGTGTGGGTACTGCCGGCTGGGGCGTTTGTGCTGCTGACGCCTCCCCTCGGCCACCGGCTATGTTTTCAAATCCCACAAAGGCTTCAATGGCTGCGACACGATCCGACAGTCTGTCAAGTACTGCTGACACGCGGTCAATCGCACCTGCTGCCAGATCGTCCCTGTGATTCAGTTCTTCAAGAATCCCCTCAAGACGGGACATTTCCTCGCGTACCGCATTCACCGTCGCACCCTGCCCCGCATAGCGGTTCATCAGCTCCGCTTCACGGGCGTTCTGCTGTTCCCGCGCCCGGGACAATTGTTTTTCAAGATTCTGATTCTCCCGTTTCAGATCGGTATTCAGGCTCTCCACTGCCCGCAGCCGTTCATCCAGAAAGCGCACATCCGACGTTGACGCACATCCGAAACAGCCCATCACTATTCCCGTGCAAATACAATACACACCGAGTCTCGTCAAAGAGGTCTTCATATCGGCTCCCTCATCCAGGAGATACCCGTGGCTCTCTCCCGGAAACCTGTTATATGCAAACAGCACGAGCGGCATGTTGACATGCCGCCCGCGTCCTGGCCGCAGAAAGTGTTAACAGCTCCTGCCGCCTTTATTTTTTTATGATGCGATGTCGCCTGGTCTATCAGCGCAAAACAAATTCAGCGCGACGGTTTTTGTCCCAATCCCCCGGAACAGCCGGACGTTCTTCACCGTAGCTGACCGTGGACAGACGCTCAGGTGCGACCCCCAGATCGACCAGATACCGCTTGATGCTTTTGGCGCGGCGATCCCCCAGTGCCAGGTTATACTCATTGGTGCCCCGCTCATCGCAGTGGCCTTCCACCTGCACATGGACACTGGGATTCTTGCGCAGCCATTGGGCTTTTACCATGAGAATACGCTGTGCCGTCGGCGTGAGAACCGAGCTGTCAAAGTCGAAATAGATCCGATTGTTGAAAAACGCTTCTTTTTCCCGGGCCGCTTTCTGCTGAGATATATCTGCCAAGTCCTCACCGGAAAATGTCTTTTCATCGGTCAGATTACCGGAACTGGATCCGAGTTTATCGCCACCTTCCGTCCTGGAAATATCACTTGGGGTGGTACCGGGGCCAACGCCAGGATCCGAAGGCACATCCACGCGCTTCTTTCCGCAAGAGATCAGCATCATCGTGGCAACCAGCATGACAAAAAGCAATTTAAACCACCGGGTTTTCTGCATTTTTCCTCCTTATAAAAATTAGGATAAGCCTGATGTTATTTACGAATCACCGCAGGCGACCACTTTGGGTTGGATTGTTCACCTTTCCCGCTTGTCACACGCCGCTGATCCGTACCAAAGGCCGTCATGACATATATGCGGGATTTACCCTCACGTGTAGAGCTGAACGCAATCAATGTTCCGTCCGGAGAAAATGAAGGCGATTCATTCGATCCGCTGTGCGCTGTCAACTGCATCAGTCCGGAGCCATCTGTTTTAATGACAAAAATATTGGTAACGCCCTTTTCCATTCCGGCATACGCGATTTTATCATCTTTAGGGGACCAGCTGGGCGATGTGTTGTACTTTCCTTCAAAGGTCAATCGCTGAACTTTTTCTGTCTGCATATCGCGTATGTAAATCTGCGGAGATCCTGACCGATTGGACACAAACGCCATCCGTGAACCGTCCGGAGAAAATGAGGGCGATACATCAATTCCCCATTTATTTGTTAACCTTTTAATCATTTTCCCCCTACCGGTCAACCTATAAATTTCCTGGTCACCTGAGAAGGAAAGGGTTGCTGCCAGTTCAAACTTTCCAGGTATCCAGGCCGGCGTAATATTGAGTCCGTCAAAATTCACCTCCCATCCCTCTTGATTCCACAGATTACGGATATAAAGATCCGGCTTCCCCTTCACATAAGAGGTATAGGCCAGCCATTGTCCATCCGATGACCAGGCCGGTGAGAGACAGATTGATTTGTCTGTGGTGATCTGCTGGGGATTAAACCCGTCAAAATCACAGATCATCACTTCCTTATGGCCGGATTTTGTGTCCAGATACGCAATTTTACTATCAAAAATACCCGGGCTTCCGGTGAGTCGAAGAATCACTTCACTGCAGAACCGGCGGACCATAATTCGCGATTCGGTGGTATTTCCTTTGTAGACCTTTCCCACCAGCATCCGCTCCTTGAATGCGTCAAACAGTCGAAACTCAAGCGCCAGCCGGTCTTTTCGGACCCTGATGCCGGTGGTGATCAGCAGTTCAGCGCCAATTCCCTTCCAGTTGGCAAAGTTGATCTTTGCCGCCACAATGCCGTTCCGGGCGGGTTCTTCGAGAAACGCCTTGGGATCGACAAACTTAAAATACCCGGTATAAGAAAGGGTCTCTGTCATCAGCTGATGGGTCTCAGTTGCAAGCCCCTTTTCCGCTGCCGTACCCGAAACCTGTTTGAACGCGGGAATGGCAATGGGAATCTTTTTAATAAACGGTGTAATCGGTATATAATCTTCAGCCAACGCTGAGCTGGATAATGCGCATATCAACCCGATCAAGATCAGCACGATCTTCATGTGACTATATCTACCTATCATTTTTTACCTTTCAGGGTGCCGTGATATGTTTACAGGTTGTCAGATGCATCACTCTAATCCTGAAGGCGTAAACCCCAAAGTGATGGTAATAAAAGGTTCTTTAATTCCAGGCGGGTGAGGCAATACGGGATTCGCTTTTTGAATCGCATTGATTGCGGATGTATTTAAATAGGTGTTCAACGAACGTTCTGTGAACCAATGTTCATCAATCACGCCATTGGGTAAAACTTTAATGACAATTTTAGTGATCAGCCCCTGATCACCACCCGCCATTTGTTCCGAGTATGCCCATTTTTCTTGAATTGCCAGGGCGACCTGGTGCATATAAATATTTTTTCGTTCTTTATCCACGCTGCTGCCACCCGTGTCAGCGGAGTGATTCTTTTTATTCTGATCGGAATCCGTATCAACCTTATTTTTTTTCTGTGGTGCCTTTCGACGGATCTGTTCAATGGCTGCTTTCACGGGATCGGTCTTCGGAGGTTCTTTCTCGACATGTCTTGCCAATCGGTCCAGTGCCGAATCAATGGCCTTTTCCGGTTTATAGGTTTTATTTTTCAGTGATCGTTTGATTCCCACCTTTGATTGGCGCACCGGCACTGCCTTGGCAGGCTTCCGCACGGCCACGTTCTTTTTCGTCACAGGTCTGGGTCTGGGCGGTTGCACCTTTTTGGCCGGCGCAACAGGGCGCGGCTTCGGCTGGCGCGGCGTTTGCGGCGCGACCAGATCCACATCAATAGCTTTAAACGTCTGCTTGGGGTCCAGTCGGAGCGAGGGAGAATAGACCATTCCGAACAGCGCTGTAAAATGCAGCAACAAGGAGACAAGAACCGCTTTTTTAAACGCCGAAGTCTCAGGGCCGTTCGGCTGGAGTAAGGCTGAGGATGCCGGCATACCTGTTTCCTTCCGAATCACTGCCGGCGTTCTTCATCCAGCGGTTCGGTGATCATCCCCAGCTTTGCCACGCCAGCACGTTTTACCGCTGCCATGACCTGGATGACGCTGCCGTAGGAAACCGACTTGTCCGCTTTTAAAAACACATTTCGGCTGGCGCGTGTTTTAAGAATCGCCGATAGTTTCTCCTTCAAGAATTCGAGTGTCACCGAAGCGTCATTGATAAAAATTTTCCCGTGGGCATCAACCGTGACCACCAATTGATCATCCTCGGCTTCCATGGGAGCGGAGATGGTTTCTGGAAGTGCCACATTCACCCCCTGAATCATCATGGGTGCCGTGACCATAAAAATAATCAGGAGCACCAGCATGACATCGACAAATGGCGTCACGTTGATTTCCGCCAAAAAGGGATCCTGCCCGCTGCCGCCATGAATCATCCGCTCTGACCTCCCTGCGCCCTGAGGATATCCCGCTCAATGATATTGAGAAAATCAGCGGAAAAATTCTGAAGTTCCGCATCCAGCACCCGAATTCGCTGGATAAAAAAGTTATATGCCACAACCGCGGGGATGGCCACGGCCAACCCCACAGCGGTCGCGACCAGCGCCTCGGAAATACCCGGAGCAACGGCCGCAAGGGAGGCAGACCCCTTTTCGCCGATGTTGTGAAAGGAGTTCATGATGCCCCAGACCGTGCCGAACAATCCGACAAAGGGGGCGGTGTTTCCCGTGGTTGCCAGAAAGGGGATCAGATGGGATAGACGCGTGAGTTCGGTTGTGCTGGAGCGTCGCAGGGTTCGCTTGATGTTTTCAAGTCCGCCAGCTGCAGACGCGGTTTCGAACGATCCGCCGGCCGTGGTGCTGTTGACCTGACGCATCCGTTTGAGTTCGATATAGCCGATCCGATACATCCGGGCCACCGGACTCATCTTCAGCCGTTTGGCAAAGGTGAAGGCCGCTGACAGATCCTGTCCCTGCCAGAAGGCTTCGGTGAACCGAACCGACTCCCGGTAAGCCTTTCGCAGGGAACGGTATTTGATGAAGATAATCGCCCATGATGTGATGGACGCGGACAGGAGTAAGAGGAGAACCAGCTTCACCACCCAGCCGGCATTTAAAAACATATGTACGACATTCAGTGATTCACCACCCATGATTGCTCCAGACGTCTTCTGATATCATCAACGCGTTGTGACCTGTCACATCGCCGCAGGTTGCAACTGTGACTGAGCCACCTTAAAAAAACTGATAATCCGCACGATCATACGCAGGTAAGCAGATTGCAAAATAGCCGACACACGGACCAGTGTCAACCCCAAGATCGTGCAGCAGGCACCCCAGGCACGCAGATGGCGTCTGCCGCTTACGTTTCTTTCTGTCACGAATTCGGGCGAACCGTCTCACGCGGACAGCGTTTGCTGTATGCGCGCCCATCCCTCATCGGGAATCCAGGCGCCCACCACCCGGCACACCTCATATCCGCAGGCAGCGCCAATTTTTCCGGCATCCAGAATCGTATATCCGGCTGAAAGGCCGTATAGAAAGCCGCCCAGCCACAGATCTCCCGCACCGGTGGTATCGACAATGGGTGCACCGGTTTCCGCTGGGACGCGGATCACCTTGCCTTTATCCGAAATCAGGCTCCCGCTCGCCCCGCGTTTGAGGACAGCGATCTCCACCCCATCGGACAGACGGGCAAGGGCCGTTTCAGGATCGGTCTCCCCGGTATATTCCGCCACCTCATCCTCATTGGCCACCAGGATATCCACATATGCGGGAATCAGCGTTTTCAGAAGGTCCAGACACTCCCGAACCACCGTGAAACTCGCCAGATCCAGCACCACTTTTGCGCCTGCCGCCTTAGCCGCCTTCAGCGCGGCATTCATCAGGTCTGGATTGAACAGCAGATAACCTTCCACCACGGCATACTGCGTGCCCGAAAAATCATCTGCCGATAGATCTGCCGGCCCCAGTTCAGACGAGGCAGCCAGACAGGTCCACATGGACCGTTCCGCATCTGGCGTAATCACGGACAGCACCCGGCCTGTGGGCGTGGCAGACCGCATCAGACGAACATCCATCCCGCAGTCGGTCAGGGACTTTATATACGCATCCCCCACCGCATCATCACCGCATTTCCCAAGAAAACGACTTTTTCCGCCCAGCCGGGCCACCCCCACCAGGGTGTTGCAGGTGGCGCCACCCGGCACCATTTCCGGCGCATCGGCGGCAAACGAGAGCGCCCGGTCTATGGCTTCGATGTCCATCAGGGTCATACCGCCTTTTTCGATTCCCACCGCATTCAGATACGCATCTGATTCATGAACCAAGAGATCCATCAGGGCGGATCCCACACCGGTCACCAAACCGCATTCATATGTCTGCATCAAACAAACACCTCCCCTATCCTGCCGACCCGCATACGGACACACATCCCCGCATGCCACACCTGCCGGCAAGGCCTAAAATTGCACTCCACATCATACACTTACTGCATACCAACGAAAACAGATGCCGAATCCTTTCCGCAGATCGCAGTATTCCGAGTGCCGCGACGCCGAAGGCGCTCATCACTCCAGCAATCAATATATAACGATATCTTGATATATCGTTATATTCAGATAGTCAACAATTTTAATGGCATTGGCAAACGTTCATCACAAAAATCTTCACAAAATCATTGACATCCTGCCTGATGCCACATATAAAAAAGCCACCGAATCCTTTCCGGAGGCCCTTTTTTTCCGGTCACACCTGACACGACGATCACATACGCGTCGGGCACACAGTGTCTGATCCCCGCTCTCATCTATAACCGTTTTGACAAACCGATAACCGGAAATCCGTCTCACACGATGGACCGGCATTATTTACCCGATGCTGCACAGACACCGTCTGACAGCACAAAAAGGAGAACTTATGAGCAAGCAGTCTTATCTGTTTACATCCGAATCTGTTACCGAAGGTCATCCGGACAAGGTAGCTGACGCGATTTCCGATGCTATTTTAGATGCGATCATGGCAGAAGACAAAGCATGCAGGGTGGCCTGCGAAACCCTGGTCACCACCGGTATGGCCGTGATTGCCGGTGAGATCACCACCTCCTGCTATGTCGATTTTCCAGAACTTATCCGCGCCACCATCAAGGACATCGGATACGATTCCTCGGACATGGGGTTTGACTGGCAAACCTGCGCGGTGCTGACCAGCATCGACCATCAGTCCCCGGATATTGCCCAGGGCGTGAACACCGGTGAAGGGATCGACCTTGATCAGGGTGCAGGTGACCAGGGCCTCATGTTCGGCTTTGCCTGCGACGAAACCCCGGAACTCATGCCCATGCCCATCACATTTGCCCACAAGCTGACCCGGCGCCTTGCCGAAGTCAGAAAAACCGGTATACTCCCCTTCCTGCGGCCAGACGGGAAATCCCAGGTCACCATCGAATACGAAAACGGAGGCATTCCGAAGCGTATTGATACCGTGGTCCTCTCCACCCAGCACATCCCGGATGTCACCTATGACACCCTCAGGGAAGCGGTCATTGAAGAAGTGGTTAAAAAGGTCCTGCCCGCGGATATGATCGATGCAGGCACCCGCTATTTTATCAACCCCACCGGCCGGTTTGTCATCGGCGGCCCCATGGGTGACTGCGGTCTGACCGGACGGAAGATCATTGTTGACACCTATGGCGGTCAGGGAAGCCATGGAGGCGGCTGTTTTTCCGGAAAAGACCCCTCAAAGGTGGACCGCAGCGCGTCTTACATGGGCCGCCACATTGCCAAAAACCTGATCGCCGCAGGACTGGCCAAAAAATGCGAAGTCCAGGTCGCCTATGCCATCGGTGTTTCAAAGCCGGTCTCTCTCCTGGTCGACTTCATGGGTACCGGACGGATTGCCGAGACCAAAGCCGTTGAAATTGTCAACCAGGTCTTTGACCTGCGTCCGGCCGGCCTGATCCAGTACCTGGATCTCAAACGCCCGATTTACAGAAAAACCGCTGCATACGGTCACTTTGGCCGCAATGAGCCGGAATTCAGTTGGGAATCAACCCATAAAGCGGAAGAAATCCGCTCGCTGGCCGGTCTCTGATAGGTCGGCCCCTTCACTTGAAAATGACGGCCGGCGCCAGCCCGCGCCGGTCACAGTAACTGAAACAAACAGGAGATAACCGAATGTCTGGTTTACCCATTGAAAACGAAAAAAATACACCCTTTCTGGAACTTGACCCCAGCCTGAGCTACAAGGTTGCAGACATGTCCGAGGCTGATTTCGGCATCAAGGAAATGGAGCTGTCTGAAAACGAAATGCCCGGTCTGATGGCTGTGCGCACCAAATACGGCGCGGAAAAACCCCTCAAAGGGCTCAAGATCTCCGGCAGTCTTCATATGACCATCCAGACCGCCATGCTTATCGACACCCTCCATGCCCTAGGCGCGGATATCCGCTGGGCTTCCTGCAACATCTTCTCCACCCAGGATCACGCGGCCGCTGCCATTGTCAAAAAAGGGACTGCCGCTGTTTTTGCCTGGAAAGGTGAAAGTCTCGAGGAATACTGGTGGTGCACTGAGCAGGCCCTGACCTGGCCGGACGGCAGTGGGCCGGATCTGATTGTGGATGACGGCGGGGATGCCACCTTGATGATTCACCAGGGGGTCAAGTGCGAACTGAACCCAGAATCGCTCTCCCAAACCCATGACACCGCAGATATGAACTGCCTTATGGAACGCCTCCGGGCCGCTTATCAAAGAGACCCCGAACGCTGGCGGAAACTGGCGGCTAACATCCGCGGCGTTTCAGAAGAAACCACCACCGGTGTGGGCCGCCTTTACCAGCTGGCGGAAGCCGGTGAACTGCTCTTTCCGGCCATCAACGTGAACGATTCTGTCACCAAGTCGAAATTTGACAACATCTATGGATGCCGGGACTCCCTGGCAGACGGCATCAAGCGGGCCACAGACACCATGATCGCCGGCAAGACCATCGTGGTCTGCGGATACGGTGACGTTGGCAAGGGCTGTGCGCAATCCATGCGCGGATTCGGTGCCCGGGTACTGGTCACAGAAATCGACCCCATCTGCGCACTCCAGGCAGCCATGGAAGGTTTTGAAGTTACCACCATGGAACGGGCCGTGTCAGAAGCGGATATTTTTGTCACCGCCACCGGATGCTGCGATGTGGTCACCGGCGCACACATGGAACAGATGAAAGACGAAGCCATCCTCTGCAACATCGGCCACTTTGACCATGAAATCGAGATGAGCTACCTGGAAAACAGCACTGAATGCGTGCGCACCCACATCAAACCCCAGGTAGACCAGTGGCGGCTCAAATCCGGCCGTTCCATCATCGTGCTGGCCGAAGGCCGCCTCGTTAATCTGGGATGCGCCACTGGCCACCCCAGCTTTGTTATGAGCAGCAGTTTCACCAACCAGACCCTGGCCCAGATCAAACTGGCCAGCGAACCCCTGGAAAAACAGGTTTACGTCCTGCCCAAGGCCCTGGATGAAGAAGTGGCCCGCCTCCATATCGGTCGCCTGGGTGTGCACCTGACCACGCTCTCTGACAAACAGGCCCAGTACATCGGCGTTCCTGTGGAAGGCCCCTACAAGCCAGACCACTATCGGTACTAACAAATGCTGTCCGGCACAGCCACCCTTGTGGGGGCTGCCGGCAGTTAGGATCATCACCATAAAAAAAGCCCTGTCTTCGATAGAAGACAGGGCTTTTTTTTATTAGCACAACAAGCCCGCAGCGCCGGGAAGCAATTACATCATGCCGCCCATACCGCCCATGCCGCCCATACCGCCCATACCGGCAGCAGCACCCATATCCGCCTTTTCTTCAGGCTTGTCTGCGATCATGCATTCTGTGGTCAGCATCAGAGATGCAACGCTGGATGCATTCTGCAGTGCAAAACGCACCACCTTGGTCGGATCAATAACACCGGCTTCGATCAGGTCTTCGTATTTGTTCTGACGGGCATTGTAGCCGAAAGCACCTTCGCTGTTCTTGACTTTGTCAATCACAACAGAGCCTTCCAGACCGGCGTTGTTGGAAATCTGACGCAGGGGTTCTTCGATGGCCCGGCGGATCACGTTGATGCCCAGTTTTTCTTCCGCATCACCCTCCAGCTTTTCCAGAGACGCAATGCAACGTACCAGGGCCACACCACCGCCCGGAACCACGCCTTCTTCAACAGCTGCGCGGGTCGCGTTCAATGCGTCTTCAACGCGGGCTTTCTTTTCCTTCATTTCGGTCTCGGTGGCTGCACCGACACTGATCACCGCAACGCCGCCGATCAGCTTGGCCAGGCGTTCCTGCAGCTTTTCACGATCATAGTCAGAAGTGGTTTCTTCTGCCTGAGCACGCAGCTGCTTGACCCGGGCTTCCAGGTCTTCACGGGAACCAGAGCCGTCAACGATGGTCGTATTGTCTTTATCGATCACAACGCTCTTGGCGCGGCCCAGGTCTGCCAGGGTCATGCCTTCCAGGGTGATACCCACATCTTCGGAAACAACCTGGCCGGCGGTGAGAATGGCGATATCCTGCAGCATGGCCTTACGACGATCACCAAAACCCGGCGCCTTGACAGCCGCCACGTTCAGGGTGCCGCGCAGACGGTTGACAACCAGTGTTGCCAGGGCTTCGCCTTCGATGTCTTCGGCAACGATGAGAAGCGGTTTACCGGCTTTTGCCACCTGCTCGAGAACCGGCAGCAGATCTTTCATGCTGCTGATCTTGTTCTCAGACAAGAGGATGAACGGATCTTCCAGTTCAGCAACCATTTTTTCATTGTTGGTGACAAAGTAGGGAGAGAGGTAACCGCGATCAAACTGCATCCCTTCAACCACGTCCAGGGTGGTTTCCATGGATTTGGCTTCTTCTACGGTGATAACGCCCTCTTTACCGACTTTATCCATGGCTTCGGCGATGATGTTACCGATGGTTTCGTCGTTGTTGGCGGAAATGGTACCGATCTGAGCGATTTCACGCTGATCTTTGGTGGAGGTGCTGAGTTCGCGCAGAGAAGCAACGATGGTCTCAACGGCCTTGTCAATGCCGCGTTTAATGCCCATGGGGTTATGGCCGGCAACCACCAGTTTTTGGCCTTCGGTATAGATGGCACGTGCCAGAACAGTGGCCGTGGTGGTACCGTCACCAGCCATGTCGCTGGTCTTGCTGGCAACTTCTTTGACCATCTGAGCGCCCATGTTTTCGAACTTGTCTTCAAGATCGATCTCTTTTGCCACCGTCACACCGTCTTTGGTGACCGTGGGAGAGCCCCAGGATTTTTCGATGACCACATTGCGGCCTTTGGGACCCAAGGTGACCATGACAGCGTCCGCCAGGGTATTTACACCGTTCAGCATCGCTTCACGGGCTTTTGCATCATAAATAATCTGTTTTGCCATTATATCCTCCAAATAGTATCTGATTCAGTGTATTTTCAGGCTGTTTTCGTTATTACGGACGATAATTAGTCTGTCACGACACCCAGTACATCGGATTCGAGGAGAATCAGGTATTCTTCGCCGTCGATTTTTACCTCGTTACCCCCGTATTTACCGAACAACACACGGTCACCTTCCTTGAGTTCCAGGGGAATCACCTTGCCATCGTCGAGCACGCGGCCGTTACCCACGGCAATCACGGTACCTTCAGCAGGTTTTTCTTTCGCTGTATCCGGAATAATGATACCGCCCTTGGTGGTCGTGGTTTCTTCAAGTCGTTTTACCAGGATCCTGTCATGCAACGGTCTGATGTTCATTTCGCGTTTCCTCCTTATAGATCGCAATAAATACAAGTACGACTTTTACATCTGTTATTCACTATTTTATTGGAAGGGATAATAAGCATCGCTGGTGGGTTGTAAAGGGCAGCACTGTATTTTTTACACCCGTTTCCTGCGATGGCACTCGCCCGGTGACCGTCAGCCGTCAGCGCTGGATGCTGCCGGTGCGGCAGCCGGTTCACCGGGACTATCGGGCGTATTGCCGGATGCACTTGATTTGGAACCACTGTAATCGGTCACATACCAGCCATCTCCCTTCAAATGAAAGGCACTGTGGGAAATCAGTTTGTGCAGCTCTCCCTGACAGCTCGGGCACGTTTCCAGCGGCGCGTCGGTTATTTTCTGCACAACTTCATGCACGGCACCACACCCGATGCACTGGTATTCATAAATGGGCATCTACACTTCTCCCCAATCCTGATAAATTAATAAAAACATATAGTTAAAACAAACAATCATCAAAACTGCTATAAAAATAGGGCACGAAGCCGGCTTGTCAATACCCGAAAACCATTTTTATTGTCAGGTTGATGCCCGCGACGTCCGGATGCATACCGACCCCATCCCGGTCTGCCGCCCAGACGTCGAAAAAGACGTCGAAAAAGGGGTGGACAAAAAAGAAAAAAGAATGATAGTGTATGTAGCTGTTATCAAAAATACTATAAGGAGGTGATCCATTGGGTAGTGTAATCAAGAAACGACGCAAAAAGATGCGTAAGCATAAACACCGAAAACTGCTCGCACGGACGCGGCACCAGAGAAGAAAAGGTAAATAATCTGACCGCATCTCCCATTGTTAAAGCAGGAAAAGCGCCTGAATTTCAGACGCTTTTCCTGCTTGTTTTCTTCTATTTTTCTGTCTTGTAACCCTTCAGGTACTTCATAAACTCAGAATCTGTTGACAGCACCACCGATGTATTGCTGTCCACTGTATCCTTATAGGTTTCAAGTGTTTTCATGAAGGAATAGAATTCCGGCGCCCGCTGATAGGCATCCGCGTATATCCGAATCGCCTCGGCATCCGCCTTCCCTTTCAGCTCTTCCCCCTGACGATAGGCCTCGGAGGTGATAATCTTGAGTTCTTTTTCCTTATCCCCTCGAATCTTCTGAGCTTCCCCGGCACCTTCAGAGCGAAATTTTTCTGCAATCTGGTTCCGCTCCGCAACCATCCGGTTATAGACCGACTCCTGAACCTTCTCAACATAGTTGATCCGCTTGATCTTTACGTCGACCAGCTCGATCCCGAAGCCATCGAGCTTGGGCTGGGCCTGTTTCATAATATCCCGGGTGATCTGTTCACGGCCCACAGTAATCGCATAGGTCGTCGTATCATCCCGCTCTTCCTCATGGATCCCCTCCTCAAACGTGTCGAGTTTCCGGTTGGTTTTACGCACGGCCTCAATCAGCTTGTTGGAAGTAATGAAATTCCGCACAGCCGGGTCGATGATATCGTCCAGCCGTCCCAGGGCACTATAGATATCCCCGACGGTCTGAAAAAATTTAATGGGATCGACAATCCGCCATCTCGCAAAGGTATCCACCCAGATATAGGTTTTATCAAGGGTGGGAATCTGACCCGGATCCCCGTCCCATTCCTGCAGGTTTTTAGGGAACCGATTCGCCATATCGATCATCGGCACCTTGAAATTCAGGCCCGGCTCCATGATCGGTTTACGAACCACTCGCCCAAACCGGGTCACCACCACCTGCTCCGTCTCATCCACCACAAAGGCAGACATGTAAATGCCGACCGCCAGGGCCAGCACCAGTAACAGTAAAAGTGAATTAGTTTTCATTCAGTCCTCCGCCCTGACGCCCCATGTTAAGTAGCGGCAGAAAATTCTGCTGATCCGAATCAACCACATACTTCTGTCCCAGACGCGGAAACACATCCTTCATGGTTTCCAGATACATGCGGCGTTTGGTCACATCTTCGGCCTTCACGTATTCATTATAGATGGAGATAAACCGGGCCGCATCCCCCTTGGCGCGGTTGATCCGGTCCTGAGCATACCCTTCAGCCTGTTTGACCACACGTTCCGCATCCCCGCGTGCTTTGGGGATGGCCTTGTTGTAGTCTTCCCGGGCATTGTAGATCATGCGCTCTTTTTCCTGGATGGCCTGGTTGACCTCGTTGAACGAATCCTGCACGGGACCAGGTACGTTGGTTTTTTTCATTTCAATGGTGACCACGTAAAGACCGGTTTCCGCCAGATCCAGTTCCTGCTGCAACAGGCCCTTGGCTTCTTCGGCAATTTCTTCCCGCTTACTGATTACTTCGTTGATGCTCCGATCTCCCACCACAAGACGCATACTCGATTCCGCCATGTCCCGTAGCAGCTGACGCAGGTTGGATACCTTGAACATGTAATTGTACGGATCCTTGATCCGGTACTGGACGATCCAGGGAACCACTGCCACGTTCAGATCACCGGTGAGCATCAGGGACACCTGATCTTCATCGGATGCCCGGGAACGCCGGGAGCGGTTCACCGCTGCTTCGGTCCGAAAGCCAAACTCTTCCTTGTACACACGCTTGACCTTAATGTTGGTCCGTTTTTCAATGCCGCCCGGAAGCTTGAAGTTAAGACCCGGCTGCTCGGTGCGGACATATTTGCCAAACCGCTGCACAATGGCCACTTCATCCAGTCCCACCGTATATACCATGGAAGAACCCAACAACAACAGCAGTGTAAGGACGATGATCAGAAGAAAGCCGCTGGGCAGTCTGAATTTTTTAAACTGTCCCAGCAATTCATCCAGCTGAGGCGGTGTCCCGCCCCCACCACCCGGACTGCCGCCGCCCGGACGCTGCCCGGATTGCCGTTTCTGCTGCTCGCGTAATTTATCCCAATCCCAGTTCATCTGTGCATCCCATTTTATTGATGTCCGTTTTTGTTTTGATCCGACCAGGCAACCGGGCCCGCCCACGGCAGCCCCTTTTTCGCCTGTCCGTCACCTGCCACTATTAAGGACAATACTATCCATGATCGCCCCATCTTTCAAGGCCTTTTGGAAAAACCACCCAACCGCTTCGGCATTTGACATTTTTTCACCAGAAACGGTATAAGATTCACGGGAACCACCCAACGCACCCGCACCCCTGAATCAGGAACCGCCACGATGACACGAAAACCATCGGGAACCCTGCCTGTGTCCATCGCCGACACCCTGGCCGGCACCCTCAATGCCCTTCGCCCGACCCTGGACCCTGACCTGTTTGCGGTCTGGGATGTCTGGGAACAGGCGGCATCTCCCATTGTCGGTGATGCGGCAAAACCGGCCTCCTTTGATGGACGCCTCCTTGTCATCCATGTGGCAGGCGCCCCCTGGCTCCACCATCTCCACTACCGGAAAACAGACCTCATCGACACCCTGAACCAGGCCATCGGGCGCCCTTTGATCGCAGATATCCGGTTCAAGGTCGGTCCTGTTTGACCACCCAGCCCAGGGCTGCCGCCTGTACCCTGGATGTCATCGCAGGCGGCCGGATCCGCCTGTATCAGCACAAACACGGGTACCGATTTTCCATGGACCCGGTCTTTATCGCCCATTTCCTTGACCCGGCTCCGGAGAGCACGGGCCTGGATGCGGGAACCGGATGCGGCATCATCCCGTTGCTCCTGACGGACCGCCACCCCCAGATCCGGTATATCCACGCAGTGGAAATCCAGCCAAATCTCGCGGCACTGGCAGAGAAAAATGTCCGCCTGAACAACGCAGAAAACCGGATCCAGATTCATCACGGGGATGTGTTATCCCATGCGGGCATGCAATCGATCGGTCCTGTGGACTGGATCATCAGCAATCCCCCATTTTACACGCCGGACAGCGGACGGATCAGCCCTTGCCAGGAAAAAGCCCTTGCCAACCACGCGTTTACCCTGCCCATGGAGCGCCTCGTCCGAACCTGCCGCGACCGCCTTTCCCCGGATGGTCAGGCCGCAACCATCTACCCTGCAAACCGCACAGATGAACTGATACGTGCGATCACCGCATCTGGCGGCCACATACACCGGCTCCGTTTTATACGCGCCCATGCGGATGCCCCGGACCAGCGCGTGATGATAGCCTTTGGTTTCCCGGCCCCTGGCGCGGCGTTGCCGAATTGCAAAAAAGAAGCCCCGCTGGTGGTCTACCAGCAGGGCTCCCTTCAGTTAACCGGCGAAGCCGCCGGATATTACCGATAAAAATCCGACGAGTTACCGGGTCAGCCGGTTCAGGACCAAACCGGTCAAGGCCTTGGGATAAAAATAGGTGGTTTTCCGCGGCATGATCTCTCCGGCTTCAGCAATATCGATCACCTGCTGCATCCTTGTTCCGTTCAGAATAAAGGCGGCTACAGCGGCTCCGGAACGCACCTGTTCAGCCGCATCCCCGGCGTTACTGGTGTAGGTGATCACATCAGGATTATCCAGATCTTTGGCCGTCAGCCCCAGCAGCTTGTTTAAAAGCAGCCAGGTCAGCACCGACACATCCAGATACCGGAGCGTCGGATGCAGATCATCTGCAAACAACTCATCCATCACCCCGGGCCTGAGCGTCAGGAGAAGCGCGTCCGCCTCACCATCCAGCAAGACGCCCAGTGATACGGTCCCCTTATCTGACGCCTGTTTTGCCATTTCGGCGGTCAGGTCCCGGCAGTTTTCACCGGCCGCCATGGCAGCCACGTCAAAATACGTCGGCAGTGCCGCCCGGAACGCCGCGATGTTCTCAGCACCAAGAGACTGGAGCACACGATGGGTGGGCTGAATCAGCATGCCCGGATCTTCCATGGCACACAGATACATCATAATCCCGTTGGCCGGATGGGTTTCATCAAATGACGGGTCTGTCTCCGCCAGCCAGTTGCGATAATTAAGGGCGGTTTCATAGCGGTGATGCCCGTCTGCAATATACAGGCATTTATCGGCAAATGCACTGGTCACTTCAGCGAGCAGGGCCGTATCGGTGAACCGCCACAGGTGATGCGTTTCTCCGTTGTCATCCACCAGATCCATGATCGGCGCCATGGATTCGGCTGCTTTCAGCAGTGTGTCAAAAAGCGCAAGTTCAGGGTCTGAATAGATCGAGAAAATCTGGCTGAAATTGGCCTTGCACAGCTTGAGCAGCTCCAGCCGTTCGGATTTCACCGTTGAAAACGTCTGCTCGTGGGGCAAAATCACACCGTTTTCAAAGGGTTCCAGCTTGACAGTAGCGATCAGACCGTAGCGGGTATAGGTCGCGTTATCCACCGTGAAGGTCACACGGGTCAGGTAAAACGCCGGCGTGTCATCCTGTTTGAGCACACCGGCTTCCTGCCAGCTTTCAAACCACCCGGCTGCGCGGGTATGCCGGTTGTTTCCCGGCGCATCCCCTGCTTCGTCGCGTCCCAGAATCAGGCGGATCACATTGTTCGGATGGCGCTCATGAAGCAGCTTCTGGGCTTCGGGCGAAATCACGTCATAGGGCGGTGCAACCACATCGCCCATGGATGGGATGACCTCAGGATTATACAAAATACCGTTGAACGGAGCGACGCTTGCCATGGAATTCCCCTCTGTCATTGAAATCGTTTTGCAGCCATCTATCAACCAAACAGAATTGCAGAAAATACTAAATCCGGCGCCGATATTCAAGTTCAAATCCTGTTTAAAGCTGTTAACCGGTCCCCGAACAAACTAATTTCTTGTTGACTCTTTTTTCCAAACCCTGTAAAGCATGGTGCACATTTGGACGGGGAATAGGAGATCGTTGCTCCCCCCTCGTTCTGAAACGCAAGCGGAGAGATGACCGAGTGGCTGAAGGTGCACGCTTGGAAAGCGTGTGTACTTAACGGTACCATGGGTTCGAATCCCATTCTCTCCGCCATTTTTATTTCCTCGCATCCATCACTTCTCCTTCCATTTGACCCCAATCCGTATTACCTTCAATCCACGATACACGGCAACGCGCCTGTGGCATGGGCACAGGTATAAACGATTCTACTTTACACAGCAGAAAGGCCGCGAAACGGATTATGTCATATCTTGTTCTTGCCAGAAAATACCGGCCACAGACCTTTGAGGATGTGATCAGTCAGCAGCATGTGACAACCACGCTGAAAAATGCCATTGCCGCATCCCGCGTTGCCCATGCCATCCTCTTTGCCGGCCCCCGGGGAACCGGCAAGACCACCCTTGCACGCATCCTGGCAAAAGCACTCAACTGCGAAAAGGGTCCCACAGACACGCCGTGCAATACATGTGCATCCTGCACGGATATTACATCCGGACATGCCGCAGACGTGTTTGAAATCGACGGCGCATCCAACAACAGCGTGGACCAGATAAGGGATCTCAGAGAAACGGTGAAATACGCACCCACCCGGAGTCCCAACAAGATCTATATTATAGATGAAGTCCATATGCTGAGCATTGCAGCCTTCAATGCCCTGTTAAAAACCCTCGAAGAACCGCCTCCGCATGTGCTGTTTTTCTTTGCCACCACCGAACCGCACAAAATTCCGATCACCATCCTCTCCCGCTGCCAGCGGCATGACCTCAGACGGGTGGACATCACCACACTTGCCGCACATCTCATGAACATCTGCGCGGCAGAAAAAAGGGAAGTCGCGCCTGAAGCCATCGAACTGGTGGCGCGTGAAGCCGGGGGATCGGTCCGGGACTCCCTGAGTCTGCTTGACCAGCTGCTCAGCGCAACACCCGGACCCGTCACCCATGACCATGCAGCTGAACTGCTCGGAGTCATGGACAGAAAACAGATCTTCGATGCCGCAGCCGCTCTGATCCGCGGTGACGCGCCCCTACTGTTAGACAGCATTGCAGCCCTTCATGCCGGCGGCCACGATTTCAGGGCCTTCCATGCTGATCTGATCGCGCATTTCCGCCATCTGCTGGTGGCAAAAATGGCCCCGGACCGTCCGGATCTCATTGATACCCCGGCCCATGAGCATCAAGCCCTTCAGGAACAGGCAGCGGCCGTAAGCGGTCCCTGGCTGGCCGCTATCGTGGATCTGCTCATCGCGGAAACGTCCCGGGTCCGGTTCAGTGCCAGCCCCCGGTTTGCCATGGAAACCCTCTTTCTCAAACTCCTGCAGAAACCCCGGGCCGAATCCGTTTCCGGACTGATCAAACGGCTGGATAAAATGATGGCAGGTGATGGACCGGCACCGGATAAGCCGGTGCAGTCCCCCCAACCCAACTGGCAGACGCCGCCACCCAAGCTCCCGGAACAGTATGCGGCAGCGCCGCCCCAAAGCGTCCCCCCGCATCCGGCATCCCGGCCCGCGCCCGCACAAACGCCCTCTCAGGAACCGCCCCCTGCCGAATACCCCCAGCGCATGCCAGCACCTTCCCCGCCTTACAGCGAATCGGTACCCATGCCAACCCAGGGGCCACCCCTGCCTCCCGCACCGCCGTCCCTGCCAAAGGATGCACCGCCCGAGGCTATCTGGAATGCGGTCCGGCAGCAGCTTTCCAATGCCCATCCGGCGCTCGCCGCCTGCCTGGGGAAATGCACCTTGAAAAAAATGGCAAATCAAAGTATTGAACTGGAAATTACGGGTACCCGCTTTGATCTGAGCCGTATTCAGGATGACAAGCAACAGGCATTGATCAAAGCGGCATTAACGCCCTATATAGGTGAGCCGATCACCCTGACCGTTATCGGTAAAACCGGAACCCAGGATACACGCATTCAGAAAAAACGTCAGGAAGACCAGATGCGCCAGGAAGCGGAACATCATCCCATTGTCCAGAAAGCGCTCCGGGAACTCGGCGGACGGATTCTGAATATTACTGTTTTTAAGCCAAAGGAGAATGAGGTATGAAAGGCATGGGCAACATGGCCGGCATCATGAAGCAGGCCCAGAAAATGCAGACCAAAATGGCAAAACTGCAGGATGAACTCGCCACCCGCACCGTGGAAGCCACCGCTGGCGGCGGTATGGTGCGCGTGATTGCCACCGGCAAACAGTTCATCGAAGGCATCACCATTGAAAAGGAAGTGGTGGATCCGGAAGACATCGAAATGCTGCAGGACCTGGTCATGGCAGCGGTCAACGACGCCATTGCCAAATCCCAGGAAATGGTTTCCAGCGAAATGGCCAAAATCACCGGCGGGATGAACATCCCCGGCATGATGTAGTCAACAGCCATGACCCCGTATCCGCCTTCCATCCAGACCCTGATTCAGCGTCTGAGCAGACTGCCCGGCATCGGCGTCAAAACAGCCGAACGCATGGCTCTGCATATCCTGCGCATGCCGGCCCCTGAAGCGGAAGCCCTTGCTGCGGGTATCCGGGATGTCAAGGCGCAGACCCGCATGTGCCGGCAGTGTTTCAATCTCTGTGACAGTGACCTCTGCCGGCTCTGCGCTGATCCCTCCCGCAACCAGCGGCTTGTCTGCGTGGTGGAAAACCCGGCAGATCTCATTGCCATTGAAAGATCCGGCGCATTCACCGGTGTGTATCATATTCTCCAAGGCGTGCTCTCGCCCATGGACGGCATCGGACCGGCTGATATCCGGATCCGGGAGCTGCTCAACCGTGTGAATACAGGCGATGTGGATGAGGTGGTTCTTGCCACCGGCACCGGCGTGGAAGGGGAGTCCACCGCCGCCTACATTGCCGAACAGCTCGCCCGCACAACCGTATCTGTCTCCAGGATCGCCTCCGGCGTTCCCATGGGAGGAGATCTGAAACTGATTGACCAGGTAACCCTGAAGCGCGCCATGGAGGCCCGAAATCGTGTCTGAAAAAACAGCTGATGTCTTTATCTGCAAGCAGTGCGGCGAATGCTGCTATGGATACGGCGGCACCTATGTGACTGATGCGGATATCGAAAATATCGCAAGCTACATCGATGTCACACCCGAAACCTTCCGGAAAACCTTCACCCAGATATCCGACAGCGGTAAACCCGTCATCGCTCTGGGAGATGACGGAAAATGTATCTTCTTTAAAGAGAACTGTTCCATCCATCCGGTCAAACCCCGCATGTGCCGGGCCTGGCCCTTTATCGAAGGGGTCCTCAGGGCACCCGGCAACTGGAAACTCATGGCCGACGCCTGTCCCGGCATCAACCCGGAGGCACCGAAAAAAGCGGTCCTACGCCGTGTGAGAGAAGAACTCGATGCGCTCAATGAACTGCGAAAAGACCTGGACTGACATTTAACACGTGCCGTTAAATGAAAAAAAATAGGGTTGCCAAATCTTTAAAAGGCTGCCTCCCGAGTGGGCCGATGAAGGCGGTCTTTTTAATTTACTCTTTTTTCCATTCCGTTGGCGGCAGTATCCGGATGTGTTCATTTTCCACGATCATGATATTTTTTTCCGCCAGTTCTTTCAGGGCCGCATCAAGTGCTTCCCGGTTCTGGCTCCAGGTGGCATCCAGAGCCTCGATGTGAACATTGCCGCCCGCATCATTAAGGCCGCAGGCGTTGAGGTAGGCGGAAACGGTTTCCACGGAGAGACCCATATTGAAAATCTGCTGATCCATTGACGGTGCGACATACTTGGTATTCATTTGCCTATCCTTCCGGGCTATAGTATATGTGTCAGGTTTTTCCGGCAAAACAGCAGTACACGCGCTGCCCGCCGGATAAGATGATGAGATGTACCATACACGCTGCCGAATGAAAAGAGGTGTGATTCCGGACACCGAACACCCGGCAACACGCCTTCATGGTTGAATATTATCATTACGAAGAAAACAGTATCTATGATCGGAATCTTTGACTCAGGCATTGGCGGTCTTACCACGGTCAAGGCCATCATGGACCGGCTACCGGCCTATGACATCTGTTATTTCGGCGACACGGCCCGAACCCCGTACGGCTCTAAAAGCCATGACACGGTCATCCGATATGCCCGGGAGCTGACTGCGTTTCTGGTGGAAAAAGGGGCCCGCATCATTATCATGGCCTGCAACACGGCATCGAGCGTGGCCACAAAAGCCATCCGGTCTGCCTATGCAGAGCTGCCCCTGTTTGAAGTGATCACCCCGGCAGTTGACCGGGCGATTGCGGAAACACGGTCTGGCCGCATCGGCGTGATCGGTACACGGGCCACGATTAAAAGCGGTATTTACGAGCGGATGATTCTGGAGGCAGCACCGGATTCAACGGTCATTTCACAGCCCTGCCCGCTGCTGGTACCGCTGGTCGAAGAAGGATGGCTGACAAAACCGGAAACACGAATGATCGTCAAAAAATATCTGCATCCGGTCAAAACACGGCAGGTGGACACTTTGATCCTCGGGTGTACCCATTACCCCCTGCTTAAGCCGATTATCCAGAAAAAAGCAGGCGCCCGGGTCAAGATCATCGACTCGTCCATTGCCGTTACCGACTCGGTTGTCGCCTATCTCGGCGCCCATCCGGAAGTGGATGCACGGCTGGCGAAAAACGGGCGACGAAAATTCTATGTCTCAGATGTGACAGACCAGTTTGCCATCACAGCCCGGGCCATCCTCCGCAGGGAGGTGTCGCTGACGACGGTAGATCCCAGTTGTCTTTAGACGGCCGGCCTGTCAGCCGCCCACAGACGCTGCGTAATTCGGTCCCACCATCATCAGGGGGTTGGGGAGTGTGGCCTGGATCCGCTCGACCATGCTGCCGAACAGGATATCCTTGATCACGCCATGGCCGTAGGCACCGACAATGCACAAGGCATCATGGGGAACCGCATACAGATTGTCCTCGAATTTTCCCGATGTAAAGACGTCCCAGGTATCGACCTGTTTCTCAAAGGTATCCGCGATGCCTTCCTGATCAATGATGTCCTGAAAGTAGGCTTTATCTTTCTCGTCTGCCTGGGTGAAGACATGAAGCGGCATTCCGGTCATCCGGGCCATGCGGAATCCTAGTTTCAGGGCTTTCACACCGTTGACCGATCCTCCAAAAAAAACAGCCAGCCGGGTCCAGGGTTTAAATACCGGCGTGGCAATCAGGACTGGAAATCGGGCACATTTCACGATACGCCGCACCCGAGGACCAATATACCCGAGCCCGATTTTAGAAGACAAATCACTCACCGTCCGCGGACAGGTCATAAAATCGAAATTCACTGGAATATCCGGCAGGGTGCTGGCGGTAAATGCCTGGGGAACAACCCTGCGCGGGACCAGTCCATCTGCTTCGGCAAGGGCCATGGCCCGTTCTACGGCTGTTTCCGGCTGGGTCAAATAAGAGCTGTCTAAATCCACCTGCACCACATCATTCTCAAAATACATAAGAAATTTGGTATGTTCCGGCACGTACACCGACAGGTTGGCGTTCGTCTGCACAGAAAAATAGATCGACTGGAGCAAGGTCTCCCTGCCCAGCGCATTGTTGCGAAAAATATGAAACACCTGAATTTCCATTATTCAAGTCCCTTTCAATAACGATGTCATCCCGTGCCGTTTATACTGTCAGTGTGCGGTCTGGACCATTAATTCCCTTCGGTACCTGTCTAAAATCGTCGCTTTGGAAATCATCCCCTTGAACCGCCCATTGGAAACGACGGGCATGCTGAACAGACCCAGTTCATCCATTTGCTGAAGCACGGTGCCAAGATCCTCTGCCGGGTGAACACAGGGCAGATCCGTGTTCATAATCTGCTCGACCAGCACGGTATCATAGAGGACCGGATTGAAAAAATAGGGCCGCATATCATCCAGGTTGATCATGCCTAGATAATCGCCGGTTTCCGGGTCTTCAACGGGAAAGTGGTTTCGTCTGGATTTCTGGATCACCTTGAGTAAATCCCGCAGAAACAGGGATCGTGATACCGGAATACAGTCGGTTTCGAGAAGCTCCGGAATTCCGATATCCGCCAGTACCCGGCCGTCGGTTCCCGGTCGCAGCAGTTGTCCGCGCATGACAAGGTCTTTGAGGTAAAAGGATGCTGGTTCCACCGAATGGCTGAGGGTGGTTGACAGTGCAGACACCACGATCAACGGCAGAATCACCTCGTAGCTGCCCGTGATTTCGATAATGAGAAAAATACCGGTCAGGGGTGCCTGGAGGATACCACTGATGAGGCCAGCCATACCCAGCAAGGCAAAGCAGCCTTCATTAACCCAGTCAACGCCGGGAAACATGAGGACCAGCCCCCGGTGATAGGTCAGTCCCATGAAGCTGCCAATAACCAGGCAAGGGGCAAAAATCCCCCCGGAACCGCCCCAACCCAAGGTCAATGCAGTGGCAAAAATTTTCAGAAACCCGATAACGGCAATGAGCATCAGCCCCTGGGTATATGATCCTTCGATCATGGAACGGATGGCATGATACCCTTCGCCCATGACATCCGGGAAAAAGATGCCAATGCCCCCGACCGCCACACCGCCGATTGCCGGTTTCACCCACCGGGGCAGAGGGGTTTTTGCGGATATGTCGTGCATGTTACGGATCATCCGGGTCAGCAGAATTGAGGAAAAACTGCAGAGAACAGCCAAGCCGATAGCCGCGATGATATCCGGCAGATCAATACTGAAGTGATGATGGGAAAAGGCGGTCTGATTTCCCTGGAGCATCCGGCTGATTTCGCATCCGGCCACCGAAGCGATGGCAATGGGAATAATGTGAATGGAGGCCCACTCGCCCAGGATGACTTCCATGGCAAAAATCAGCCCGGCCACCGGGGCATTGAAAATAGCTGAAATCGCTCCGGCAGCCCCGCCGGCCAACAAGGTGATCCGCTGACGTTCATTTAAGGAAAACAGCCGGGCAATGTTCGAACCAATGGCAGCGCCACTCATGACCACCGGCGCTTCCGGACCGGCTGAACCGCCGCTGCCGATGGTCAGGCAGCTGGACACCAGACGGGTAAAGCTGGAACGAAACCGGAGCAGCCCGCCCCGCCTGGATACACTGTAAATCACCTCGGGCACGCCATGGCCCGCGCCTTCTTTCATCACCTTTTCGAGAAACAGATACGAGAGCATGGCCCCGGCACCGGGAATAAAAATAGCCCAGACATGATGCCGGAGAGGATGCAGTGCCTCGAGCATGGTGACCAGTGCCCGGTTCAGGGCAACGGCAGCCACACCGCTGCAGATTCCCACCATGACGCCGAGAATGATCAACAGCAGCCGGTCATCCCCCCTGAACAGGTTCCAGCTCGACTGGGGTAGATTGAGAATACGTTTCACTGCCACGCGCGCGCTACTCCATATCGGCTTCCATATCGGCAATCCGCGCAACCAGCGCGTCGGCATCAGGCCTGTTTTTCAGATAATCAATGAAACGGGGATCCCGCACACAATAAGAAAGACGGGACAGCAGCTTCAAGTGGACGCGGGTATCCGGGCAGAGCAACACGAAAAAGACAAAGACCGGCTCATCGTCAATGGCATTGTAATCCACCGGGGAAGCTGGAAAACAGGTAACGATGACAGCGTCCGGCGGTCCGTTTTCCAGGGGTGAACGCGGATGGGGAATGGCGATGCCTTTTCCGATACCGGTGGATGCAAGGGTTTCCCGCGCTTTCAGCCGCTCGAGCAAACGGGCGGCATCCATATCAAGATGCGCTGACACGCCAGCTGCCATTTCCGCGAGCAGGGCATCCGGTGTATCCGCAGACAGACCGAAGAGCACCCCGCCCCGGGCCATGGCATCGGAAAGCGCCCCTGCACGCGGTTCTTCACTGTCCGGCTTTGTATCCGCTAGCCGGGGTGCCAGGGGAATACGATGCAGGCGGGCCCACTTGTCTAAGGCCTGCTTGTCAAACACACAATCTGTTCCGACCCGTCTCACCGGTACCCGTCCCTGACGGATCCAGCGATCCAGCGTCGTTTCCGGAACATTCATACCGCTTGCCAGCTCTCGCAGTGTAACCTTCATCCGTGCCCCTGCTGCGTCCTGTAAAAGACCTGTGATGCATCGACCCTGACCATGAAAATTTGAAATCTTTTATTGGTACACCCCGCAAAAGGGAAAGGCAATCTTTTTCATGATCACACGCCGGTATTCTGGCGTATGTAAGGTATCCGGATGGAAGCGCATAAACCCTTCAGGTTCCTGACTCGGCCAGTTGTTTTGCCATGGCGTAGCGCTCATACCGGATTTCAACCCGCCGGTTCTGCGCCCTGCCGCGTCCCTCGGTATTCGATGCAATGGGCCGGAATTCGCCGTATCCTTCGGCGGTCATCAGGCGGGGATCAATGTGATGATCAATCAGAAACCGAACCACTTCGCAGGCTCTGGTGGCCGACAGTTCCCAGTTTGAGGCAAAGCGGGCCGTATGAATGGGCACATTATCGGTATGGCCGCCGATCTTCAGCGGATAGGTGAACTGGGCCAGCACCTGGGCAAGATCCGCCATGACCTCCCGTCCCCGGCGGGTCATGACAGCCTCGCCCGGCGGAAAAAGCATCACATCAGAAAGCGTGATCACCACACCGTCGGTGTTTTCCTGTACCTTGACCAGGCCGCCAAGCTTGTTGAACATGATCAACTCTTTCACATCAGATTCAATGTCCTTGAGTTCTTTTTGCACCATGGCGCCGACCTCGTCAATGGCCTCCGATTCCTTGCCTGAATCCTCGTTTTTTTCCGTATCCGGCGGCGGTGGCGGAACATCCAACCCTTCGCGCGTACCGGCTTCAGGCAGCTGCTGCACGCCGAGCGCACTTTTCAGGGACTGGACCAGTTCCTTGTAGGTCTCCTGCTGGGTGGAACTCATGGCAAACAAGAGCACAAAAAAACACATGAGCAGGGTCACCAGATCCGCAAATGTCGCCATCCACTCCGGAACACCGCCCCCTTCTTCGTCTCCGCTGCCCTTTTGTCCGCCAGCAGCCGCAAAGGGATTCTCATTGTTTTCTTCTTCAGCCATCCATATTCTCCAGAACCTGATATCCCGGCAGGCACGCCAGCACCCATTGACAGCCGCCGCCATCACGCCGCCCGGGTCGGAATTATTCCGCCGCACCTTCTTCAGCCGGCTTTCCCCCGACAAGATACGCGTTCAATTTGTCTTCCAGCAGGCGCGGGTGTTCACCCTCCCGGATGGAAATCACCCCCTCAAACAGCAGGGTCATGTTCATCAGCTCCTGTTCGCCGCGGACTTTCAACTTGTCCCCCATGGGGATAAAAAACAGGTTGGCCATCACAGCGCCATAAAAAGTCGTGATCATGGCGACGGCCATTTTAGGACCAATTGTGGAAGGATCGTCCAGGTTGGCCAGCATCTGCACCAGGCCGATCAGGGTACCGACCATCCCGAATGCCGGCGCATAGGATCCCATGCCGCCGAACATACTGACGGCGGTTTTGTTCTCTTTTTCGCTGAGCGTCATCTTGTTTTGCATGATCTGGGCAATATCCGATGTTTTTACGCCGTCAACGGTCATTTGAAGCGCGCTGGACAAGTAGGGGTCCTCAATGGACTTGATATCTCCTTCGATGGAGAGCAGCCCGCCTTTCCTAGCCTTGTTGGAAATATCCACCAGCTGTTTGATCAGGTCTTCCGGTTTTTCGATCTTGAACATGAAAACCTTTAATGTCGCCCCGATGATCTTCATGACATCGCCGAGCGGGTTTGCAATCAGGGTGGCGGCAACGGTTCCGCCCACAACAATCATCAATGACGGAATGTTGATGAAGATCCCGAGACCCGAGCCCAGAAGAATGGTCACCAGAACAAATCCGATACCCGATACCATGCCGATTAGTGTTGCTAAATCCATATGTCATCCCGCCTGTGCGCTATCTGATGTCCCATTCACATTCCGCCGTCATGGGGCTGCATGGCTTCCTGCAGCCCATGTTCGACACGGATAAAAACCATTTCCTCGAGCGGCGAGTCCTGATTGTACTTTGCCAGATGCGCAATGGCCGCTTCTGTGAGTACCGTGTCGCCCGCCACCAGCTTGGCCCCGCTTTCAGCAAAAATGCCGGTTGCCAGGCGCATGCCCGGCTTGAGTTCATAGAGTTTCAGCTCAAGTGTCCGGTCATCCGGGTGAGCGGGATGCCGGTTCAGATACTGGTGCAAGGCATGGATCACCCGAGGATCAAACCGGGTTCCGGTCAGGGATTCCATCAGCGCCAGGGCTTCAGGGCCGGACATCTGCTCGTTCCGGTTCACCCGCTCGTCAAAGAATTCACTCACGGCAAGAATCCGGGAACCCAACGGAATCCGTTTTCCCTTGAGTCCTTTGGGCAGACCAGTTCCATCCACATGTTCCCGCATGTAACGGATCAATTGCGCTTCTTCCCGGAACTGGGAAAACCCTTCGAGAAATCGTGCGGCCCGTTCCGGTGCACCTGCCAGAAACTGCTGTTTGGCCCTGTCTTCAAGGTCTGCGTCTGAGAGAAGCGGATCTGTCACCCCGAGCAGACCAATGTCATGCAGCCTGGCCGCATTGCCGATCACCCGCTGCATGGCCTCGGACATGCCCAGATGGTGGGACAGGGAAACGGCAATCTCCTGTGTTTTGCGTGAATGCCCCCGGTGCGTCGGCCATCGGCTTTCGAGAAAATCCGGCAGCAGATCCACCAGCCGGTCCGTATCTGCGAGCTGTTTTTTCAGCACCCCCGCCAGTTTTTCTTCCAGCCGGTCCCGTTCTTCTGTCATCAGCGTGATCTGCTTCAACGAATGCTGAAGCATTTCACGCTCTTTCAACGTGGTGGCATCCGAACGCCCGTTGCGGCGTCTGTAAGCGGAAAGCGCCGTCTTTGCCTTTTGAAGCAATACACGGGTATCGTCCTCAACCCGTTGCCGGACCAGCAGGCGTCTGACCGTCCCCCACGTCCAGCTGAGTATTTTGTCATCCACCGGATAATACACAACCGCATCCGGGTATTGCGCATCGGCCATGACAGGCGGAACCGCGCCCCTTTCAGACACCACCTGCACAACAACTGAACCGGGATTCATCTTGCGTACGATCTCGCAGTCTATCTCCGGTGGCAACGCATCTGCAATCAGTACCACTGAGGGAATCGGATCTGACATGCCACCCGAGACAAGCGCCTGTACCGAGACGGTCCGGTACCGGACCTCCGGCGCACCGAATCCGGAAAGCGCCGCTGCCCGTTCCGGTTCATCGGTTACGATACAGCCCTGCCACTTCAGGCGAGTGCCGGCCATCGGTTCCATTTCCCTGTGTATGGCGAATAGGTATCTGAACGCATGCAATGGTTATTTGCTAACGCCGGCAACGAAATGCCGCGCTGAAGTCGATCCTGCGCTTGTGTTGAGACCCTCATTTTTTTCAGTTTTTTTTTCATGATCCGTCACGATTCAAAAACGGGGAAGGAGACCCGTTTTGTTTTCAGAGCGCAGTTTTCTGGATATTAAAAGTACGCCTGCTTATCCGTCAACATAATTCTGCATCCACCACGCATCCCAGCGGGTACGTAAAATCGTATCTGCCAGTTTTTTCCCCAACGGTGTTCTGAGCCGGTCGATCACCACGGGAAGCCAAGTGTCCGGTGCCGGGCTCCCCAAATCCGTCAACTGTTTGAGTTCAAGGACAAATGACAATTGATCGGCATCTTTTGCAAGCTGCGCTTCCGGGGTTTCTCCGGCATTAAATTCGTCGATCAAGGCTTTGACTTCCTCTCCAAAGGGAAGCTGCGCCGTCATATCATCCACAGCCCCGGGCTCATCGGCTGTCACGTATTTCTTGTGCACATAATTCAGATCACTGATCCGGGACTCGGGCAGATCATGCAGCAGGCACATGGCAACCAGTTTTCCACTGTCCAGATCCGGACATAGGCGGGACATGACAAACCCGATCAATGTGATCATGAACGAGTGCTCCGCAACACTCTCTCTGCCGATTCCCAGAAAGGCGTACCCGGCCCGGGGTGTGTCTTTCAACATTTTTGCTTCAAATAAAAAATCAGCTATTGGTTTCATTTCGCTCCTTTACCGCTTAACATCAGGTATCGGCAGTTCACCGGCGCGGCTTGAGTCCGGACAGGCCCCACCGTTTGCCTAACTGTTTTTTCAACCCAAAGAAGGCTGAATTTCTTGACAACGCTCTTTTTACAAAGGTAAAGATATAAGGTAAATCTTTTTAATTCAACCGACATGGCATCGTTAGGCCATATCTGTTGCATGGGGCGGCAATGTATTATCTTATCAACTTTCACCTACAGGATTAACTCATGAACGGTATGAAGCACTGGATCCTCTCTATTATCTGTTGCTGTGGTGCCCTGGCAATTTCCGGCAGCCTGAACGCTAACGCGCAGGATGAACCGATTGACGGGGGACCGGTCATGTACACCATAGAAAAAGGAGATACCCTCTGGGACATTTCACAGCGGTTCCTGGACTCGCCGTTTCGCTGGCCCGAACTCTGGGAACAAAATACGTACATCAACAATCCAGATCTGATCTACCCGGGTAACGAACTGCTTATTGACGTAGCAAACGGCAACATTCTGCCAGTAGAAGTCATCGACGGTGCGTCCGCTTATGCAGAATCTGACAGCGTTGAGCCCTTCCCCGAACAAACGGATACGGCAACGTCCATGGAAAATGCACCAACCCGTGATCAGGCCCACCTGGCAGCTTCCCCTGAACGGAAAGCGGCAACCTTCATCTACCCGTCGATTGACACGGTGGGGTATGTCCGCACCGAGCCTATCGAAGGTATTGCCACCCTGCTCCGAAATATCGACGATAATTTTCTCATTGCCGAGCATGACCGCGTATACGTAAAATCGCGGGAGAATGCACCGGAACTGGTTCCAGGTAAAGTCTATACCGCGTATCGCCTGACCCAGCATGTTATTGATCCAAAAACCGGCAAAAAAGTCGGCGTACACCATTTTCCCACCGGACGCGTCCGAATTGACGCGCTGGGTGAAGAGGGGGCGCTTGCCACCGTGGTCAAGTCCTACCGCAGCCTCAAAGCCGGTGACCGCCTGATTCCTTACACCCCTAAAGCGCGAAAGATTTATCGGACTCCGCCCACGCCCGGCCTGACGGGGCATATCCTCATGTCGGATGAACTGCATTCCGGCTACGCCCAGGACATGATTGTGTTCATCAATAAGGGACGTGCGGACGGCATTGATCTGGGCCAGGAATACACGCTCTATCAGAAAGAAAAAGGGATGCCCCCCCTTGATATCGGCCGCATCCTGGTACTACACACCGAAGAAACGGTATCAAGTGCTCTAATTACACAAAGCGCGAAAACCATCCATGACGGCGATCTGTTTCACGCCGTGAATTGATCGGAGCCCGTCTTTTCCTCTGCAACAAGGGGCTGCAGCGACGCTGCAGCCCTTTTTGTACGTATACGCCGAATGCCATTACGCGCAAGCACCGGATAAAACCGTGCCCCGGTAGTGTGGAAAAATTCAGGATCAGATGCAGCTTACACCGCATAATCCCTTGCAATTTATAAATAAACTGTTCTGAATATATCGCCAGAACGCAACAGGACGTCTGCACCTCTGGAGGATCACGTTGATTTTAAAAAATGGAAAATCGATTGTAGCGGTTCACCTTTTTTGATAAATAAAGTAAGAAAAAAATTATTCATTCAAAAAAGGTGGCGTATGCTGAGTAGATATAAAAACAGGATTAAAGCGTACATTCAACAGGAAATTAAAAATCGACTTATTAATCTAAACGCATCTGATAATAACCTCACCCCGAATCATAGAAACTGGGAAAATCAAATCTCAATAAACCCGGAAAATGACAAAATCGTTCCGCTCGACTGTGTTTCAAACTATGTCCATGGAGAAACCTATATCAATCCAGCCGACATCGGTTTACCCGAGGCCATTGAGTCATATATCAATAGAGATCCCTATCCCCTCCCATCTACAGCAGATAGAGAAGGATATATGGGTGAAAGGCACTATGAATTTTGGTTATTTGGACTAAAAGATTATTTTCTCATCAAACAGGTCGCCATGGAATTGGGGCATACATTTAAACCGGGTTATTCGGTATTTGATATGGGCTGTGCGTCTGGTCGTGTTATACGCCACTTTCTATGCCAGGAAAAAGAGTTGGATCTGTGGTGTTCTGATATTAATGCCAGGCATATTGACTGGGTTTCAACATTTTTTAACGAAAGCCTGAATGCATTCCAGAATCATTCTCTACCTCACCTTCCGATGTCAGATAACAGTATCGATTTGGTATACGCGTTTTCCGTCTTCTCCCATATTGAATCATTTGAAAGAACCTGGCTATATGAGATCAGACGGATACTAAAACCAGGGGGTATTGCCTATCTTACGATTCACTCGGATCACACCTGGTCAATCATGAAAAAGGGCCATGAGATTTTCGACTCATTACTATCCCATCCTGACTTTACACCCGAGATGACCCATGCAAAATTACCCAAAGAGAAAATGATTTTCCGCTGGGAATCTGATGCGTCCTATACATCAAATGTATTTTATGCTTCAGATTATATCCGTAAGGTGTGGGGACGAATTCTTCCGGTTATAAAAATAAACCATGAGATGCATAATTATCAGGATGTGGTGGTACTTCAAAAAAAAGGATAAACCCAGTACACTAGAAGCAGTGACAGTCAGCAGTGTGATGCGTTGCTTTACATCTAACGTCCGGACCCATTGATAACATCCGCTCACCGATACCTGACTGGTGCAAGGATATTTTTTCAGATGGATCGGCGGCATCCCCATTGACCGGAGCAAGTCAAACAACGTGGTGGCAAAATCAATCCGCCGCTTTAAAACCACCGACAAACTGATCCTGGTCATCCCGCCCAAAGGCACCCGGTCCCGGACCCGTTACTGAAAAACAGGTTTCTATCATATCGCCAATGGTGCCGGGGTCCCCATTGTTCTGGGATTTCTTGATTTCCGCCTGAAGATCGGCGGTATTGGCCCGGCCCTGATACCTACCGGCGATACTCAGGCGGACATGGAAATCATCCAGCTGTTTTACCGGAACGTAACCGGGAAACGCCCGGAACAGACCGGAGCGGTCGAACTGGTCACCAGTTCCCGTGACGTCATCGATTTCCAATCATGAATCAAACGCCCCTCCCCATATCCACGTTGACCGGGATAGCCAGGCATACAAGTTCTGGCTTGAACCCGTCGCCTTGGCCAGAACCCTGGGATTCAGCCTCTGAAAATTAAGGGCCATTGAACACGATACCTGTATTGGTTTTCCCCATCTTGCCGGAAATGCGTAAAAAGGATATAAATGGGATAGTTGAAAGTATTAAAAATTAAACGCTTGGAGTTAGCTATGAAAATACTTGTGAACACTGTTCTTATCCTTTTCCTTTTACAATTAGTTGCCTGTGATGTAGAGGAAAAAAAACGCGAAAAGCCCCCAATTCGTGGGGTAAAAACCCTGCAGATTGGTGAAATCGAAAATACGATTACCCGCCGTTATCCGACCCAATTACAGTCCACTGACATATCTGCCTTGTCATTCGAAATCGGGGGGCGGTTAGAAGAAAAACATCTGGAAGTTGGACAAAAGGTCAGTGCGGGACAAATATTATTTACACTGGACCCCAAATCCCTGCGTTTGGCAGTGGGCAAAGCCGAAGCAGCCTTACAACAGGCATTGGCAACAGCATCAGATGCGACAAGCGACTTACAAAGACAGCAGTCGTTATATCAACAAAAAATTGTCAGTCGTTCCAAGGTGGAACGTGCCGAGACCGCCCAAAAAGTTGCCAACGCACAAGTTCAACAAGCCCGCAAACAGGTCGAAGCGGCTAAAGACAATTTGTCAAAATCCAAGCTCATCGCCCCATTTGACGGCGTGATTGGTAAAATTGGTGTTGAATCATTTGAAATGGTCAGTCCAGGTACAACAGTTGTATCATTGTATAAACCCAACACGTTTGAAGCCCAATTTGGTGTGTCATTGGAGATTATCAATCGCTTGGCCGTAGGAGATCCTGTGTGGGTGAAAATCAGCAAAAATAAGCGATTGAAAGGAGTTGTCAGCGAACTGGGAGCCGATGCCAATTCAGTTGCGACGTTTCCTGTGGTGGTCAAACTTATCGAAACCAGCCCCACACTAAAATCCGGGGCGGCAGTGGAGATTGAGCTAACCGTCAAGATAAACGAAAAAGTGGCACATCCCTTACCGTTATCGGCTTTGATTATTGAAGGAAATGTCAAATTTGGTGAGGATTCTCAAGAAGCGTCTATGACTGGCGAAATTTATCTGTATGACCCAGACAGTGAAACGGTGAAACGCCACACGGTTAATCTGGTAGGTATTCGAGAAAACGAGATACTCATCTCACATGGGCTGAAAAAAGGCGATCGTGTCGTCGTTGCCGGCGTACCTTTTCTGCGAGACGGCTTAGCAGTCAAGCTTCTTCAGAATAGTCAGGAGCGCTAATATGGAGGCTCTCACCCGATTTGGCATAGATAAATCCAGATTTACGGTGCTTATGATGGGCGTCGTGCTTTTGATGGGTGCCAGCGTCTATTTTGACCTGTCAAAGCGTGAAGATCCAGCCATCACTATCCGCACGGCCGTGGTTACGGCGGTATATCCCGGTATGTCACCGCAACGCGTGGAGGAGCTGATTGTCGATCCCATCGAGCGAAAAGCCCGTGAAATGAGCGAAATCGAAGATATCAATGTCTTGATTTCTACCGGTAGTGCGCTAGTGAATCTGAATTTATACGACGCCATCCCCCAAGACCAATTGAAAATTGTGTTTCAAAACATTCGTAACAAAATGGCGGAAGTTACCCCTGAATTGCCGCAGGGCACTGTTGGCCCCATCGTCAATACAGATTACGGTGATGTGGTGATCGCATCTATTGCGGTCACAGGAGACGGCTATAGCTATGCCGAACTAACAGCGTCCGCCAAAGCCTTGCGAAAAAAACTTTATACTGTCAACGGCATAGGCAAAGTACGCTTGTTTGGCGAACAAAAAGAACGTGTTTGGCTGGATATTGATTCCCGAAAACTCGCTGCGGTGGGCGTGCAGCTAACGCAATTAATCAATGACTTGCGTGCACAAAATATTATTTTACCCTCAGGAAATATCGACGTTTCAGGGACAACCCTGAATTTAGAAGTCAACGGTGACTTTGAAACGATAGAAAGCATTAAAAATGTTCTGACCCGTATGCAAGAAAGCAACACACTCATCGCCTTAAAGGACTTGCTTACAGTACGCCGTGGCTATGAAGAACCACGGACTACCCCCATCTATTTCAACGGCAAACCTGCCATCGTACTGGGTGTACAAATGTCCGATGGCCAAGACATCCAGGTGCTGGGAAAACGTCTGCAAGCTGCCGTCGCTGATTTCGAACATACACAACCCGTTGGAATCAGCTTTGACTACGCCACATATCAAGAGACGGATGTCACCAACGCCATCAATGATGCCCTGTCCAATGTTGCGCAAACCATTGCTGTGGTATTAATCGTACTCTTGGTATTCTTGGGCATACGTCCCGCCTTGATTGTCGCCTGTATTGTGCCATTTACCGTAATGTTTGCCATCGTTGCCATGGGCTGTATGGAAATCGAGCTGCACGTGGTGTCCATTGCCGCAGTGATTATTGCACTGGGACTCCTGGTCGATAACGGGTTAGTGGTTGTCGAAGACATACAGAGCCAGATAAACGCGGGGGTTAACGCAAAAACAGCCGCATTAAATGCCAGTAAACAGTTCGGTATGCCGTTAGCGGTGGCCTCTGTGACTACAGTGGCGGCGTTTTTACCGCTATTGCTGATGGAGGGCAGTAGCGGAGAATACGCCTTTTCCCTGGGCGCTGTTGTGGGGTTGATGTTACTGGGTTCTTGGGGTACAGCCCTATACTTCTTGCCTGCTTTGTGTACGTGGTTTGCCAAACCAAAAACGAAAAAATCAAATGATCGACCGTCTGCTCTCATCCAAATTTATGGTACAGCTGTACGCAAATCGCTGTCGCTCCCTTTTTTAGCGGTTTTGGTTTCTTTTGGTTTGGTTTTTAGCGCTGTGTTCCTGTTTGGTCATGTCAAAAAGGAAATGTTTCCAATCAGTGCCCGCGCACAATTTTTGATTTATATGGATTTGCCGAAAGGCACGTCAATTTCACAGACTGAAAAAGTAACCTTGATGGTAGAAAAATGGCTGTCTGACAAAAAAAATAACCCCGAAATCAAAAACACCACCGCCTATGTCGGCGACGGTGGCCCCAGATTTTATCTGGCATTGAATCCAGCGGACCAGATTCCGTCAAGTGCCTTTATTTTGGTTAACACGCATGATTTTGAGGGTGCAACCACTGCCGCTAACCGTGCTAGACGATATTTTTATGAAAATTATCCAGAAGCCAGGTTCAAAGTCAAACACCTGTCCATGGGCGGGGCGGAATCCGGCATTATTGAACTGAAAATTTCAGGTCCGGATTCTGATCGATTATTGGCGATGGCAGCGCAAATAGAATCCCAATTTGCCCAGCTTCCCAATATTGTTCAAAATGAAAACAACTGGGGCAATAAGGTCTTAAAATCGGTGATCAACATTGCCCAGGACAGAGCCAGAGTGCAGGGTGTCACTTCACAAGATATCTCCAAGGCACTGGATGCTTATGTATCCGGTTCGACTGTGTCAACGTTTCGGGAGGGTATACACGCGATTCCCATCGTCTTACGCGGGATAAAATCATCCCGGGACAGTTTGGAAGATCTGGCAGGTCTTACGTTGCCGATCAACGGCAAATTGGTATCCTTGAATCAGGTGGCAGAACTCATACCCACCTATGAAGTTTCGCAAATGCGCCGTGAGAATCAACTCCGCACCATTAAGGTTTCAGCAAAAAGCAAAGATCTATCGGCGTTTGAGATGTTGCGTTTTATCCAACCCACGTTGGATAATCTTGACTGGTCAGGTGGGTATTCCTATGCACTGGGGGGTGAAATTGAGAACAGCAAGAAGGCGAACACGATGCTGTTAGGTGGCATGGGGACGGCCTTACTGGTGATGCTGGCGGCACTGATGTTCCAGTTTAATTCAGTACGCCGTGTTGTCCTGGTTTTCATGACGATTCCACTGATTTTGATTGGTTCACCACTGGCGTTAATACTCACGGGACAACCCTTGTCCTTTTTCGCGACCTTGGGGCTGATTTCACTGGCTGGAATTATTATTAACAACGCCATCGTTTTAATCGACCAAATTGATTTGGAACTCCCCACCTTACCGCTTCGCGAAGCGATCACCTGTGCTGCTGAAAAACGCGTTACGCCAATTATATTAACCACCTTAACTACGGTAATGGGGCTCTTACCCATGGCAATTTCCGGTGGGGCTTTGTTTGAGCCCATGGCGATACTGATGATTGGCGGCATATCGTTAGCATCGATAATCTCGCTGTTTTTTGTGCCGTCTGCGTTCCTGTTATTTTTTCAATTGGGTCAAAAGCGAGCAACGCCCGTAGACTCCCCAGCAGGAGATACCCTATGAGACCTGACTATACCGTTAACGGTTCTTTTTATCGGTTAAGTATCGTACTGGTTTTACTACTCGGCGGTTGTGTTTCATCGTATCAGCAGGGCAAAATTACAACTCCAGAGCTAGGCGAAGAGTGGGCAGGTGATACACAGGAGGTGTTTACTTCCGAACAGGCAAACATCCTCCCCCGGTGGTGGGAAGCGTTTAATAGCCACGAGTTAAGTATACTGGTCGAAAAAGCCTATAGCCAGAATTTAACCCTGCGTATGGCGGCCTTACGTATTTTACAGGCGCGTGCTTTGTCAAATGCGGTAGGCTCAGCGCTATACCCGTCAATAAACACAAACAACAGCATCATGCACACACAACCCAGTGGTAATGCACAACCTTCAGATACAAGCTTCACGAATTATCAGTTGGGTATCGATTCTTCATGGGAACTCGACCTGTGGGGGCGCACCAGAAGAAATATTGGCGCAGCCACGGCCGACTTAAATAACCTGAATGCAGCTTACGAAGATATCGCTTTATCGGTGGGTGCTGAAGTTTCATCCGCCTATATCAATTACGCCGTATTGCAGAATCAACTTAAATTAATCAATACGAATATTGAGCTGCAAAAACAATCGCTACATGTTACCAGGGCGCTATTTGAAGAGGGATCACGTACAGCGCTGGATGTACAGCAGGCGCGCGCAATTTTGGCGGCCACGCAGGCACAGGTGCCCAATTTAGAGCGCAGTAAAAACAAAATCCGCAATGCTTTAATTACGCTGCTTTCACTACCGCCTACCGAAATTGACACACTATTACCCAAGGGAGATATCACCTTACCGGTACTTTCCGGGGATGTACCCTTGGCTGCACCGGTAGATGTACTGAGACGGCGCCCCGATATCCGCCAAGCTGAGTGGGCAGCAGTGGCCGCGGCAGAACGCGCACAAGTAGCGCATCTGGAACGTTATCCCAGGATCAGTCTGTCAGGTTCTATTAACTTACAGGTTGTCGATGGTGTACCGACTCTCTTTGGTGGTGGTCCCGGGGAACTGTTCAATAAAAACAGTTTAGGGTTTAATATTGGTCCGTCAGTGTCGATTCCACTATTTAATGCGAATCGTTTGGAAAATAACTTATTAGCACAGGATGCGGCCTTCCAGCAAGCGTTGGCAGCGTATCGGCTTGCCGTATTCCGTGGTTTGCAAGATGTGGAAAACTCGCTGACGGCATTGGCACAATCTCGACAGCGTTACCGCCATCTGCAAAAAAGTGTCAAGGCGTATAACCAGGCCTATACGATCGCAAAAATCCTGTATAGAGAGGGAGAAGGCAGTTTCCAGAATATCATTGATACGCAACGCCAATTAATTGATCAGCAGCAGACCCAAATCGCCGAACAAGGCAATATTTCCTTGGCACAGATTTCCCTGATTCGCTCACTGGGAGGCGGCTGGGTGCCCGAAGAATCAATGCGTTTAGACGGCGCAACTAAACAATCGTTAAAAGGCCGTTCTCCCAGTTGGTCAAAATACCTTGAGTAGCATCGGTCAATACGATTATTAAAATTGCGTATATCATGTGGATATAAAATTTAATATTTTTAATTATTTTAAGTAATTTTCAGTTCCGACTCATTACCGTGGGGCTTTGCCGGAGCAACCGTGCGCTGCCCCGGTGCCCCCTTTCTTCCGCAGTTTTCATACAAAAGTATTACATCCCCGGGTTCCGCGTATTGCGTTATGGCCCGGCTTAGCGTATAGACGATACCATGATGTTCTCATATTCTCGCGTGTACATTGATTCGATCGGTTATGAGCTGGCACCCAACATTCTGACATCCGATGATGTGGAGGCACGCCTCTTGCCGGTCTATGAAACGCTGCACATCCAGAAGGGACAGCTGGAAGCCCTCACCGGTATCCGTGAGCGCCGGTACTGGGACCCGGGCTTTGGTATGGCGGAAGGCGCAGCCCGCGCCGCACAAAAGATGCTGGCCCGCACCGGGCTGCCGCCCGGAGACATCGGCATGGTGATCTACGGCGGTGTCTGCCGGGATAACATGGAACCTGCCACAGCCTGTGCGGTCGCCGATGCCGTCGGCGTATCTCCGGATGCTGAAATCCTCGACATATCCAATGCCTGCCTGGGTGTTATCAACGGAATTGTCAAGGCAGCCGATGCCATAGAACTCGGCCGGATTCGTGCCGCGCTGGTGGTGTCCTGCGAATCTTCCGGGCAGATCATTGATGATTCCATCGACCGGATGAGAGCCAATCCGACCATGGATGTGTTTAAAACCGTTGTGGCCACCCTGACCGGCGGCTCGGGTGCGGCGGCTGTTCTCGTGACAGACGGTTCGTTTTCTGAACAGCAGAAACGCCGCCACCGGATCCTCGGCGGTGCGGTAAAACAGGACGTATCTCACCACCGACTCTGTATTTGGGGACGAGACGCCGGCTACACCGAAAACGGACACTTTTTCATGAACACGGATTCTGTTTCGGTCCTGAAAAACGGGGTTGCCCTGGGTACCGAGACCTTTACCGCATTCAGAAAAGGACTTGATCTGCCGGCGGACAAGCCGGATAAAATCATCTGCCACCAGGTGGGCGCATCCCACCAGAAAACCATTTTAGCGTCGCTGGGCCTGCCGCCGGAAAAGGATTTTTCCACATATCCCTATCTGGGGAATATGGGAACGGTATCGCTTCCCATGACCGCCGCCATTGCCCATGAACGCGGGTACCTCAATGCCGGCGATATGGTCGGCTTTTTCGGAATTGGCAGCGGGCTGAACTGTATGATGCTCGGTATTGACTGGTAACACCTAACCCACACGGGGACCGCCATGCACCCAGACATGTCTGCTGACACCTGGCAATCGCTCTATCCGTTTCCATCACGGTTTATGTACATCTGCGGTAACCGGTATCATTATGTTGACGAAGGCGCCGGCCACCCGGTCATCATGGTTCACGGGAACCCCACCTGGTCGTTTTATTACCGCAACCTGATCAACTATCTGTCATCTTCCTGCCGATGCCTTGCACCGGACCATATCGGATGCGGTCTTTCTGACACGCCATCGCCGCGCACCTACGGGTACCGGCTGGCAGACAGACTTCGGGATCTGGAGGTCTTCATTGACCGCCTGAATCTGACCGAACCGTTCACCCTGGTGGTGCATGACTGGGGCGGCATGATCGGTACCGCTTATGCGGTCCGGCATCCGGAAGCCATCCGGCGGATGATAGTCACCAACACGGCTGCTTTCACTAAACCCCAGGGCAAATCGCTCCCCTTTCGGCTCCGTCTGATTCGTGAATTCGCCTGGTTTGCCCGTCCGGCCATCCTGGGATTTAATCTGTTTTCCTGGCTGGCAGCCAATGGCATGGGCACGGTGCAGCCGCTTCCGGCTGCGGTCAAAGCCGGGCTCACCGCGCCCTACAATACGCCGTCCAACCGGATTGCCACCCTTCGGTTTGTCCAGGACATTCCGCTTTCCCCTGCGGATCCCAGTTACCCCCTTGTCCGGGAAACAGCGGATCTGCTTGAGGTGCTTTCTGAAAAGCCCATGCTGATTCTCTGGGGGGCAAAAGATTTTGTCTTTGACAGCGACTATTATGACGAGTGGCTCCGCCGGTTCCCGGGCGCTCAGGCCCATCTGTTTAACCATGCCGGCCATTACCTGTTTGAAGATGTACCCCGCGAGGCATTTGCCTGCATCGGCAATTTCATGAACCCGCAGCATTCACCCAACACAGCGCAGGTCTGATATGGCAGCAGCAAAAAAAAAAGAGACACCACCACCGGAACCCGGTGCGCCTGAGGAGAAAACAAAATCACCAAAAAAGAAAAAGCGCGTGATCCTGATCGTCCTGCTGCTTTTCTTTCTTTCCGGTGCCGGCGGTGGCGCGTATTTCTTTGTGTTCAGGGAAAAACCAGCAGACAGCGACAGCCCGGCCTCCCTTACACCGCGAACCGATCTTGTCCATATCAGCCTGACCGCGGAGGTGATCGCCTTTTCAGCTGAGTCCACACCGGCACTCTACCTTGGCATGGCGGAAATCAATGATGACATTACGCGGATCGATACGGAAGTGGCACGCATACAGGCCTATGCGGTCACGTATCCCAAACAGCAGAAAATCGTGGAGGCACGGGTCAAAATCTGGGACAAAGACCGAAAGCTGCTCACAAAAACCCTTTCCGCTGTCGAAGCCAGTCTGGAAACCTTTTTTGTCAGTACCCGTGTGAACCCGGAAGAGGGTGCTGCCCGTATCGCATCCGGCCAGCAGAAACTAACCGATCTGATCACATCCACCCGGAGTGCTGTTTCCCAGCATCTGGCCACTCTGGAACCGACAGAAAATGAACCCACCGGATTTTTTGAAAAAATAAAAAGCCGGATACTGGAATTCTTCAAATGAGCCTTACAGAACCGCTGTCTGATTTAAATGAAGGAAACGCGCCCGTCAACGTCGCCATGCACCTTCGGGCCATGGCGGAGGAAAAACCGTACAAACGTGCGGTTGTCTGTCCGTCCGGAAGGGATTCCGCCGGCAGGGTCACCTACGCCCAGCTGACCTTCCGGCAGCTGGACCAGGATTCAGACAGCCTGGCAGCCGGCCTTGTCGCTGCCGGTATTACCCGGGGCACCCGGACCATTCTCATGGTCACCCCATCCATTGATTTCTTTTCACTGACATTTGCCCTGTTCAAAGCCGGTGCGGTCCCTGTGGTCGTGGATCCGGGTATGGGCCTCGACCGCATGCTCTCCTGTCTCAAGGAAAGCCGTGCCGAGGCCTTTATCGGTATTCCCAAGGCCCATGTGCTCAGATCCTTTCGTCCCGGTTTTTTTAAACAGGTACGCACCTGGGTAACGGTGGGCAAAAAATGGTTCTGGGGCGGTCATACCCTCAAGGGACTCCGGAACATGGGTGCGGGGGTGTCTGATTTTTTGGCGGCACCGACCACGCGGGATGAAATCGCAGCTATTTTATTTACCACCGGCAGCACCGGCCCAGCCAAAGGGGTCGTCTATACACACGGCACCTTTGATGCACAAATACAGGCGATTAAATCCCATTTCAAAATTGGTGACAATGAGATAGATCTGCCGACATTCCCCTTGTTTGCCCTGTTTGACCCGGCCATTGGCATGACCGCCGTAATCCCGGACATGGACCCCACACAACCCGCCCGTGTCAACCCGCAGCGGATTTTCGAAGCTATTTTGAATCAAGGGGTAACCCATATGTTCGCGTCACCGGCGCTCCTGAACCGGGTAGGCCTATACGGGGAAAAAAACAAGATAAGCCTGCCGACCCTCAAGCGCGTGGTTTCTGCCGGGGCCCCGGTGGGTGCTGACAACATTGCACGGTTTTCCACCCTGCTGCCCGAAGACGCGGTCATTCATACCCCTTACGGCGCAACCGAAGCCGTGCCCATTCTCTCCATTACCAGCCCGGAGATCCTGTCTGAAACCCGGCAGCAGACGGAACAGGGATTCGGGATCTGCGTGGGCCGGCCCATCGGCGATATCCAGGTCCGGCTGATCCGTATCACGGATGATCCCATCGTCACATGGGATGACAGCCTTGAAGTACGGCCTGGAGAACCCGGTGAAATAACAGTATCCGGTGATCTGGTCACCACCCGTTATTTCGAACGGCCGGACGCGGATGCCCTGGCCAAAATACAGGACAACGGCCGGGTATGGCACCGAATGGGAGACCTCGGATGGATGGATTCCCGAGGCCGAATCTGGTTCTGCGGCCGCAAGGCACACCGGGTTCCCACGGAAAACGGTGATCTGTACACCCTACCCTGCGAGTCAATTTTCAACACCCATCCAGATGTGTACCGGAGCGCCCTTGTGGGCGTCGGTAGCGGGCCGCACAAAACGCCGGTTATCTGCATTGAATGCATGAAACCAAACTCACCGCGTGAGCTTGAACGGGAACTCATTGCCCTGGCTGCCAGCCACCCGGTCACCGAATCCATACAGACCATATTGTTCCACCCTTCTTTTCCGGTGGATATCCGTCATAACGCGAAAATATTCCGGGAAAAACTCGGGCCCTGGGCAGAACAGCAGCTCACGGGTGCCAAAGGAACGTGACGCATGCGAAACATACTGGTTACCGGTGGGGGTGGATTTCTCGGAAAAGCCATTGTCAAGAGGCTTCTTGATCAGGGGGACCGCGTCCGGTCGTTTTCCCGAAAGACCTATGCGGATCTGACCGCCCTGAACGTTTCGCAGATCCAGGGAGACCTGGCAGATGCCGCGGCCGTGTCCCGGGCTGTGGCAGGGATGGATGTGGTGTTTCATGTGGCGGCGCTTCCCGGCGTCTGGGGACCCTATGACGCCTTTTACCGCACCAATGAACTCGGCACCCGAAACATCATCACGGCCTGCCGCACCCACAGGGTGCAGCGGCTGGTCTACACCAGCAGCCCCAGCGTGATCTTTGACGGCAGTGATATGGAAGGCGTGAATGAATCTGTGCCCTATCCGAAACACCACCCCACCCATTACAGCCGGACCAAGGCGGCAGCTGAAAAGTTTGTCATGGCCGCCGGAAACAAAGATCTGCCCACCATTTCGCTGCGGCCCCACCTGATCTGGGGTCCGGGAGACAATCACCTGGTTCCCCGGATACTGGCCCGGGCCAGACAGCTGGTGCAGGTGGGTGATGGCAAAAACCGTGTGGACACCCTCTATATCGACAATGCTGCCAGCGCCCATCTGCTGGCGGAAAAGGCCCTTGAACGCAATCCGAATCTGTCGGGCAACACCTATTTCATCAGCCAGGATGATCCCATTCCCGTATGGGACATGATCAACCAGATCCTGGCTGCCGGCGGGAAACCCGCCATTGAAAAAAAAATGTCCCACACAACCGTTCGTTTAATCGGTGGTCTGCTTGAAGGCATCTGGCGTCTAGGCAAGCTGCCCGGCGAACCCCCCATGACCCGATTTGTGGCAGATGAACTGGCCACCGCCCACTGGTTTGACATCTCTGCCGCCAAACGCGATTTCGGATTTTATCCGGAGATTTCCACCGCCGAAGGGTTGCAGCGGCTTGCGGCATACCTTGCTGCCGATTCCGGCCGTTTTTAAGGTTGTTAACGTCTTTAACCGTTTGATCTTTTCACATTAACGCATTGGATTTTCAGGTAGTTTTCATTCGTAACCATCTGTTATTATGATAAAAACAAATCGTTATAAATCCCGAAAATTGCGTTCATATCGTTCAGCCACATCTCTGGCCAACTCCCGGATCAGCGGATCCAGGTTTGTATCGTCTGCCGGGATATCCGCTGCAGCCATCCCCCACAGGTCAGTCCCCACCAGCTGCGCAGCCACCATGGCCGCTTCCGGATGCTGGACGGATCCGCTCAATACCTGCCAGGCCGTTTCCGGGGTAGACGCACAGGCGGCCCTGGCAAGTGAAAACCCGGATGTGAGGATATCTGTGTAACATCGGTCCGATGTTCCCAGGTCCCCTGATCCCGCAAGCCGGTCTGCGAGATCAGCACTCAGTCCGCGGGAACGGCCGATGCGGATGGCGGTTTCTATTGACGCTTCAAGCGACGAAGCGGTTCGTATCCGCATGGAGAGCGCAGCGGCATACACGCCGCCGGCAACCGCGCCCTCTGATTTCGGGCAAATCAGCGCGCAAACTGACTGGCCGGCTGAAAACGCCGCCTGCGCGTCAAGTGCCGCGCCAACCGGCGCCAGCATCCAGAGTCCTTCATGGCAGGCCATATCTGGGGCTGCGGGATTCTGGCCGGCCGGTGTTCCGGATACGAGTATTTCCAGAATACCGGGACAGGTCAGAAGCGCGCCCATCATTTCCGACCGGACACCGAGGATGCCGTCCACCACCGCGCACATGCCATGACGCTGAATCAACGATGAATCCGCCAAAACCGACTGGGTCCGCATCCACCGGATCATGGCATTCCATACCTGTTCACGGATCGCCTCGATGGTCAGCGTGGCTGATCTGACAGCTGCAAGGATCACCCCTTCGGCAGTAAAGAGCATCAACCGGGTTCGGCTGGTGGTGACATGCCCTGTACATGCCGCATCCATACGTGCACTGGTCAAAAAGCAGCGCTGCACCCGTTCTGCGTAATGTGTGTTCACAGCAGTCCCCTTTAATTTTGTTCCGGGATCTGGTTCCCTAAAAAAACCTGTTTTCAACACAGGCGCCGCATGATACGAGAAACGTGCAGATGGTTGTATCAACTAGTGATGTTAACCCAGACCCGGGATCGTTCAGATGCCCTTTTGTTTTCGACATACCTGCCTGACCGCAGTGTTAACAGCTTTTGTGCTTTTGCTGCTTTTTCAGGAGTCATCGGCTCACGCCGGCAGTGCCCGGAACATTTATATGAAAGCGGCAGACATGAGAGACGCCCTCGATACCCGGGTCCCCTGTTATCATATGTTGCGTGAACTTTCCATACACGGTATGGGAAGCCCGTGTGTATCCCGTATTTCCATCTATAAAAAAAACGCCTCCAAACGGATTGAGTCCCATGTGCTCACCGCCCCGTCCGGAAGCGCCCTTAAAGACACCCTTGTGATCGATGACGGATCGCGCCGCCATCATTTCACTGCAGATGGTATGACGGCTATGCCGTCGGAAACAGGTGTCAAATCGGATTTTTCTCCAGTATCCTTTGCCCGTGAAGGCGACGCAGTGGTCAACGGTGCCCCCTGCTACATCATCAAGACCCGAAATGAATTTGACGATATCACGACCCTGTGGATTGAAAAAAAGTATTATCTCATCTACCGGATTGAAACCTGTACCGCCGACAGCACTACCCTGGAAACCTTTTCTGATTACCGGGAAGTAACAGATAACTGCTTTATCCCCTATCAATATCATGTAGTTGAAAATCAAATCCCAATTCAGTCTATGCAGGTATTGGCGTTTACAAAAAAAACAGATATGGAGGATACCCTGTTTCAGATTCCGGGTGCGGATCCCCCTGTTCCGGCACGTCCTGAAACCGGCCAAGCAGTTTCAGATGCCCAGGTGTCACTGGTCAACCGGATACAGATTGTCAATGATATCATGGCGCTCACAGAGGAAATGCAGAGACTGATCCATAAGGGACAGACCGCTGAAGCAGGTGTTTTACAAAAAAAAATTGAAGCGCTGTCCGAGCAGCTTCACGACTGATTTCCCATTCCGGTGCCCGAAATCCGGCCCCCTCCATGCCATCGATTTTTAACGGATATAACCGTGTCTCCAACACGTTTGTTCCCGTTGATCCGGCAGTACACCCATTCGCTTTCCGTACCTGCCACAATCCACCCGGACAATTCCGAGTTGCGAAGCGAGATTTCGTCGGTTATACTGGAAAAAATCCTTAATGAAGGAGGAAGCCGATGATACCTATACAAAAACACAATTTATTGTTTTTACTTATTTTTATATTTTTATTAACAATAGCGAGCCTCACGGCCTGTCACTCGGGCAGCACGTCTTCCAATGGCAGCCGTATCGAACCATCATTTTTTTCAGCTGACCTGGGGCCTGGAACCGATTCCCGGGATCTGACGTTTGGAAATGGCGAACCCGAAATCGACGCTGGAGCCCAAGACGACGAGGCAAAAACCGAGATTGAAGAAGCAGACATTATCCGGCTTGACGGTGACCGGCTTTATCTTGTCAATCAATATCGCGGTCTGATCATCTGCAGCATTGCCGAGCCGGAAGCGCCGTTTATCCTTGGACGGTTTCCCCTTGTCTGTGGGGAGCCGTTTGAAATGTATCTGTATGAAAATGACGCTTATATCATCACCCAGCCCGCCCCGATGATGGTCGATACAGAATCGGGCACAACCGCTGACACCTCCCAGGCAACACTCTGGCGGATTGATATCAGCAACCCCGCTGCACCCTCACAGGTGGCAAACGCAATGTTCAGCGGCAGCGTGACCGAATCCCGACGGGTGGATGACAGACTGTATGTGGTGGCAACAGACGGCGCTTATGATAGATCAACCGGTGTCTATTCCTCAAAAACCCATGTGACGGTTTTCCGATTGAATGGCGGGTCTGGCAACCTCCCCCAGCTGGATACGGCATCCTTTGACGGAAATACAAACGTCATTCATGTGACCGAAACCGCCCTTTTTACCGTATCCAATGATTACACTTCCCCCGGTAACGAAGCCCGAAGCACCTATATCGATATCGCCGATCCTTCCGGCAGCATGTCGAAGAAAGGAAGCATCCGTGTGGCTGGGTACCTTGCGGATAAATACAAGATTGACTATACAGCGCCTTATCTGCGCATCTGTACCTATGACAGTCGGAATGAGATCAGCCTGCTCACGGTGGTCGATTATTCAGATCCCATGACGCCCCGGCAGCTCGGGCAGATACGTATTGCCCAGGGAGAGCAGCTGTTTGCTACCCGGTTTGACGGCAACCGTGCGTACATGGTCACCTTTGAGCGGATTGATCCGCTCTGGGTGATCGACCTGTCTGACCCGGAAAATCCGTCGATCGCAGGTGAACTGGAAGTCCCAGGCTGGTCCACTCACATTGAGGCATCAGGCTCCCGGCTGATCGCCCTGGGTGTCGAAAATACCGATATCGGGCGTCAGGTTGTGATTTCCCTGTTTGATGTGTCAGATCCCTCTGACCCGAAGCTCGCAGACAGGATCCGATTCGGCAACAACGACGGGTGGGTCGATTCCGAAGGGTTCAGGGATCCCAAAGCCCTCACCGTGGATACCGATGCCGGTCTGATCCTGTTGCCTTACGCGGTTTATCCGCATGGCACCGCGCCCATAGACAACCGCCTGCAGCTCATCGACTACTCCCTGGACGCGCTCACGAAACGGGGATGGATCAGCCACACGGGAACGATCCTGAGAAGCCGTTCAGCCGCTGGCTATCTGTATGCACTGTCTACCGAATCACTGCAGGTGATCGATGCCACAAATCGGGATCATCCGGAAATGGCAGGTGAAGTGACCCTGGCTGAAAATCTTCGCGGTTTTCATCCCCTTGCTAACGGATATGGGGTCCGGACCCTCGCCTATTCCGACGGGACCTTCCGTCTCTCTGCAGTTTCGCTTTCCGAACCCGAGACCCTGATTCCGGGTTCTGCGCTTGAACTGGATCGCACCCCGTCAACCCTCTGGAGGCAGGGGAATAAACTTGGCATGTTTTTTTCCGCGTTTGATGCGCTCCCTTATACGGAGACCATTCTGTCGCCGGACAGAAATCCCCTTCGATCAGCGATTCTGTACGTTGATTACACCGATCCGTCACATCCCGAAAAGGGAACCCCCAAAGCGGTTGGCGGCCAGTATTACACCAGCAGTGATGACACCGGCATGCAGTACCTGTCCACCTATGTACAGACCGCCATTTCCCTGGGAGACGCGACCTTGGCACTCGTCTCCTCCAGCGATGGCATGTATCGGTACATGGACGCAACTGCTTCAGATGACAGTACAGACGACTCAGATTCAACGGAATCCATCGGTAATTCCACCCTTATTTTCATGAATGTGTCCGACATTGGTAACCTGAAGGTAACGGACAAGATTCGCCTGTCAACGCCACTGATCCGTCCGTTTGCGGAAGGGAAAACGCTGTATTACTCCTACAGCGAATCTGCTGATAACGACGCCATGGGCCGCTCTCAGGTTCAGTACTATCTTGGCGGCTATGATGCCAGTGATCCGGCTGATCCCAAACCCATTGATGCGATCAATCTGCCGGGCATCTGTCTGGGATTCATTGATGACACGGTGGTCCTCACGGCAGACTATGCCTGGGGTGATACCCTGAATGACACGCCGAAGTACAATATCTGCTCGGTGGACATAACAGACGTGCCCGAAGTGATCGACACCGTGAAGGTGTCTCAGCCCGTGTACGGTTTCATCCTCACAGACCGCCGATTAATACTGAATCCGGGCGGGTATTATCTATGGGGTCCATATTTCGAACACAGTGGGTACACGCTTCAGCTCGTCAATTTGGAGGATCCGGCCGACCTGGTGATTCAGGATTTCTCCTTTGAAGACGCAAATGGATACGCGTATGTAACCGGCGCCTCAGGAACCGATATGGTGGCCGTTAGTAGCGGATATGCGCGGCTCTACGATATGACCGACATCAATGCGGTCCGGCTTGTGGATAGGTTCTACACCCCTCATAACTGGGCAGCGCCCGCGTTTCAGGGAGGAACCATTTACGTAGCGACCGGATACAGTGGGCTCTGGATATCAGAATGAACACGTATCACCCACTGGTCTCACGTTTTCTGCGATTGAATATCGCAACAAAAATGAGTTTGGGATATCTTCCCCTGGCCGGCATCATCCTTCTCATTGCCATTTTTGCCCTTGTCGGTCTGGGGAAGATGAATCAAATCAACAACACCATTGTCCATCACGATATCATTGTCATTGAAACTGTTGACAAGCTGATCGACAATCTCCTGGCACAGGAATCCTATGCCAGGCGGTATCTGATCATCGGCAACGCGGACATGTACCAGATGCATCTCAAACGCGCCGCAGAATTCGATACGCTCGTGAATCGGCTGCGGAGCCTGCCGGATCAAAGCGCGCTGCCAATCCATGAAATTCAGTCCATGTATACCAACCTCAACAACACCTACCAAAACGCCTTCAAACAAGTAAAAGAAAGCGATATCCCTGTTCCGGTGATTGATGACACGCTGTCCCGGACCTTGAAAAAACTGATCACCCTTCTGCAGACCACAGCAGACAGCGTTCACCACAGTTTGAACCGGAAAATGATCCATTCAAGTGACCTGGGTATTTATACGTTCCGGATCATGGCATCCCTTTCCTTTCTCGGTTTACTGGTGGGTATTGCGTCGGCGTTACTGATCACTCGCAATATTGCCCGCTCCATCCACCAGCTCAAAATTGCAACCGATGAAATTGCCAGTGGCCGATTCGATTATGAGATCCGGGTCCATGATCAGGGTGAACTCGGAGAGCTTGCCACGGCTTTTCAGACCATGGCGCATCGGCTTGGGCGGTTGGAAGAGATGTACCTGGATGCCAGCCCCCTGACCCGGCTTCCCGGGGGAGTCGCCATTGAAAACATACTCAAAAAACGACTTGATGCCAAAGAAACGGTTGCGTTCTGCATGGTCGATCTGGATAATTTCAAGTCGTTCAATGACCGGTACGGGTACGCCAAGGGCAATCAAATGATCAAAATGACAGCGGCAATCATCGAATCAGCTGTACAGGCGTTTGGTTCACCCACTGATTTTATCGGCCACATCGGCGGAGATGATTTTGCGGTGATTACTGAACCGAAAAACGCCCGACAGATCTGCGAACAGATCGTCAGGGTGTTTGATGAAAAGGTGATCAGCCACTATGAGGCATGCGATCTCGAAAAAGGATATATTGAAAGTACCGCCCGCTCCGGTGAGCGGTCCGAGTTCCCCATCATGTCCGTCTCCATTGCCATTGCCTCCAATGAATCCAGACAGGATGTCAATCATATACAACTGGGCGAAGTAGCCGCAGAACTGAAAAGGCTGGCCAAATCCCTCCCTGGCAGTCAGTATGTCACGGATCGCAGGAGATACGACAAAACCGAGGACAGGTACGCAGATACGAACGATACCCTACAGTCTGAAAAAGAGACGCTCACCGGATAGTCCGCCCGTTTTTAATGTGCTCATGCGTGGTTCACTGTAACATCGGAGAGACCTGATGCCCCTCATTTCTATCGTTCTTCGTCATCGCCTGCGGGAAATTACGCAGGTTATCATTCTGTTGGTCATCCTGAGTGGATGCGTGGCGCGCCATCACGCAGAAAACGCGCACACAGAAACGCGTTCTGATAATTTGCCGGTCATTCTGGAAGTCCGTACCCTGGCGGAGCAGATCGCGGAATATGAGCTGCAGCTCGAAACCGAATCTGAAGAAGAGACTGACCCCACTATTTACCTGGAGCTGGGGCTTCTCTATGCCCACCCCCTCAATCCAGAAATCGATTTTACGAGAGCAGAGTCCTGCTTTCGCATGTATGAGCTGGGCCATCAGGGAAAACAGGAAAAATATATTCAATACATCGGTAAGCAAGTGCGTAAATTAAAGGCGCAGAAAGACCAGATCGTTTCACAGTCTGAGACGATTGATGAAAAAGATGCTAACATAAAACAGTTGAACCGTCGAATTGAAAACCTGCTGGCTGAAGAGAGACAGCGTCAGCAGGAGATCACTGCACTCAACGCCGAAATTTGTCGCCTGAAAAAAAACATCGACCGGCTCATATATCTGGATATTCGCCTTGAAAAGGAACGCCGGGGGCTGGGAAACTGATTACCGGATCATCACGGACATCACAAGTGCGTAAACCAGGGGCATGAACACCGCCGGAAGCAGGTTTCCCACCTTGATGGTTTTTATCTCAAGAAGGGTAATTCCAATCCCAAGGATCAGCAGTCCGCCCACAGCGGAAATATGAGAAACCACCGCATCTGATAATAAAGGACTGATCAGGGTTGCCATGACCGTGATGAGCCCCTGATATAAAAAAACCGAGAGCGATGAAAATAAGACACCAACCCCCAAGGTGGAGCTAAGCACCAGTGATGTGACACCGTCCAGTATGGACTTGGCAAAAAGGGTCTCGTGGTTACCGGAAATACCGCTTTCAAGGGACCCGACAATGGCCATGGATCCGACACAGAAAAGGAGGGTGGCCGCGATAAATCCCTTTGCAAGCGTCCCCTTTGTGTTGCCAAATCGCATTTCCAAAAAACGCCCCAGCCATTCCAGGCGCCGCTCAATCTGCAACCCTTCGCCAACAAGGCCGCCGACAACCATGCATCCGATAATGAGCAGCAGGCTATCAGAGGACATGGCACTCTTGATTCCCACCAGAGCAACACTCAATCCGACGGCCTGCATGAGAATGCGCTGATACCGCTGGGAAAGCCCGCCTTTAACAGCCAGACCGGCCAGGCTTCCAATGACAATGGCAATGGCGTTTACCGTTGTTCCGAGCATGATCCTGTTTCCTTACCGTTGGCACAATCGTAAAAAAACAGCTTTTACCACAGGCATCCGGGTAATCCAAACAGAAATCCATTCAGGTATCCGTGAGGGCGGTCCAGGACTCACGCGTAAAACGCTTCATACCGGAAACAAAACGAAACCTGTTGACGCCTGTTTCTCTGATGTATTATTAACCGTTATCAATGTGTCATATCTGATGTATTGGCGACCATCGACCCATACGTTATATTCCGTCATCTTGAACCAAAGGAGACAGCGCATGAAACCCGTTGAAGAACTCAGACTCCCGGATACGGTCCTGTACACCATCAACCACGAATGGGCGGAACGGTCCGATGGCGGAGAAACGGTGCGGGTCGGCATCTCGGATTATGCCCAGGATCAGCTCGGTGACATTGTCTATGTGGAGCTTCCGGCACTGGAAACCGAATTCCAAAAAAACGACGAGTTCGGATCCATCGAATCCGTTAAAGCGGTGTCTGAAGTGTATATGCCCATCAGCGGCAAAGTGGTGGCGGTGAACGAAGACCTGGAAGACGCGCCTGAACTCATTAACGCAGATCCCTACAAAAGCGGGTGGATTGTTGAAATTAAGCCGTCAGATGCCTCTGAGCTGGATCAACTCATGAATCGCACCGAATACCTGAAGCAGCTGCAAGGGTAAATCTCTTTTCCAGAGCGGATATCGCAAGGCTGGGCTGACATGCATTGGGTTCGCCTCTACGAATATGACACCCTTCCCTATGAACAAGCGCACCGCCTTCAGCTGCGTCTGGTAAACGAACGGGTAGCGGACCCGAAGCTCCCGCCTGCCCTGATCCTGCTTGAGCATCCCCCGGTATTCACACTCGGGCGTCGGGGGGATCGTTCCCATCTGCATGTAACACCGTCATTCCTCTCATCCAGAAACATCCCGCTCCTCCCTGCGGAACGCGGTGGAAACATCACCTATCATGGCCCCGGCCAGTTGGTCGTCTATCCTATCGTCTATCTTCGCCAGGCGGGCATGGGCATCCCCGGCTTTGTCTCCCTGCTTGAAACCCTAATGATCGAAACCGCTTCAGGGTTCGGTGTGTCCGGCACCCGGATACCGAACCGTCCCGGTGTATGGGTCGGAGAAAAAAAACTGGGGAGTGTCGGTCTGGCTCTCAGAAAAGGCGTCACCTTTCACGGATTGGCCCTGAATGTCACCACAGACCTGACGCCGTTCACCTGGATTACGCCATGCGGGTTATCTGCAGTCCAGATGACCAGTCTTGCCCGGGAAACTGCCGGAAAGGCCGATATGGCAGCTGTACGCTGTTTATTTAAAGCACTGATTGAAAAACACGGGCACTGTCAACTCCGGGAAATGGCCTCCTGAACGGTTTGACGCATGCAGACAATCAGCAGCATAGATTCGCGATAGACATCTAATTTCACTGAAAAATATAAAAGCCCGCCCAACCTGTGATCCAAAAAGAAACACAAGATGCCTTTACGCACACGGCCGGCAGCGGGTAATTCAGGCGTCCGGGCAAGCGGCTTTGAGATTGACAAAGCTTACATCCTCGGTTAATTGCAGTCTATTGGTCGAAAAACAAAATTATCAACCGAGATATGGGGAAATTTTGCCAAAATAAAATATTTTCAGATAGTTAGTTTGAAATATTATGATGCTTTATACCGTAACAGAGACTTCAGATGTTCAACGATACAAGCGTTGATAAATTTTTCCCAGACACACGGCACTTTCCTTTTGTATCTCTTTTTCGAACATAAATGGGACAGAAGCTTCCATTTAAAAAAAAGATAAGGGTAAAGTCGTTTTTTACGTATTCATTTTAGATTCAAAGGGAAAGCGTTATGTTGACCAAGGTATTTCCATTCCTGCTCTGGTTCCAGGACTATGACACCGGCAAACTGAGAACCGACATTGTCGCCGGTATTACCGTGGCCATGGTATTGATTCCGCAATCCATGGCCTATGCACAGCTTGCCGGGCTGCCAGCCTATTACGGCCTGTACGCCGCGTTTCTCCCCCCCATGGTAGCAGCCCTGTTCGGCTCCAGCCGCCAGCTGGCAACAGGACCGGTGGCTGTGGTGTCGCTCATGTCGGCGGCGTCCCTCGAACCCCTGGCAACGGCGGGCAGTGCCGAGTTCATCGCTTATTCGGTTCTCCTTGCACTGACCGTCGGTATTTTCCAGTTTCTTCTGGGCGTACTCCGCCTGGGTCTTGTGGTCAATCTGCTGTCCCACCCGGTCGTAAACGGATTTACCAATGCAGCGGCCATCATCATCGCCTCTTCCCAGTTTTCCAAATTATTCGGTGTATATGTGGACAAGGCGCCCCACCACTATCAGACCATCATCAATGTCTGCAAGTCTGCCATCCATTACACCCACGTTCCCACACTGGCCATGGGGATTTTTTCCATTGCCCTCATGACCGGTCTCAAACGGGTCAATCCCAGAATTCCCAATGTCCTTGTGGCGGTGGCCATTACCACTGTTATTTCATTTGCCTTTCATTTCAACAATGACAATTATGTGCCCATTTCGCACATAAAGGCACCCAACGTGACCCAAATGATCACCTCGTTTAACGCGGATGTGGCCCAGATCAAAACACTGGGCGCAGAACGCGCCAAACTGAACACAACGCTCAAGCCGCTTAAGGATGCAGTCGGCCATCATCCGCCGTCTATGGAAATTCTCGATCTCGAGCACAAGCTGGCGATTATTAACATGAGAATCGATACCCTCAAGGCCTCCTCCGGAAAAACCCGGGAAGCCATACGCAGCATCCATTTTTCCTTACCCAAAGACGCTGGTGATGCGCCCCTGTATTATCTTGCCGGCCAGGAACCCTCCGGAACAGAAACAGACGGACGGACCTGGCGGTTGAAAGTCGGCAACAAGCCGCTGGACACCGCAAACCTGAAAATGATCGGTGCCGGCGCGATTATTGGTGATATTCCAAAAGGACTGAAAGTCGGAGTTCCCATCCTGCCGCCCAACACCACGTTCGTCCCCGTTTTCCTACAGCTGTTGCCCTATGCCGTGATCATCTCCCTCCTCGGGTTCATGGAAGCCATCGCCATTGCCAAAGCCATGGCTGCAAAAACCGGCCAGAAGCTTGATCCAAACCAGGAGCTGATCGGACAGGGGATGGCCAATATCATCGGTTCCTTTGGTTTCAGTTATGCGATTTCCGGATCGTTTTCCCGATCTGCTGTCAACCTCCAGGCCAATGCGGTCAGCGGCATTTCATCGGTTGTAACCAGCTTGATGGTTGCACTCACCCTCCTTTTCTTCACGCCCCTGCTCTATCATCTGCCCCAGGCAGTTCTCGCGTCGGTGATCATGATGGCCGTTATCGGACTCGTCAATGTCTCCGGATTTATCCATGCATGGAAAGCCAAGCGGTCTGACGGTGCGATCAGCGTTATCACCTTTATCTGTACCCTTTATTTCGCACCCCATCTTGAAGAAGGCATCATGGTCGGCGTGGCCCTGACCTTCATGGTTTTCATCTACAAAAATCTGCGCCCCCGGGTGGCCCTGCTGTCCCGCTCCCAGGACGAAACCTTCCGCAGCTCTGTGAAATACGGCCTCAAACAATGTGACCACATTGCCGCTGTCCGGTTTGACGGGTCGCTGATTTTCACCAATGCCTCCTATCTGGAAGACAAGGTGCTGGAATACATCAACAAGAAGCCGGACCTCCGCAACATTCTCATCGAATCCAGCGGCATCAATGATCTGGATGCGTCTGGTGAGGAAGCCCTGTCCATTCTCGTTGAATCGGTCCGGGATACCGGACGCGGCATTTTCTTCAGTGCTGTCAAGGAAGAGGTGATGGCGGTGTTCGAGCGAACCCATCTCATTGACAAAATCGGCAGGGAAAACATCTTTGCCACCGGTGAGCAGGCCCTTACCGCCATCTACAACCAGACGCAACAATCCGGGCACTGTGCGCACTGCCCGATGGCTCAATATATGCCGTTGGAATCGCCCATACAGAAATAATATCAGGAACTATAAACCGACAACAGGTCTTGCCCCTGATCCGTTCAGGGCAGGCCTGTTGTCTGCTGTTTCTTCATTTCTTCAGCAGCCCATGCGTGACAGGTCGATATGGGTGGTGAGCCAGTCTGCCAGACGATCATACTGCTGGTGACGGTAGGCAAGCCCGCACAGAAACGTTTCCGGCGTCTTTCCGTGAAACCCGGCCCATGTCAGATACCGGTCAAGAATGTCAGGGTTGTCCCAGAACCCGTGGATATAGGTGCCCATCACCCTGCCACAGGAAGAACGCATGCCGTCTGTGTCTGATACGGGTTTTCCGTTTCTGGCAGTGATCCGAACCGGCTGATGGTCGTCCCCAAGTGCCCGGGACCTGCCCATATGTATTTCATACCCCTGCCCGGAACCGCCGTTCCACTCAAAATCCGTGATCGTGGTAATCTTATCTGCTTCCAGCACCGTTTCCATCTGTAAAAGCCCGATGCCGTCCACCTGCTGATGACGGCCCTCGAGCTGATCCGGGTCAGAAACCCGCTTACCCAGCATCTGATACCCGCCGCAGATACCAAAAATGGGTTTTCCAGCATCCGCAGCGGTTAAAAGCGCTTTTGACCACCCGGTTGCATGGATCCAGTTCAGATCATGAAGTACATTTTTTGATCCGGGGAGGATAACGGTATGGCACAGGTCCATGTCAGACGGTGCGGCCAGGTACACAAGTTCCACACCGTTTACACGAGAGAGCGGCGAAACATCGGTAAAATTCGCTAGATGGGGCAAGGGGATGACGCCGATGACAAACGCGTCTTTTTCCGCCTGTTCCGGACGTTTCATAGGTGAGAGGGACAGGGAATCCTCATCGTCAATATGAATGTCCGTGAACCAGGGCAGCACACCGAGCACCGGAATGCCGGTTTTTGCTTCTATCCATTCAGTTCCCGATGCAAACAGGGAAAAATCTCCCCTGAATCGGTTAATGACAATGCCCTTTATCCGGGCGCTGAACTGTGGGGGGAGAATGGCAAGCGTCCCGACAATCTGGGCAAACACTCCGCCCTTATGAATATCTGCCACCAGGATGACATCCGCATCCGCATGCGCTGCCATGGGAAAATTAACAATATCCCGGTCCATCAGGTTGACTTCCGCGCACGATCCCGCCCCTTCGAGAACAATCCGGTCATGGGCGGCGCTCAGCCGGTCGTAGGCCTGGCAGGCCACCGCATACAATTCATCTTTTTTCCGGTAATAGTCCCGTGCCGACGCATGGGTGACCGCTTTCCCCAGCACCACCAGCTGGGATCCGGTATCGGAATTGGGTTTCAACAGCACGGGATTCATATCCGCATGCGGAATCTGGAAAGCGGCTTCAGCCTGCACGATCTGAGCCCGCCCGATTTCACGTCCGTCCGGCGTGACGCCGGCGTTATTGGACATATTTTGGGCCTTGAAGGGCGCGACCTGCTCACCGCGTGCGGAAAAATACCGGCAGAGCGCGGTGGCGATAACACTTTTTCCCACATCAGACGCCGTTCCCAGGACAGCAATGGATCGCCTGTCAGACACCGACGGCCTCCTTCTTCGGATTCGTTTATTTTCCGCCCTTACCTGTTGTTTAGACCCTGTAAGGCGTCCGAAATATGGCGGACAAAGATCTGGCCGATTCCGTGAAATGCGCCAATTCTTTTGGGGAAAAAAGAAATAGACAGACCCGATGCTTCGAACACCGACTTCCAGGAATCCGGCCCGTCGCCAGACACATCCACACGAAAATGCCGACCGGCTATCAGGGTCAGGGGCACCATATGCACTGCCGTGTAGCCGGCGGCTTTAATCTGTGCTGCCATGGCTGCCGGTGTACGTCGTCCGTGTTCAATCATTGCCATAAAGTGTCTGTTGCCTGCCAGTTCCCGGATATGGTGCAAGAGCGCAAAATACATCGCCCAGGACGGATGGCGGGTGCCATGGCCCAGATACAGAACCGCTTCAGAAGCAGGAACATCCGGCTGTAGTGCTGTGAGGATTCTGGCCACAGCCTCGACATCGTCAGGTGAACACAGCAGCGGTAATCCCACCCGGTGCGGAACACCGCTCCCGGCTGCGTCGCGGCGCATTTTGTGAAATTCTGAGCCACTGACCACATGAAGGGACTGAACAACAGCAGCGGAAAAGCCGGGCATTTGTGCAAACTGGCGCAACCGTTCACTGACAGAAAGCGCAGCCTTTTCATCACCGGATTCCTGGGCTTTCTGACGCATATAATCAGAGCTGTAGACGATCTCTGCAACATGGCCGGGAAAGGCCTCTTTTACCTGCTCAAGGATCTGGTTGTAGATCGGACGGGCATCGGCGGATGTGCCGAAGGCGACAAGAAGAATAGCAGGTTTCACAGGTATCAGCTCCAATCCGGTAACATAAAAAAATGGCGACAGTACACGTCTGCCAATGCAATAAAAGCCAGACCCTACCACAGGTTCACCGCCTCGGCAATCTCCCGCCGGATCAAACTGTCTGTCTACCTGGGTAGGGGGGATCTAGGTTCAGGGATCTACAACACGGCCCATAAAAAGGATCTGTTCGAGTCGCCGGTTCACAAGCGCAAACATAAAGGGATGGTCTGCGCGAAAAAAGCGTCGCTGCGCGAGGGATGTTTTCATCGCCACAACTGCGGTGGTGGCGGCTGCCGCCTCTGTACCCGCCTCATCCACATCAATGGTGGCAGACTGAAGTACGGCTGACAGGTAGAGGTCTTTTGCAGAGGAAATGCCTGAAAAATCCGCTTCCCGTCCAAATGCCGACCGCATGCCCATTGTCTGGAGGTGGTCTGACAGGGTCAGCCGGCTTTCAAGACGATATTTGGGAAGAAACACCTGGACCTCTGTCGGTGCAAGGGATGCGAGGGTCTGTTTCAGACCCATCACAGACAGGTCAGCCGCCACGTCTGAAAGCCGGTTTTGTTTTTTAGGCAACAGGATGAGCAGTCCGATATCCGTCTGCTTGTACGGCAGCAACAAGGCCTTTATATCCGGCGTTTCCATGTAGGGAAACTGGGACGCCTGGCGCATCATGGGAACCTTGCGTGGTGTTGTTTCATTCACATAAAAGGGCATGTTGTCGGTCAGCTCAGGATCGAACGGATAAGCCCATTGACTGTAAAAATAGACAATATCCACCAACACCATGCGTGTCAGCGGATCAATGGCACCTTCTGCGATGGCATTTTCCAGCTGTTTCTGCGACTGATCATAAATCCACGCATTGATGAGATGCCGGGAATTCTCGGGCTGGTTCCGAAAATCAGCAGGCGTGATTGATGCATTGAAACGTTCCCTGACTTCTTTCTTAAATGACGTCAAGACCGGATAACCGTCCTGGGCCCAGATGCGCCGAGGATTATGCCAGGTTACCGCATCAGCGGTTTCCAGAAACGCAAAGCCTGCCTGGTATGCGTTAAACCAGGATCCGGCGGCCGCCTTGTCAACAGGCGCTCTGAGAACACGGGAGATCTCTGCTGCGGTTTCACCAGCAGCACCCATCTGAAGCATACCTAGTGTATTCATGATGCTGTGGGGAGAAAAGACGAAATTATCTTTTGCAGACACAGACAGCCGGCGATACAGGTCAAGGCTCATCGCCATGTTCGCCCCTTTCACGTCAGGGAGGTCCACGGCAGTTACATCACCGCGCTTGTCAGCCAGACATCCCAAGGCGAACAGACAAAAGACCAAACAAACGACCAGACAAACGATAACGCTGCTGAAACATTTCATCATCATGAAACCCTTTCAGGTAAAACGCTGCAAATCAGCCACGCCACTTCTGGCGTCGGCTGCATTTATCTTGTTATCTTTTATTACCAAACAACCACCAAAGAGATAGACTTAAAAAAATTCATAAACCTTAGCCTCCTCAAAAATATTTTGATCTTACAATCTCTGTATCAGATAGACAAAGACCGGTAGCTTACTTTCCTCCTTTATCTTATAAAACCGTGCTAAAAGCTCTCTTCTTTTAGGGCTGTCTTTAATCGGGGATACGTATATCGAACCCTTTTTTCCCCCTGCTGTATCAGCATTTTTTAACAGGTCGCCAAGGGATTCTTCATGCCCCGGTGATAAATTGTCTCCCACGACAAAATTGCCCGTGACTTCAATAAAGGTGTATGCGGCATTTATTTCAAGCATTTTCAGAAATGCTTGTTTGACCTTTTCAACCGTAACCGGTTTACCGATATCGGTTAGGGTGTCTGCATCAACAGATTCAAACCCGATATTGATATATGTGTAAAAAGGAAGCCGGTTCAATTCCTCAAATACGCTATGATCTGAATTTAACAAAGAGTCCACACTGCCAAAGAGAAATAGAAACGGCTTTTGATCCACCCGTGGTCTGAGTCCGAATACATCGTAGGCTTCCTGTGCTGCAAAGCAGATTAACTCTGGACCTGCAGCCAATGCATCATGATTCCCGAGAAAAAGCGCATGGTAATTGACAATATCTGAACTGAAATGATTTTTCAGGGCGGCAATCTGTTCCCGGATACTCTTTTGAGACCTTTTTTGAAATGCCTGATCTGATTTGACACAACAAAATTTACAATGATACAGGCACCCGTCGGCTATGGTCAGGGGGATGATATCATAATCAACATGCCGTGTATCCGGCGGAAGTACAGACACCCTTCCGCCAATGATTTCAATCAGCTGTCTGGATCGTTGATAAAGCTTCTGATCATCATTAGCCAATATCCGCTCAATAAGCTCTCTTGCCTGCGGATACAGACCTTTTTCATTTGCCATATACAGAGTGCCAAACAGTTGGGACCATTGTCCCATCGCATTCATAACCACAGGATTGGAAAAATAATTAATCTCCCAAACAGGATTACTGCTATATGGCAGGCAGGGCAGATAATATTCTCCCATCCAGGATATG
>PDTL01000013.1 GCA_002748835.1 Deltaproteobacteria bacterium
TCTGCCTCTACCCCGACAGAGTGGGCACTGTCGGCATTTTCGGTATAATACATACCGTTTTCGGATCTATAGACATGAATATCTTCAATATCCATATAAAACAGGGCCATATTGACCCAGAAACGGTTGATCTCTCCTTTCATACCAAGTTCGTAATTTTTTGATTGCTGCGGCTCAAAGGTATTATCCTTATCGTCTGGTGTACTGGGGAAAAAATTAAATCCTCCAGGCATATATCCTTGAGAATATGATGCATACGTATTCCAGTGATCATTGATGCGATAGCCTAAAGCCGCCTTGGGCAGAAATATATTCCAGTCCTTGTCAGGTGAAATTGACAGTTGCGGCGGAGAAGCGAAACCTGCCGGTTGAAAAAACATATCCAGATCCATCTCTTTTTCGATATGCTGATAGCGGCCACCGAGCGTTAACTCAAACCGGTCGTCCATAAAAGAAATCATTACCTGGCCAAAGGCCGCATAGGTATCGGCATTTGTTTCTGATGCCGAATACATCTCATATCTGCCTAAATAGGCATAAGATTCTGGATCGAACATGGGAAAGGACTGTCCATAGGGCGCCATTTCCCGGTTATCATGCTCAAGATAGATTCCGCCAACCCAGCGGATGCCGGTATCCTTATTACTCGCCAAACGGAGTTCCTGGGTATAGGTATCGGCTTCACTATCAGTAAACATTGCGCATCCATCATACATTGTATTCGCCATAAAATCTGCGTCATAATGCACATCCTGCTTCGCTGTCTGATGGGTTGTGATTGAGCTTAATGTCATCGAGTCAAAGTCATAATTCACAATAATGCTCTGTGAAAGGTTATCTTTTTTATTCCAGTCAGGAACATCAAAACTGACAACTTCTGCATCACTCCTATGGAAGGAAGATAACGGCGTTCCTAATGGCTGCGCATAGCCGTCTTCAAAGTAGCTTTTATTATGAATATTGGATACGGTTAATCGTGCCGAGAGTCTCTCTGTCGGGGTGTACAGTAGATAGGCCCCTAGTCTTCTGCCATCGGAACTGTTCGCGTCAGAATCCATTCCCGGATATGTATTTTCGATCCAGCCATCATCCTGCTGATACTGGCCGTTAATGCCGAGGAAGAGTGTATCCTGAATCAGGGAGCCGCTTGCGTCAAGACTCATCTCCATATAATTATTGCAGCCATACTCCCCCTCTACCTTTCCATGCCAGTCATTTTCCGGGGTTTTGGTAACAATGTTTATAACGCCCCCGATTGCATCCTTGCCATAAAGGGTTCCCTGGGGACCACGCAATACCTCAACTCTTTCCACATCAACCAATGAGGCATCAAAAATGTGTTTGTCATAGAGAGGGACACCGTCAATATAGATAACCACAGGGTTGCTGTTGGTGAAAACGGAGGCATTAAGCCCGCGGAAATTTACGGATCTACCAAGATACGTTCCCTCCATTATGTGCATATTGGGAATTTCCCTTACAATATCGGGAACTTTTCGTATGCCTTTCTCTTCAAGCTCGATTTCATCAATTACAGAGACACTTTGAGGAACGTCTTGCAAATTTTCCTCAACTTTGTTGGCAGTAACAGTAATTTTTTCAAGCCTCGTAAAATTTTCTCCTTTCTCTTCCTGTGTTGTTGAAAAAACAGTACAAGGTTGGACAAGCAGTAAACTGAAACCCAGGATCATTATCAGTTTCGTATACTTTTTTTTCATCTCTTCCTCCTATAAAAAATTGGGGTTAATATCCGCTTTTCATAGAAAGCAAATGTTTACGCCACTTTTTACAGGAATAATCAGTTGTCACCCATATTCTTGAGCATCTTTTTCATATCCCCAAGAATATTTTCAGCCATTAAATATAATGCTCCAGGCAAATTGGGAATCTCCCCTGGGCCTACCTATGAGAAATAAGTATAAAATGATAAAATTCGGTTGGTTAGTTATTTTATAAAAAAAGGAAAAAAGAAAGGCCTGCTTCTGAATGCAGATCAATCAAGATATGCGGCTGGAGATATGCCAAAATACTTTTTGAATTCCTTGCTGAAATTGCCAGGTTCCGTATAGCCAATTTCAATGGAGACTTCCTTGACACTCTTGTTCCCGGAAAGCAGAAGTGTTTTTGCCTTTTCCAGACGGTGGATTCGCAAATATTCAAAGATGCTTGCCCCATAAACGTTCCGAAAGCATTTGTTCAGTTTTCCCTTGTTCACTCCAACGGAGCGGGCAAGTTCACACAGGGAAGGAGGATTTGATATATTTGTCAGCATAATATCCCTGGCCTTTTCAGCAAATATATAGTCAGGCTGGTTCCATGCAAAGCAGGAGCAATGGCGTGAGATATTTTCCGCCTGTCCCGTGGAAAGAAGAATCAGTTCCAGGGACTTGCTTTCCAGAAAGCAATGCCTGGCACTGCCTCGGTAAGGACAACTGAATATTTCGTGAAGCCGCATTTTCATCAAAGGCGTCGGCGTAATCTGATACTGCCAGAGTGCAGAATCAGGATTGGTTTCTGCCTTGTCAACAGCCCTTGCAAGAGACGAGTCTTTTCTTTGCAGAAAGCTTCTCATCAACCAGGGAGAAACAGCAAGGGTAATATTGAAATATGATCCGGCCGGATACCAGGCAACGCCTGAAGAGTGCGGAAGATATACGAGATAACTTCTCGTAAAGTCCAAAAAAACTTTTGATGTTAACCTATATTTTTTTGCAAAATTCACAGAAATCCTGCCGGAAAAAGTAAAATTTAAAAGAAAGGAACGGCAGGTGTCGTTAAAATTCAGTTCCACCGGGGCGGCAGCTCTATGGTCAGTAAGCGAAAGAAGCAGTCCGGGTCTGAGTTTGGTAATATAGAAAAAACCATGGCAGCTATCCAGAGGCCAATGCCAGTATTCCTCAAATCCGTCTTTCATTTCCATGAAATTTTCCGGGTCGTAAAAATCTCCGTAGTAGTCCCGGGCATCAAGTTTGAGGGCAGAGATCATCTGTGCTTTTCCATGGAATAGGTATTACTCAGCTTTCGGCGTTAATTTGACGGATCGATTAATGTATAATCATTTGAAATTAAAATGTTAATGGAAAAAGCTCACTGGTTTGACAGACTCTGTTCGACCCAAAACAAACAAGTCAAAAAAAGAAGCCTTATTCAATGAATTGTACCGTGTGTGCTCTTGAAAATCAACGGAATTTTGGGTGCCGGTGGTCATCAGTGCCAAACACATTGGTGCCCTGGAAAAGTAACTTTTCTTTTTTATTCAAGCACATAATCGAATGCTGAGAGATCCACAGCCGTTATCTGCTGAAGCTGGCGGTTTGAAGCAGCGTAGGTGTCACTAGCGTACTGATGAATACGACGGGTCATGCGTTTTTCCCCCCATCGCCTCGCAATATTCGGAATCCGGTTTTCCCTGCGGATACAGGTGCCCACGCGGCGGAGCTGACGGATGTCCGTATCCCGGATCAGCCCGCTGTAATTGAATGGAGAGCTGACCATCAAACGGTTGAAAAGCCGCTGCCAGGTCAGGTTCACAACGGATCGCTTCCGGTTCACCCGCCGCCGGACCGGCAGATCTGCGGCCTGTGCAGCATGATCGGCATCCAGCCCGCAGAAGCTGGAGAGTCTGGTCAAAAAGCCGTTCGGGTCTGCAGAAAACCCTTCCATTGGAAGGGCCAGGACATTTTCGTGTCCGAACAATTCCCGGTAATAGGCGACCAGCAGGTGATACTTGAGATACGCCGGATCAAACCCCGGACTCATTCGCGGGCTTACCGGTTTCAGAAACCGCTCGAGCGATTGGGGCATCCCCCATGAAACCCCTGTGGAGTACAGGGACCGGATCATTGCCCGCTGTTCCCGGAACAGGATCAGTATCCGGGCATCTCCGAGCACTGCCTTCAGGCGGTCTGCCAGCAGTTTGCTGTCAAACCCGCCGCAAAAAAGGTTGCCGGACAGGGTTTCCGAAGAAAGGACCGGTACCCCCGGGTTGCCGGACCGGCCGATGCCCAGGGATTCGCGACAGGTGTCTGGATCAAATTCAAGCGTCCAGGGGTCGATCACATGCTGTTGAAGCAAAAACGGATTTCCCACCCGATCAAATCCCATGCGTTCGGTAAAATAATACTGCTGCAGCCAGGTGGAAAGGGATTTCGGAAAACCCACATGCACAACCGGCGTGTTACTCATGGCCCGCTTTCCCCGCGTTGTCCTGGCCGTTTTTTTTCAGCTGATCCACGCGCCGTTTCTGAAGTATATACCGACCTGCATGCACATAGAACGCCCGTAGGGACTCATGATCGGTATCACCGCCGAAAAGAGCGGAAAGAAGCGGATGATCCGGCAGGTCCGGTCCCGGCTTGTGGAGGACCCCCAGGCCATATCCGTGGTTGAAAGCAAAAACGGGATACTGACACGAAATTTCCTCCCAGAATTTCCACACGCCAAAGTCCATGAGTCTGGCAGCGATGTCATGCATGACAATGATGCCCCCGGGCTTGACTTTGGGATACCATGCCGTGAAATCCGCCTTTACCGCCTCATAGGTGTGACAGCCGTCAATGTGAAGAAGATCAATAGAGTCATCGGAAAAATGACTTAGCGCTTCATCGAACCGCATGCGCATGAGATAGCTGAATCCACGGAAGTGTTCCCGGTTAAACTGGTTTACATCCTTGTAAACAGACGCGTCGTATGCCGAGGTATGCGCATCCCCTTCCCAGGTGTCCACGGCATAGCAGAGACCGTCTATCTGATGATCGACCATGGACTGGCAGAAGGTGAAGTAGGAAAGCCCGTTATAGGTGCCCAGCTCGACCAGCAGTTTGGGTTTGACAGCTGCTATCAAGTCATACCCGAAGGGAATATGGTCGATCCAGGTGCTGATGACAAAGCGTTTGGGGTCAAAATACTTGAGAGATGGTGGAAAATAAATCACAATAAAATCTCCTTTTTCATCAGGACAGCACCCACTCGGGCTCACCGCGTCGCGTCCTGTTCTGATAGCGTCTGGCCGCTGCATCAGCGGATGCAGAGACCTGCGGATATGCGGGTGCATATACCCTTCCCAGGTAATACGGTTCTTTCAATACCATGCGGTAGGCCTCACCGCGGATGGCTTCATATTCTCTGCGGAATCCGGCATGCAGGGCATCATTGTCTCTGGATTCGCTTGTGGTCACGCCCCCGTGATACTGATGAAAGGAGCCTTCTCCGGGCGTCACGAAATACCGGGTTTCCGGCAAGAGGATCAGCCGCCTGAACAGATCCAGATTCACCATTCCGCCGCCAGGGCTTTTGAACCGGCTGTCAACGCCCCCTGCTCGCTTCAGGGTCTCCTTGCGGCAGGCAATGCAGTTGCTCTCGAACATGGGACAAAAAACCCCCCGATAGTTACCGCCTGAAAAACAGGAGACGGAAAACAGATGGTACCGATTCTCTTTCCAGTCAACCGCCCGCAGAAGCGCTGCCTCTGTTGATTCATCATAGGCATGACGCCGGCTGAAATTCTGTTCATGAAAGCCTAAGTGGTAGCCGGGGATGGCGACAAACGGATCCGGGTGCAGCCGCATGGCATCCAGCATGAGGCGGATAATACCGGGAGAGACCATGCGCGCACCATCCACCATCAGGCAGATCAGCTCGCCGCGGGCATAGCCGATACCGGCATTCAGCGCTGAAATTGGCGTACGATCCCGGTTCTCTTGTCGATGATAGGAAAACTGCGGCCCGATCAATCTGACCGCGTCCGGATCCAGGCACTCCGAAGAGGCGTTTTCCATGACAATCACTTCATAGGCATCCGGATCCGCTCCTGTCTGCCATCCGGGGCTGAGTGTCTGCAATGTCTGCATGGCCTGGTGTTTCATCTGATAGACCACCACAACAACCGATACCCGGGGCTGACCCTCTCCTGTCCCGGCAGGGGATCTGTCCCTTGGATCCGGCAGCGGCTCAGATACCGCACCGTCTCGATGCAGGGGCGCAGTTGATACCGCCGTTTTCATGAGATGCATGGCGGTTCCAGGCACGGGTCCGTAAACCACGGGCGTTTTTTGACACGGCGCATAGTCGGTTCCGGTGATATGCCGATATTCTGCCCGCATCCGGTCCCTGTCACGGGGCGGTATTACCCGCCAGTCGCTTTTTCGGGCAAACACGCCTTCGCCGGGAAGGACTACCACCGTATCTGCGGCCTCGACCATCCGTTTGAAAAAATCGGCAAAGACCAGTCCGCCGTCCGGATGGGTAAACCGCGTGTCATAGCGAATCTCACTGAATGGCCCGCCGGGTTTGAAAAAAAAACAGGGTGCATCGATCATGGCAGCCAGCCATCCCCGCTGGTATTTTCCCTCGGGAACAGTGGCATGGGTAAACAGGTCATAATCGGCTACCGATGCATGCTGATCATCCGGCAACAGATAGGAGGGTACAATCACCATCGCCCGGGGATAGGCCTGCAAGGCCTCGTTTACAAAACAGATCACCCGTGGCGTTGCCCGCTGAAAACGGGGGTCGAGAATCCCGACCCTGTCTCCCTGGGCCGACGCCAGCAAGCGGTTCATGGCAGCGCCGACGGATTCTCCGCGCTGGCAGATCCCCTGCCGGATATCAACAGACGTATCCGTTCCAAAGATCCGCAGCCCATCCGCCACAGGCCAGGCATCCGGTAAACCGGGTCTGATCCGTATGGAAACCGTCATGTTATGCCGACTCCGTCATCGTCCGGATAAATGGATACCACTTCCCCGTCAATCAGGCGGCGCGCAGACGCCTGGACCATTCCCATCACCTCGGGCCTGAGCTCACCGAAATAGAGGGCCGAGGTACGGGGCGGCGCATACGCCTGACCACGCAGGGTTTCATACTGATCCCGTATGGTCCGGATAAACGCGTCGCGGTTTCCGGAAGCGGTTTCGCTGGTGGTCACGCCGCCGTGAAACTGGTGGAAGGTCCCTTCCCCCGGCAGGAGAATCAGCTGGGTATCTGCCATTTCCACATACCGCTTGTAGAAATCAAGATTGACAAGTCCCCCACCGGGGAGGTCGAACCGGGGGTCACACCCGCCCCGCGTTTTATACAGCTGCCGGCTCATGGCGATAAAATTGCTTTCCGCATTGGGCGCAAAGAACCCGCGTGCCGCAGATCCGCTAAAACAGGCAATGGAAAACAGGCGATATCCGTTCTCCTGCCAGGCGATCTGCTCAAGCAGTTTTTCTTCGTCCGCCTCACCGTAGCCCGCATGCACCGCCTGCTGCTGAAGACACTTCCCGATATGGTAACTGGGCGCGGCAATGACCGGCTGGGCCGCAATATGCCGGGCTCTCAGGGTCGATGCAATTATTCCCGGGGTCACCATGCGCGCACCGTCGATCATGATGGCGACCATCCCGCCTCTTGCACGGGAAACGCCTTCCGTGACCGCACGGACCGGAGACACGGAATCACAGGGGCGTCGAATATACCGGAACGTACCGTTCAACCCTGTTACCGTGCCGGGATGCAGCATGGCCTCAGAACTGTTTTCAACAACGATAACTTCATACTGGGTCGCGTCCACCTCTCGCTGATAGGCTGTGGAAAGCGAATAGAGGGTATTGAGGGCCTGCCGGGGCATTTTGTACACAACCACGATAACGGACAGCAGCGGTTTCTTGCGCAGACAGATCATCGGTACCTCGTTAAGGACTGGTTGCTAGCCTGCTGCAGTTTTGCATACAGACGCCGGGTTTGAAAAGGCAGCCGGCGGCACTGGTCTGGATCATGGTGTTTCAGGGACGGCTCGAAAAACGGATTGTCGGTAAAAACCGTTCCCAGTCCGAAAGCCTTGCTGACCGCATCCAGATGCCCCAGCAGCACTGGGGGATCCCAGTCAAAACAAAGGATGGGAAACGGATCCCTGGCATAGGCGGCGAGCAGCCGCTGGTTATAATGTGTCCAAAGCCGGATCGCATCCGGTTCCGCGACAGCCATGTTCCCGCGAGCGTTCAAGGACCGGATGACCGCATCCGGGTGCCGGAAAATACCCACCCGTTTCATTCCGGGGATAAGGTGGCGCCACCCGTCAAGGGTGCAGAGTGTGCGCGGATCTTTAAACCCCCAGGCGGTGTAGGCATCATACCCCCGGATAATCTCCGCAGCTGCAGCATAGTGGGATGGCTGCCAGACAACCTGTTTGGGCGGAGCGTTCCACGTCCCGCCATTATCGGCCAGAACCCGGTCGTTTAATTGAACGATATCGTCGTTTTCACGATTTCCCTTATGATTGTGCCGGTTCCAGGTATGATGTTTTCCAAGATACAGTCCTGCGGTCTGCAGGGAACCTGTCAGAAAACTGGTTCCGCTGCGGTGCATCCCCAGAATGCAGATCACCTCACCGGTGGGAACCGGTTCAGCACCGTTTCTTTTCGGATCCTTTCTGCGGAAGATACGCTTCCAGTTCACCGGCCACTCCCCTCTGAAATCAAACACACACGGATATCCTGAAACCCTGAAACATCTGCTACAACAGTCCCCTGCATACACCTCATATCAGTCTCCAACGCACAATACAACTGACGCTTACCCGGTTTTTCTGCAGCGGGCTGAAACGGTTCTGAGCACCAGATCGGTTTCCACCGCATGGGGATACAAACGGATGGACGCAACCGGCTGCGATCCGGGTTTGAACCTGAAATAAACCGGTCCGGACCGGTCCGAACGGATAAACCGGCTCATCGACTGTACACCGGCAGGAGTTCGGGCCTCCATGCGCAAATAACGGGGATGGTCTGTCGCAAGATCCAGCTTCACGACAACTTCCCCTGAAACCGGCGCAGGTACCGGCACTTCAATCCACCCGGTTTCCCTTTTCCCTTGGATATGTATACGGTTGGTCTGCAGATCCGACTTCACCTGGACCCCCTGGCCAGGCAGCTTCAGGAACCGAATCGTGGCCGGTGTCAGGTTAAAAAGCGTTGTATCTGCCCTGCTGTACCGTTTTGCCAGCGCCGCGTTCCTCAAGTTTGTCTGGACAAGGTCCAATCCCCTAAACAAGGCCCGTTCCACCATGATTTCGATCACATAATCCGGTTGAAACCGGTTTAACAGTTTCTGATACAAGGCATCTGTCACCACCAGACGATGCACATACAAACTGGTTGAAAACCCGGGCGCAAGAAAATGGGCAGCCATCCGGTCCGGATCCATGAAAAAGGAATCGCTGATCACAAGTAAGGTTCCGTCACCGGAACCGGAAAGCGCAAACGGCGCCAGCATCTCCTGATCCGGCTCCGGAATCCCGGACACAGGCTGCCTGACGCTGTTTTCCGCATACGCGTCGGTGCGCGAAACGTGCGGTGCTGATTCCCTTATCCGGCCAGTTAGTGACATCAGGCGTACCAGATCGCCTGAACGATAAGTCGTGTTTACAAAATCAGGCTGCATCTGAGCGGCGGTGCGATCCGGGAAAAAATGGGCGATCAGGGCAGACACGCCAACCCATCCGCCGTAGTGGGTCCAGTGGGTGTCTGTCCGGTAAAAGGTCTTCTCACAGGCATCGGCACGCACCAGCGGGTCTTTCAAATACAGAAAATCCCTGCCAAGTCCCCGGGCTGCGACGGTTTCACGGAGCCGGTCACCGGGCGGTGGCTGTTGGAGATCTGCCGTGTACAGCGGCCATATAGTGACCTTGTCCGGAATCACCGCAAAACCATAACGGGCTCCCTGGCAGTCGGCAAGGGCTTTGCGGTGGGAAATCCGGTCAGCCCAGGCCTGCATGATCATGGATGTATAGAAGGTATCGGCTCCCGGTCGTCCGTGAAGGGTCTCTCCGTAATAGAGGACATCCCCTGCACCCCGTACCACTTTCGGTGAAAGGGGGCTGCGAAACAAAAACCAGCTGATTTCAGCGTAAGCCCGGATCCAGACATCCCGCAAGCCAAAGGTGTCTGCAGCTGCCGTGTCTGCATCGGAGATGATCTGGCGGATACACGCCAGCGACAGCCCGCTGTTTACAGACACCGTCTCATCCGCCTTGCTAGCGGACGTGTCCCCTACGAAAAGGTGACGCAGATATCCGCCTGAAGAGACCCCCATGATCAGGAGTAAAAAAACAAACAAACAGATGCGATGCCGTCCTGTATGCGTCATATCAGAACCTGAAATAGATGAACGGGTTATAGGCGGCCACTGAGAGTTTCATGACCACCAGCAGGCACAGCACCATCATGGCAACCGGCTGGCTCCAACGTACCACGGAAACCGGTGTGAGAGATGCGATCCGCAGGGCAGCAGTGTTAAACGGCAGAACAGAACATGCGGCTGCCAGGATAAAGGCCAGACTGCATTCCGGAGACCATCCGGGCAGGGGCGTCCTCCACCCGAAGCCACCCGTCCCGTTGCCGAACATGACGCCGAGGTATGCCATGGCCTGCCAGGTGTCATCCAGCCTGAAAAACACCCAGAGTACCGTCACTGCAACGAGTACGTACAGCCGCCTGGCGCATAGTGGCACATAAGCCCCCAACTGGGGCGGCATGACGCGTTCCAGCACCAGCAGCAGTCCATGGCAAAGCCCCCAGATGAGAAAATTCCACCCTGCCCCGTGCCATAATCCGCACAGGGAGAACACGATGAACAAATGCACCGCTGTGCGCAGCCGGCCCTTGCGATTTCCGCCCAGGGGGATGTAAAGATAATCCCTGAACCATTCAGAGAGGGTCATATGCCAGCGCCGCCAGAACGACCGGATGGACGATGCCCGGTAGGGTCTGTTGAAATTTTCCGGAAACCGGAATCCGGCCATGCGCCCCAGTCCGATGGCCATGTCCGTATATCCCGAGAAATCAAAGTAGATCTGAAGCGCAAATCCTGCCGCACCCAGCCAGGCGATCAGTGGTGTGAGCGAATCCATCCGCAGGGTAAATATCCCGTCCACGCCCTGGGCCAGGGTATTGGCCACCAGCACTTTCTTTGACAGTCCGACGATAAACCGGCAGGCCCCCGCATAGAGATCTTCTGCCGTTATCCGTCGGCTGTCCAGCTGAGGACGGAGGTACCTGAACCGCAGAATCGGGCCGGCAACCAGCTGAGGAAACAGGGAAAGGAACAGGGCCGTATCTTTCACTGAACCCGGATAGCCGGCATCCCGTTTCCAGACATCCACCAGCAGGGAAAGGGACTGAAACGTGATAAAAGAAATTCCCAGCGGCAGATGCGGACCGCCGTCCGCCAGCCAGGTCCGGGCGAACGCGGCTGCATCCGCGTTACCCGCAGTTGCGGCAATAGAGACGAGAAAAACCGAATATTTAAAAAAAATCAGAACACAGAGGTTGGCGATGATACCGGCGGTGAGCAGCCCGGTGCGGACACCTTCGCGCCTGTCACACCCTTTCATTCCCATCACCGTGAGATGATTGACCCCTATGGATGCAGCCAACAGCAGTGTATAGGCCTGCTCGCCCCAGAAATAGAAAAAAAAGCTGAGGCTGATCAGGATCGCGTTTCGCATCCGGGACGGAACCAGCAGGGTGCCGGACAGGAACACCGGAAGAAAACAAAACAGAAATATGGGAGATGAAAAGACCATAAAAAAAGCGGAAGCGTTTTACCGCTCCCGCGCCATGTGCATACCGGTTACAATCACCTTTTCACGGCAACGCTCAGTGGAATCACATGGATGGCTCTGGAAATCTCCCGGGTGCGGCCCAGTTCCCATTCCATGTCAGCAGATTCCAGATTAAGGGTCTTGCCGATCGCTGCCACCACACCGTTGATATTGATGATGGGATGCCGTTTGAACACGTCCGGCAATCCGTATGTCAGACTGCAGACCAGACACTTTCCCGGACGCTGGCTGAGTTGAAACTCGAATTCCAGCCTGCCGGCGGTTTCACCTTTGAATGCCAGGCTGATGTCGTAAGCACCTTCTTCTGCATCCCCAAAAAGGGCATCAAAAAACTGATCGGCTCTGTCTTTTGGAAAAATCGCGTCAATGACGTCAGCTGAAAAAACCGTCGCATAATCAATGGCGGGCATACGTTTTTATTCCCTGTGAAAAAATAATTATCAAACACGGCATCGCGTCATACATCCGCAGATGCGCCATGCAAGTGATCGGCTTAAAAAATAATGTAGCTGTTCAGATCCGCTTTTTCAGATCCATGGAACCGTAATGATACCATCAAGCGGATCGCTCCGTCAAACAGTAAACACCCCACCCAAAGGATTCGGCCAGCGGGCTGATTTTACCGATCCAGCGCTTGACCTGAGAAGACATCTTTATTACAACGATGCCGCACAACAAAAGAGGGGTGCGTTGTTTCGCCTTTCAGGTACACTGTGTCCCGCAGCGTGTCAACCAGCACTCCCATCTCCTAGGGTTTACGATCATAAGGAACGGTCCATGCGACAAACAGACTTTGATGTGGTGATTATCGGCGGAGGCGTCAGTGGTACGGCCCTTCTGTATGTACTGTCCGAGTTTACGGACATCCCCCGAATCGCCCTGGTCGAAAAATATGACGAACTGGCAACGGTAAACTCGTCCTGTCATCATAACAGCCAGACCCTCCACTTTGGTGATATCGAAACCAACTACAGTGTTGAAAAAGCAAAACGGGTAAAGGCGTCTACCGATCTCGTCCGCCGGTTTCTGCATCTGCATGAAAAAACCGCAGGCAGCCCCAAGCTGTACAGTAAATATGACAAAATGGTTCTGGCCGTGGGAAAAAGGGAAGTCGATATCCTTGAACAGCGATACGAGACCATCCGTGAAATTTTTCCCAAGCTGAAAAAAATCGGGCCTGACAGGCTGAGAGAAATGGAACCCCGGGTCATGGAGGGCCGGGATCCGGCCGAGCCCGTGATTGCCCTGGTCACGGAAGACGGCTATACCGTCGACTTTGGCGCGCTGGCCAGAGCCTTTGCCCGCAGGGCAGAACGCCAGGGTGAACGGACCACGATCATGACCGGAAACCCGGTATCCCGTATCGATAAAACACAATCCGGTTACCGGCTCACAACCCCCGCCGGTGAGCTGACCGCCGCATTTGTCATTGTTGCGGCAGGCGGGCACTCCCTGTACCTGGCCCACCAGCTGGGTTACGGAACAACATTTTCCATCCTCTCCATTGCCGGCAGTTTTTTTGCCGCGCCCAAGCTGCTGAACGGCAAGGTTTACAAACTCCAGGACGCGCGGCTCCCCTTTGCAGCCATTCACGGGGATCCGGATGTCTATGATGCAGATATGACACGGTTCGGACCTACGGCAAAATCCATTCCCCTGCTTGAGCGGTACAACTGGAAATCCATGCCCGAATATTTCCGGATTATCGGTCTGCGGCCCTCGGTGCTGCTGTCCCTGGTCAACATTCTGGGCGACCCGGTTATCATCCGGTATATCCTGAAAAATTTTCTTTATGATATGCCCTATATCGGAAAGCGTCTGTTTCTCAAAGAGGTGCGCCAGATTGTACCCACCCTGACGCTTGACGATCTGAATTACAGTGAACGGACCGGCGGCACACGGCCCCAGGTCATTAACACACTGACCCGGTCCCTGGACCTGGGCGAAGCCAAGATTAAAGGAGATCGGATTATCTTTAACATCACCCCCTCACCAGGGGCGTCCACCTGTCTGGGTAATGCCGAAGCCGATGCCGCAACAATTGCAGACGCGCTCGGATTCACCTTTGACACAACGCGGTTCACCGCAACCCTGGGGTCTGATGCCTGACAAAAAACCGTTTTCAGTCTCCTTTCAGCCGCAGGAGTTGCTGCACCGGGCCAGAGCAAAAAAAGGCTGACCGATTGTCAGTCGGCGTCAACGACAGGAAAGCAGACCGCCGGCCATCAGCCGGCTTCGGCCACCAGAACCGCGCGAACAGGGGCCGGATACCCTTCCACGGTTTTGGTGTTGTCTGCCGGGTCCAGAAAATCGTCAAGGGATTCAGTCTGAATCCAGTCGGTTTTCCGTTGCTCCCGGGCAGTGGTCGGGGTCACGTCCACACAGCGGACACGGGTGAACCCGGCCCGTTTCAGCCAGTTGGTCAGGCAGGATACCGTGGGCAGAAAATAGATGTTGCGCATTTTGGCATACCGGTCTGCCGGAAACAGGGCGATTTCCGAGTTGCCTTCAACGATCAGCGTTTCGAGTACCAGTTCCCCGTTTTTCCGGAGCTGGACCTGCATCTGTTTCAGCGTATCCACAGGGGACCGCCGGTGATAGAGGATGCCCATACAGAAAATCGTATCAAAATAGCCGGTGAGCACCGGAAAGGCTTCAAGGGTGACCGGAAGGGTTACGATCCGTTCGACCTGCGCAAACCGCTGAAGCACAAGATACTGATGGTAAAAGGGCATGGACGGCTCAATCCCGATGCTGATAAACGGCTTTTCCGCAGCCATACGAAACAGGTAATATCCGTTGCTGCTTCCGATATCGAGGATTTTTCTGCCCTGAAGCGACCGGAGATGCGGCCGGACGCGCTCCCATTTTAGATCGGATCGCCATTCACTGTCGATATCAATGCCAAACAGCGAAAACGGCCCTTTTCTCCAGGGCATGAGTGCGTGGAGAAAATCGTTCAGGTTCCGGTATTGAGCATCTGTCAGCTCGTCTTTTGTTCCGATCCGGACCACCGGTTCCGTTAAAACCCGGTGCCGGGTAGCCCTATCGAAAAGCGCCTGCATCCCCGTTTGAAACACCCGGCCATTGGTATCCGGTGCTGCCAGTTTTTTCTTCAGGTCGTCGATGAGTCGGGTCAGTTCATGATAAAAGGGGTGCAGGCCGAGCTGGCCGCTTTTTTTTACCAGTATATCCATCTCATTGAGTATCATCTCTAACCCGCAGGTATCAGCCGATCTTTCTGCAGATCAGCGACATGAAGTTAAACCATTTATACCAGATATCAACGGCACCAAATCCCGCCTCAGAAAGCCGTTTGATATGGACAGCAGGGGATTCGGGAATCAGGATGTCTTCGAGGGCTTCACGTTTCTGGCTGATTTCCAGTTCAGAATACCCGTTATCCGCTTTAAACCGGTAGTAGGTGTCTACCTGGTGCTTTGCAATTTCTGAATCCGGATGGGTGGTTTTTTCAGAAAACAAGAGAATCCCTCCGGGCCGGAGCCCGCCGGCAACGGTCTGTAAAATCTCGGCCCGTATCTCAATGGGGACAAACTGCAGGGTAAAATTCAGGACCACCACCGACGCATTTCTGACCGTCAGATGCTCGAGGGCCGAGCAGACAAAGGAAAACCTTTCATCTGCGGTATGCGTGCATAAACGACTGCGGCAGCAGATCATCATGGGAAGGGAGCTATCAACCGATATCAGGTGAAATGCATGATCCCCCATCTGCCGGGTAAATGCCGCACCGAAATTGCCGGTTGAGCATCCCAGATCGTATATCAGGGAGTCATCCGTATAGAACCGGGCTGCCATCTCCGCCTGACGGGACAGGATTTCCTGATACCCGGGCACAGAGCGCAGGATCATATCATCAAACACGTCAACGACTTCCGCATTGAAGGTAAACGGTGTCATGGGGGTTCTGGGGACGGCGTAAATATCATCCCGTTTCATCCTGTGCTCCTCTGCTGAATCCACGATTGACCTTCCGCAGGTGCGATACATGATCCAAAAGGCTCCGTCAATTTTTTTTCAGCGTCATCCGGACATACGCCCTGCAATTATCCGATTTTTTATAGAGTTACGAATTGACTCCACCGTATGAATGGTGATATCAAAAAAACATTTACGTGACACCGTCAGATCCCGTAACAATCCTAAGGCGGAACAAAGCGCATAAAATGGCAATACTGGAATCGACACAATTTGGGAAATATCTGCTCCTTGATCGGATCGGCATGGGCGGAATGGCAGAGCTGCATCGCGCCAAGATGCTGGGTGAAGCCGGGTTTGAAAAGCTGGTTGCCGTCAAGAAGCTGCTGCCGAGTAGCGCCAGCGAATCGGAAGTAGTCGAAGCCTTTATCCATGAAGCAAAGCTCGCCGCACTCCTGCATCATCAGAACATTGTCCAGATATATGATTTCGGTCATATCGGAAACGCCTATTTTCTCTCCATGGAGTATCTGTTCGGAAAAGACCTGCAGACGCTCATCAAGACCGCACGGAGCCAGCGAATCACCATTTCAAAGGAACTGGCTCTGTTCATCGTCGCACGGATCTGTGAAGGACTCGACTACGCACACAATATGAAAGCCCATGACGGCACGCCCCTGCATATCATTCACAGAGACATCAGTCCGCCGAATATTTTTATTACCTACGACGGTCAGGTAAAAATCATCGATTTCGGCATTGCCAAAGCTGCCAGTAAAAAAGTGTCGACCCAGGACGGCCTGATCAAGGGAAAAGTGCATTATATGTCCCCGGAACAGGCCCAGGGGCTTGAAATGGATCATCGCTCCGATATTTTTTCCGTGGGCGTCGTGCTCTATGAGTTGATCACCGGTGCCCGCATGTTTCCCGGTGACACGTTAACAGCATTAAAAAAGGTGCAGGCCCTTGATTATGAGCCCCCGGCACGGCGTATTGAAGGCATCACACCGGAACTTCAGCAGGTATTTGACACGGTGTTTGTCATGGATCCGGACAAACGATACCAGTCATCTGGTGAAATGTACACGGGTATTGAGCACTGTATGCAGCAATTCGGTTATCACCCCACAGCCCGGATGTTGTCCGGTTTCATGAAAGCGCTTTTCAACTCCCAGATTGCATCGGAAAAACAAACCCTTTCCCGCATCATGAAAATCGAGCCAGGCGAGTCAGTGACCATTGATTCCGAAACCGGAAGCAATGATGCTAAAAAACCGGAGACCGCCAGGGGTTTTAAATACCGGTCGATTGCCATCCCCCTGCTTATTCTGGGTGCCCTTGTCACCGCTCTTTTCACCGGCAGCTTCATAAACAGCCTGTTCAAGTCCTCAGGCGCCCCTCACCCGATTCAGAACGTGCAGGAGCCGAAGTCTGTGGTATCAGCCACTGCTGAAAAAACAGAAGCCGGCATGCGTATCCAGGTTCCAAATCTGAATAAGGCGGAACAGGAGCGCCTTTTTTCAAACCTGTCCACAGCCAAAAAATCACTGAAAAAAAAAGATTACGCGACAGCCGTCAGCCGATTCAGGGCCATATGGGAGGTATCACCCGATTTCAGGGACAATATTTCCATCGACTATGCCAATGCCCTGATCGGGCAGGCCGGCAGCGTTTCCACCCAAGATCCGGACCAGGCCGAAGCCTTGCTGCTGTCAGCCATTGACATGCATCCCGGCAGTATTGATGCCCTGTTTACCCTTGCCACGCTTCGACTCAGAAACAAACGGTATCCAGAGGCCATTCAGGCATACCGAAAAGTCCTCCTGTTGGATGAGTCCCATCATAAAGCCTATTTCAACCTGGGTTTTCTTTATATGATGGTAGATGATCTTGAAAAATCAGAGACCATGTACACGGCTGCACTTGAGATGGCTCCGGATTATCAGGATGAAATACTGGTAAACCTTGCCATTGTCCTCTATAAACAAGGGAAACGAGACGCGTGCCTGGAGCGGCTGAATGAGGCCGTTAAAATCAACCCTGAAAACAACCCGGCCCGTCAGATGCTAACCCGTTTAAACTCAGAGAGTTGATATGACCCCCTTACGCCCTTTTCTGATGTGCGCATTGTTTATCACCCTGCTCCTTCTCTGCTGCTCCGGCTGTATCAGCAGCCAGCAAGCGTCTTCGGCGCCGGATCTGAGTCAGAAGGCAGTTGCAGCCCACCCGACTGAAACGCCGCCGGAACGTATCGACACCCGGCCGGACACGGAACGCCCCCCGGAGCCAGAGCCGGATCCGGCTCCGTTTTTCCATACCATTGCCTGGCCGGGTGAAACCCTGTCCGTCATCTCCGGTTGGTATACCGGCAAACTGGGATCGTGGACAGCGCTTGTGAGCGCCAATCCAGAGATTAACCCCAAACGCCTGAGAATCGGAGACAGAATTCGGATTCCGCGGGAAATTCTCTACAGAGACCGCCCCATGCCAAAGTCCTATCTTGAGCGATTTATCTCTGCCGACCCCAAGGCATTGTCTCCTGAACCGGCAGATACCCCATTGGCTGAATCAGCTCCGGATCCATCTGAAGCCCCCGCACAGGCGGCGACGCCACAGGAAACCGATCCCTCCCCGGAAGCACCGGCGGAACCATCAGCAGATCAAAACGCTCCTGAAAAAGGGCTTGAGATGATGCCGTTCGGACCCAAAGATTGATCGTTTCAAACGCATTTTGCAGTTTTTATCTGTAAAAAGAGCGTTGCCATGTGTATCTGCCGAATTCGCTGCTGATGGTGAAAAAGAAGGCGGTTCGGCGGGATCGGGTTTTCTACAAGCTGTCCGCATACAGTTCCACAACATGTTTCACAGCGATTTTCGCACCTTTCTGGGAGAGCATGTCCGTGATCTGCATCATACAGGCCGGGCAGCCGGTGGAGACTACCGCCGCCCCGGTGGATACAATCTGATCCGCTTTTTGTAATCCAATCTGTTTTGAAATATCATACTGCTGAAGAGTGAAACTGCCGCCGCTTCCGCAGCAGGTATCCGGCACCGCCATTTCGACAAGTGAAAGCGTTGGTATGGCCTGAATCAGTTTTCGCGGCTGTACAGCGACACCCAGTGATTTTTTCAGATGACACGGATCATGCCAGGTTACCTTTAGGGGATTTACTGCGGTGTTTTGGGGTGCCCCGACATTCAGATAGTCAACCAGAAACTGGCTGATATCCATCACTTTTTCCGACAGCGCGCGAATCTGTTTCTGCGCGTCTGCCGAAAATCCGTCTGCAAGGGATACCCATAGGTTTTTCAACGTGGCCGTGCAGGTGGCACAGGGTGTCACCAGTACATCAAAGGTATCTGCCGGAAACCTTTCAAGATTATAACGGACCAGCTGATCAAAGGTTTTCCGGTCACCTGCGGCCAGTGCAGGGATGCCGCAGCAGGCCGGATGACCGGGCAGGATGATACCGGTCTGATAATGGGTTAGAATCTTCAGAAGATCCGTACCGATTTTAGGGTAGACCTTGTCGACTACGCATCCGGGGAAAACCGCCACACGGGGTGCGCCGCGCTTACCCTTTTTGTTCAGGTTACTGAATCGGCTGGACAGAAACCGGTCTGCCAGGGGCACCAGGTGCCGGCCTCCGAGAAAGGGGCGTGCAACTGCACTGCAGGAGGTGCCGTGAAACGTCGATGCTGTTTTCAGAAACGGGCTCTGCAGTCTAACACCAATACCGAGCAATGCGGAAAAGAGTCTGGGCCGGGACAGACTGCCGCGGAAAACAGCCCGTTTAAGGGGGGAAAAGCCCTCGTAAGCCGTGAGTATGGTTCGGGCTTTCAGAAAAATGTCCATCACCTTAACACCGCTGGGACAACTGGCCTCGCAGGTGCCGCAGAGCAGACAGGTATCCAGACGCGCCTTTACACCGCCCGCATCTGTTAGCATCTGGTGCGCCAGACCTTCTAACAAGGCGATCTTTCCGCGGGTCACATCCCCTTCCATCCGCGTCGTGCTGAACACGGGGCAAACGCTCTGGCACCTGCCGCACCGCGTGCAGGTGGCCAGAAGCGCATCGAGCTCAGACAGCAGGGTCTGAAGTTGTTTAACCCCCATCCATGGTACCCCCACCTATCCCAGCATATTGACACATCATCCTCAACTTCTGCAGAAGGATCGACCCCCTTGATCAGAATCAATTTTTCCAACCACTGTCAGCCCTGATTTATAGAAATCTTCACCCGTGCATATCGTAAAAATATACATGGCACAAGATCGACGCCAGATAAACCTGCTTAACGACGGTTATAAGCGTTTCAGGGTGATCGCAGCCGGAGGATTTCGTTGCATTCCCATACAAGTATGCTATTCTCGTCACAACTCATTCAAAAGATAGAGGTTTGAGACTGCCGCACCAACATTTTTAATCATATGGGGGCGCACATGAAAATCACATTTCCCCAAATGCAGCTCACCTTTGAACACGGGGCGATTCATCCTTTAACTGAAAAACCAGCGCCTGATTCAGGACTCGGTAACCCCTCGCCGGCGGATGAATCATGGTGGACCCTGGATGAAGCGGTGGGTACGGGAACGTGGGGAAGAATTGCGCTCCGCCCGGGATTTGATCTTTTTATCAGTGATTTTTGTGTTAAAGAATCGTGTGTCTACCATGTAAACAGTGCGCAGCCAGGATTTGGCTTTGGTTTCTGGCTTTCTGGAGAAACCGTGGGCTCCGGGGAGCATCTGCCAAGACAACGGTATAACAACCAGGGAACAGCCCCCCTGTTATTCAGCCCCCATGAACAATCCGGCCTGATACGTGAAGAAAAAAATTCCCATCGACGCTCCATTGTTTTGGCCATCGAACCAGGTCTCCTTCATTTCCTGCTCAGAGGCATACTTGACGACCTGCCCAGGAATTACAGAATCTTTCTGGACGGCTTGAATCCAGGCATATTTGGCATGAATAGCAGGATGACCGCTGCCATGTACCGGATTATTGAGGATCTGTATCACTGCCCGCTTAAGGGGCCCACCCGCCGACTTTTTCTGGAGAGCAAAGCCTTAGAGCTCATGGCGCTTCGGCTGGATCAGGCGATGACCCTGGAAAAGCGAAAACAACAACCAAATGAACTCTGCCCCGAGGATGTTGAAAAAATCCGTTTTGCTGCCAAACAGCTTTGTGCGGATCTGGTAAATCCGCCCTCCTTGTTTGAATTATCAGCAGCAGCGGGGATGTCCCATGCAAAACTTACCTCGGGTTTCAAACAGGTCTTTACCGCGACGCCGTTCGAATACCTCAGACAAATGCGCCTGAATCAGGCGAAATTTCTCCTGGAAACCCAATGGTTGAATGTGACAGAATCAGCCTATGCTGTTGGGTATAATTCCTTGTCTTCCTTTGCCCGCGCCTTCCGCCTGCAATATGGATATAATCCCCATGAATGTGTGGGAAAAAAGAGAGGTTCCTGAGGCTGTTTTCAGAATTTTCCGTTTTAATCCCGGATTCAAAAAAAATAATTTCGGATTAGCGCCGTTTTTTCTCTTGTCGTATCGTTGACCTCGGCCAAGGCAGATCGTTAAGCAAATGTGCCTGATGGAACCCTAGGGTGGGAGAGGATATGAAAAAAGAGATGAACGGACAACGTGGCAGCTATTTCACCGGAACATTTTTACCCTGTCTTATTTGTATCATGCTCGGTGTCTGTTGCGCAGAGACGGATGCCACTGCTGCAGAAAAAGCGCCTGAAAAAGAAGCTGTCGTTTTGGGGAATGTTATCGTAACAGCACGAAAAGTTGAAGAAAACGTTCAGGATGTACCCGCATCTATCTCGGTGTTTCGTGATACTGAAATGGAAAATGCCGGTATTGATACGATTCTGGATATCACCCGGATGTCACCCAATGTAATCCTGCGTAAAAACGGTGCGTCACGAATTATCCAGATGCGGGGGATTTCCATCAATGAAGGTTCCATGTCCGGCCCCACAGGCTTTTATGTGGATGATGTCCCCAGAACCAGCCACTTTCTGAACGATCTGACATTGTACGACGTGGAACGGGTGGAAGTGCTCAAAGGCCCGCAAGGAACCTTGTACGGGAAGAACAGTCTTTCCGGGGTCATCAATGTGGTTACCCGGCAACCCGGCAATACCATCGACAGCAGGGTCACGGCCGGATACAACGTTTATGACACCGATCATGGCAAGGCGCCGGGCTTTCGCCTCTCAGCAAACCTAAGCGGCCCGGTGGTCGCGGACAAATTGGCGCTTGGCATCGCCGGTCATCTTGAGAATACGGATGGATACGTTGAAAACTGCTTTAATCAGGATGACGCGGCCTTAAAAGAGGACCGCAAAAATCTCCGGACAACCGTACGCTGGACCCCCCATGACAACCTGGATGTCAGTTTTTTTGCAGACCTTATGGACGCCGACAACGGGGGCGCCATCTACCGTTTTTCCAGCGGTCCTGCTGCCACGCACCGCCATCAGGTGAACTGGGATGGGAAATATAGCTGGGATGAAGAAAGCAACAGCCAGACCCTGCGGGTGAAATACCAGGGGAATGGATTCAACCTGTTGTCCTTGACCGCCAGAACCCATGAAGCGTTAACAACTTGGACAGACTTTGATTATACCCCTGCCCCGGTCTTTGGCAGCGGGTCCATGATCCATGAGATGGACGTCTTCAGTCAGGAGTTTCGCCTCTCTTCAGCAGACGACAGTGCTGTTGCCTGGCTGGTCGGCTTCTCCGGCTTTACCGAGGACCTTAATTTCCAAATTAGCGTGGATGCCTTTGGTATGGACCGCGATACGACAATTGAGCGTGTCGGTTACGCCCTGTTCGGCCAAGGCACCTATACATTTTGGGATACGCTGCACCTCACCGCAGGCATTCGATACGATTATCTTGACCTGGAAGGCGAACAGGTACACATGGACATGGGCATGACAGGCCCGTTTCAGGACAGGTATCAGGGAGAGGCAGACGGCGGAGAAGTGCTGCCCAAATTTTCCATCAGCTATGATATCAACAACACGATCATGGCATATACCACCGTATCCAGAGGCTATCTTGAAGGCGGTATCAATCATGTTTTTGCCAGCGACAATGACAATTTTGTCTTTCTCCCCGAATTTGCCTGGAACTATGAAATCGGTGTCAAAAGCATGTGGGTTGACAATAGGTTGAAATTTAACCTGAGTGCCTTTTATGTGGATATGAAAGACAAACAGGTGGTCCAGTGGCTGACGCCCATGGTACGAGCCATAGAGAATGCAGCTGACGCCCATTCACAGGGGGTTGAGGTGGAAATGCGCATGCGGCTCTTTCAGGGGATGGTCTTATTTGCCGGATACGGCTATACCGAGTCTGAGTTCGACCACTATATGGCCAGCCAGACAGACAGTACCGTTGACTATAGCGGCAATTCTCTGACAGATGTGCCCAAGCAGACCTATCATGTGGGTGCCCAGTACCACCATCCATCCGGTTTTTTCAGCCGTGTTGACCTGATGGCTGCCGATGCATTTTATATGGATGTCGCCAATACCACCAAAGGCGGAGACTATCGGCTCCTGAACCTGAGGCTCGGGTACCAGGGGGAACGGTTCGATGCCATCGTATGGGGTGAAAATCTTACCGATGACACCTATGTTACCAGACGCTGGCCTTATGGGCCCGGCATAGTGCTTCAAGAAGACGGGCTGCCCCGCAGGATGGGCGTCACCCTGACATATCGGTTCTAGACGCTAACAAACGGAGGATATGTCGATGACACCTTTTACCGCCCCGGCAACGCATTTTGGGCCCCTTTACGGCATGATTGATGATTGTTTTCAGGCGCCGTTACTGATCACGGCCATTAACCTGGGGGTCTTTGACAAAACAAAAGTCCCGCTTTCGGTCAGCGATATCGTGGCTCAGACGGGATGGCACCCTGAAAACACCGGCCTTTTTCTCAATGCTCTTGTTGCCTCAGGCTTGCTGGAAAAACAAGACAAAAAGTTTTGTAATACCCTGCTGTCAAAGACGTTTCTTGTTAAATCCGCACCAACGTATCTGGGTGATTTCCTGGTACACGCCTTTTCCATGAGCCTTCATGATCCCCAAACCCTTGGTGAGTTGATCCGGCAGGGGCCGCCGAACATGCCGGATCTGCCAGAAAATCAGGGAGAGGCGATCGAGGCCCAGGCAGAAGCATTCATTCAGATGCAGGCCCGCATGGAGCTGTCAGGGTTTACCAGTCTGGCCGCATCCATTGTATCTGATCTGCCCGAGTTCCCTCGCATGAAAAAGATGCTGGACCTTGGGGGCGGGCCCGGCCTGAACTGCATGGCAATTGTCAGCGCCCATCCCTCACTGAAAGGAACGGTGTTTGATTTTCCTGCCGTGACACGGCAGACCCATCGGTTTATAGAGGCGTATGGGATGGTGGATCGGATTTCCACCTTGTCCGGGGATTTCACAAAGGATGATCTGGGCTGCGGATACGATCTGATCCTGGCCTCAGGGACCTTGAATTTTTCCAAGGCGTTCCTGGAGCCGGTGATGGCAAAGATCTACAACGCCCTGGCGCCCGGTGGTATTTGCGTCAGCCTTCATGATCCGCTTAACCCGGATGGTACCGGTCCAGCTGGTTCCGTACGGCGCTATCTGCCCATGGCCCTTCTTGGAAACGATTATTATCTGGAAACAGACAGCATCCCCCAGGCGATGTTCCGGGCAGGATTTCAATCGGTTGTTTCCCGAAGGGGTGAAACCCCCATGGGGCCCGGACAGCTTGATATTGGACGGGCTTCTGACAAGCTCAGGTCAAATTCCTCTGGTGCACTTTTGAACGTTTCAAGGGCTTCAACCGGCGAAACAAAGGCTTCTACCTGGTAACCAAACCCCTTGAGCATTTTTTGCCGAGCATTTATTCATCATCCACCACCAGAATCCGTTTTTGTTATTCCAGCCTTATTGAGCATACCTCCAATTTTAAGCCGGAAAAAGTACGCGTTGATTCGCCCATGCTTTTCATCTTCAACCGTTTGATTTTCAAGAGAGCATGCGGTATCACTTATTTGACAATTCTCCTTTTTTTGGCTTGTTTTAGGTCGCACATAACAGATCAAAATAGAAGATTTTTTCAATTAATGTTTTAATTTCAAACAATTATAACTTAATTACTGGGTCAAATTAACTCCGAAAATTGAGTTTAAAACTGGTGAGCATTAAATCGGCGTTAAAATCAAGAGTGATAGCAACCGTCCTGACTTTTAAACGAGGGATCAACGATCCGGTTCTGATAGCGCTATGCGTCTTTCTGTTTTCCTGCCGTCTTTTTTTTCAGCAAGCGCCAGTCATGAAAAAACGGTTTTCGTTTTTTTTTCCGGCGCGGCGCAAAAACAATCCAGCAACCGGTGACGGTGAGAAAAATAAACAGAAAATCAAAAGGGACAAGCCGTACTGCCTTGGCCACAACAGGGTGTGCCCATCCCAGCATGCCTTTTTCAGTAACAAAACGGTTGGAATCAAAACCGTATTGCAAAATCCTGCCAGTTTTTGCGTCCAGATACCACACTAGAAACTGCGTTCTGTTTGCAAACCGATACACCCCTTTTTTCGGCAGGTATGTCATTTCGTCCAGCGCTGCTGTCGAGGTAATTCCCTTTGGCTGCTGCGCCATGAATATCTTCAAGGCTTGTTGCAGGGAAATGGGGGCAGTAGCGTCCTGTTCAAGGGCTGGTGGTGTATCATCAAGGGTCGGCAATCCCGGGTTGAATATGAAGGGTAGGGCGATCATCTCCACCATCCAGATCATGGCCAGAATGGCGACATAAAGCCCCACCCACTGATGATACTTTCGTGACCATCGTAACAGACGGTTTGCCATCATGGGTTCTCCGATTTTGTTACCTAAAACCGATAGGTCAACTGCAAACCGATTTCTCCGGGTTCACTGTAGACAACATAGAATCCCCTGGCATCGAGCGGACTGTCATAGGTCTCATCAAAAATGTTCCTGCCATAGAGATAAATATCAAATGTTTCGGTTTCATAACCTATTTTCGTATTGACGAGCTGATAGGCATCCCGTGCATACAGATTGGTTTTATCCGCAAACATTTTTCCATAGCCGATCATATCAACCCTGGCGAAAAAACCCGTTAAACGACGATACTGCAGGCCGAGATGAAATGAATAATCTGGGCTGAAGGGTTTTTTGTTTCCGTTGTAGTTTTCCTGTGCATCACTGTAATCTTCAAATGTGATATCCGTATACCCAACGCCGAGATGACAGGACAGCGTATCCGATATCCTGGCAGTGGATTCAATTTCCACACCTTTGGATATCGCCTTTGCCGCATTGGTATTCCACTGGACATTAAGATCGATTCTTTCAGGAATTTGCAAATCTCTGATATCCATGTAAAAGACAGCACCATTAAGCGCGACCCGTTTGTCCAGAAACAGGCTTTTCATACCCGCTTCATAGGACCATAAGGTCTCTGGGTCATAACTGAAGTATTCTGGATCCTGGGCCAATTCGTTGAATCCGCCGGAACGAAATCCCTGGGAAACCGTCAGATAGGTCATCACGTCCGGAACGACACGGTATTCCAGGGATAGTTTCGGAGAAATATTCTGCCAGGAATCCTCCAGTTTTCCAGCTCTCATATTACCCGTCAGGGCCATTTCCTGCTTTTCGTATCGCAGGCCGGCAACCATCTTGAAACGGTCCGTCAGTGCGTAGCCGGCTTGTCCAAAAATTGCAAAGGCATCTTCTGATAATTTTGTGAGAGAAGCGCCTGCCATTTGAGGCCGCATTGACGAGACCACAAAATTTCTTTTTATTTCGTCGGTGTCATAATAGGCGCCAATAATCCAGCTGAACGTATCTGTAGCCGCATCCAGGCGAAGTTCCTGTGATATTTTTTCATAGCTGCTATCCTGAGTCCCATGGGCAAGATGAAGGGGCGAAAAATCGTTGTCAGAGGTTCCTTCAAAATCAGAATTTCTTCTGGAAGTGATCGAGGTGAACGTCAGGGTATTGTTGAGCGAATACGCAACCGTGAGAGATTGCGTATCTATCGTCATCTCTTGGGAACCTTTGAGATCTGAAGCAATTTGACGATACCCGGGTTGGGGGATACGAAAAAGCGTTGCGCCGTTTTTGGAAAGGTTCATTTTATATCCGTCGATTTTTTCGGATAAAAGAGCGGCCAGCAGTGTTATATCAAGTTGATCACTGGGGTTCCAGCGCAGTTTGGCCCGGCCGTATGAAGTATCCTTTTCATGCCCTGTACCACCAGCGGTTGCATACCCGGTAAAGCCATCTTTATGCGTGTACAGGCCTGCAAGTCCCACAAAGAGCTTGTCAGCCACGACCGGTCCTGAAAGGCTGAACTGCCCGCCGCCAGCCAATTTGTCTCCTGATTCAGCAGACAGAAGACTGCCGCCTTCCACTGCCACCTTTCCCCTGAATTGGTTATCGGGTTTTTGGGTGATAATATTAATGGCACCGGTTTCCGTATTCTTACCGTATAAGGTTCCCTGGGGGCCGCGCAAAATCTCGATACGTTCAATATCAAGGAGTGCCGTTGTATACCCAAAGGCACCCAGCGCAGGGACACCGTCAATATACATGCCCATGGATGTGGTAAACCAGGAAAAGGACGGTGCTGAAAGTCCCCGGCTTGTGATATTGTTAAAGCCGCCCATCCCCCAGTCAAATGTGGAGACATTGGGTACAAAATCGACGATGTTCGATAGGGATGCAATTTGTTTGTCTTCCAAGTCCATCTGGCGCAGCACTGTAATGCTGAAAGGGATATCCTGACTATTTTCTTCCTGTTTATTGGCAGAGACGATGATGGTATCAAGCGCAATTGCCTCGCGTGCACGTTCTGTTTGGACATCCTTTTTCTTGGAAACCGTATCAGAGGATCCTTGTTTTGCCATTGAAGATGTTGCAAAAATAAAAAAAGACACCACTAGCACGGTGAATCTGACCGCTGTAGACAGTTTCTTTTCTCTCATTTAACCGTCTCCTTTTTTAACAATGAATGGAATGGATCATTCGCAGCACTGTTCTGGGAAAATAGTACCTGGGCCGCTTTTTCAAAGGGGGAAACAAATTGCTTTACAACCAAACACTGCGTACTTATAAAAAGGAAGAAGACCCCGTCTCAACCCCGAGTGGGAAATCTTCAACCCCAACCGGGAAAATCTTGTAGCTTGCTGAAGTAAAAGGAAAATATTATAAAAAGATGAATGACGCTTTTGCGTATTATGAAAAAGAGGGCATGCGGCTTGGTTTTTTGGGGTGTGAAGACCCTGCTCCGTCCCCTTTTCTTCGTGAAACACGCTTTGAAGTGAACCCGGAGAAGGGAATGGGATGGGGCAAGATGCTCCAGATTAACAGTGGGCTCTATGTGGGGCTGTCTAATTTTCAACTAAAAGGGCGTCCAGAAACCTTTCATTACCGGTTAATGGCTCCCACGCAGTTCAATATCCTGCTTTCCGGGCATTTTGATTTACAGCTTCCGGGGGCGTCACGGCAGACCCTCGGCCCCGGTGCGGTCTGGTTTGGTCATAGCCACCAGGAAGAAATGGTGTACAGTCAGTTCCATGACGATACCATCCGCGGGGTTTCCATTGGCCTGCCTGCGCAGTTTGTTGAAACCTGGCTGGGGAATTCCGGAGACGAGACAACGCGGGGATTGGAACGGCTGATTTTCGGTAAATCAGGTGCCAGCACCGCAAAACGCCACAACTTTTCGCCTTTGGCAGAAGGCATGCTTTCGTCAGCCAGCCTGATGCAAACCGCCAGAAAACTGATTCAGGCAGAACATCAGACCCTTTTCGGAAAACTCCATTTTGAATCCCTGGCCCTGGAGCTGTTGGCACAGCTGTTGACGCTGGAAACGGGTCAGAAAACTGCCCCGGCAGACGGGTCCTGTAAGCATAAACAAGCCGTTGAGATGGCCGTGGATATTTTGCGTCAGGAATGGGCCTGTCCACCCACCACCTCCTCTCTGGCAAGGCGGGTGGGGACCAACGCGTGCTATCTGAAAAAGGGCTTTCGCAGCCAGACCGGAAGGTCTATTGGCCAGTATATCCGTGAACTGCGGATGGGCCGGGCCTTGGAACTGCTGGCCACAGACAGATACTCAATTCTTGAAATTGCCCATGCTGTGGGCTATTCCAATCCAAGCCAATTCAGTGCCGCGTTCAAGCGGTTTTACGGCAAGACCCCTTCCTTTTATCTCGCTGAAGTGCCATGAGTGCCCCTTTTTATCCAGTCTGTATTCTCAGAAGGGATGAAACGGTGAAACGGCTTATCGCTTACGTCCTTACCCTCTGAAATCTTGATGCAAATCGCCCCATCCCTTCTGAGATCGCTTCAGCATCAGCCCCCACCTATTCGTAGAGCTTGATGCTTTCACCCCGGCGCGGAACCATGGCGGAGAACCCCCTGGCCTTCAGGTGCTCGGCAAACTGAAGGGACTGGTCTTCTTCACCGTGAACCACGGCAATGCGTTTGATCCTGAGGTTTCCCTCCTTGAGAAAACGGGTCATTTCTTCCTGGTCCGCATGTGCGCTGAAGCCGGAGAGTTTGACCACCCGGGCATTCAACGGGTAGTACTTACCTAAGATTTTCAGCTCGGGCGGCGCACCGCTGCGACCGGACTGCGCGTATGCCAGGCCCTGATCCAGGATGCGCCGGCCCAGGGTATGCTGGGCCATGTACCCGACAAGCAGAATCGTGTTTTTGGGATTGTGAATCTTCCAGCGCAGGTGGTGAAGGATGCGACCGGCTTCACACATTCCGGAAGAGGAAATCACGATGTGGGGCCGGGTTTCCCGCATAATATTCATGGAGTCTTCGACGCTTTCAGTATACTGGATCTCCTTGAACGAGAACGGATTCTTTCCCTGTTCGAGAAAGGTTTTGTGGGTTTCCCGATCATAGACCTCCGGGTGCTCACCATAGACCTTGGTGAGTTTTGCGCCCAGGGGCGTGTCCACATAAACCGGCACCCGGGGAACATCGCCGGCCGCATAGAGTTCGTGAAGCACGTAAATCACATCCTGGGTCCGGCCATAGGCAAAGGCTGGAATCAGAACCGACCCGCCCTTGCTGACTGTTTCGGTGACCACGTTTTTCAGGCGCGCTTTCAAATCATCCACGGTTTCATGATTCCGGCCGCCGTAGGTGCTTTCCATGATCATGAGATCGATATCCCGGGCATCTTCCGGAAACTGGAGGGTGGGGTTTTTCAGGATGGGCCGGTCAAAGCGGCCGATGTCTCCGGTGTAGCACACATTACACTGCCGGCCTTTTTCACGGAACTGAATCAGGCACATGGCAGACCCCAGAATATGACCGGCATCAAAAAAGGTCACGGTCATGCTTTTCCCGATGGTCACGGGCTCACCGTAGGGATACCCGTCAAAAAAGGTTAACGCCTTTTGGGCCTCATCCTGAGTGTAGAGGGGTTCTGCTGTTTGCAGATGGTGTTCTTTGAGCAGCTGCCCGATGACGATTTTATCCAGCGCATGCCGGTTTTTTTTCAGCAGTTTCTTGATGTCACTTTTTTCCCGATGGGTGATTCCCTGTTTTGCGCTTTCCGTGAGCTTGTACAAATGGCTGCGCAAGGTTTTGTAATTGAGGTAATCGGCATCCGACTCCTGAATGTGGGCGGAATCCATGAGCAGATACCGGCAGGCATCCATGGTGGTGCGGGTGGTGATCACCCGGCCGGTGAAACCGTCCCGGGTGAGCAGGGGGATACGGCCGGAATGATCGATATGGGCATGGGACAGCACCATGTTGGTCACCACCCGGGGATCGATGGGAAAGGTGTTGTTTTTCAGATGGCATTCCTTCTGTCGTCCCTGAAACAGGCCGCAGTCCAGCAATATGTTGTTTTTATTAGCGGAAAAGAGATGCATGGATCCGGTGACTTCTCTGACAGCTCCGTAAAATGTAACGATCATGAGGCGTTCCTTGGTACGGGTTGTAAGGCAACAGGTACCGTATGTATCCGGTACCGACGGTTGTATAAACAGTGTAGCCGGGAAATGGCGACGTGGGCAAGAAAAGAAAGCGTTTCTTTAGCCGCTTGTCAGCTTTCATAAGACTTCAAGGCGTCTTCCATGCGCTGTATGGCGTCTCTTTCCGCATTGGCTTCCTGAATGATCTGCCAGCGGCAGGTCATGGAAGACGGGACGATCTGATAGGCGGTGTCCATGGTTTCGATTGAACGTTTGAGACAGGTGCTGCAGAGACCGCCGGACCGTTCTTTCTGTTTACGGAATGCGGTGTACGGCCTTTGCTTCCAGATTGCCTGAAAATGTTTCGCCTGGATCGTTCCCCAGCGGATGTGCTTGTTTGGCACCGAACGGCCATGGGCAAAGCGAGGCACCGGTCCGGTGACGGGCAGGGTTGCCATGACACAGGGTGCCACGGTGCCGTCAGCGCCGATCACTGCGGATTTTTCGATGTTTTCCGCACAGTGGTTAAAGAGCATGAACGGGGATACCAGATGAAACCGCAGCACATCTTGCAGACCGTTACTGGCGCGCAGGGTATAGAGCCGTCGTTTTAGATCATCCCAGTCTTCGAGGGTGTCTGCCAGACAGGCTTCTTTCTGAAGTTCCGGGCGCGCCACAAGAGACAGGGAGCTGAGCACCACCTGATCCACATTCAGCTGCTGCCAGAAGGCCGGATAGGCTTCTATAAGGGGCAGGCTGGAGCGCAGCAGCATCTGGGCGATATGGATGTGAGGAAACGCGGTGTGCCTAGCTGCTTTGCGTTTCTGAAAGGTGTCGATACAGTGGATGACCTGTTTTAAAGCGGTACCCTGGCGAATGGCGTCGTTTTCTTCGCTGCTGCAGCCGGCAATGGAAAAGGCAATCATGTCAAGGCCCATATCCACCAGTGCTTCAATGGTGTCGTCATCGAGCAGCATGCCGCTGGTGGTGGTGCCGACCCTGAATCCTTTTGACTTCAGGGTGTGGATGATGGACAGCAGCTGCGGATGGGTAAAGGGTTCTCCCCAGCCCTGAAGGTGGATGTATGTTTTGGGATGAAGAAACGGTAGAATGGCGCCTATCTGTTCCGGTGAAAGGAGCTTGTTTTCCCAGACTACCGCATATGCGGTCTGCGGGCAGTAGACGCAGGCGTTATTACACAGTGAGCTGACTTCGATCTGCAGCCAGTCAAGCCGGGTGCGTTGCCAGGGTAAGTGCCACATAAGACGTCCTCCTTCTCGGGGCCTTGCGGAACCATACATCAAGTGTAGACGCATTCCCGTGCAGATGCCAGCTGTTTTAAATCCGGTAAAATTGTTTTTCCGCGACCGGCCATTGGACAGTATCCGATAAAGCGCATTTTGACACAGGTTCCGTAACCTGATAACGAAGATGAAACGTCCGCGGATACGGGTGCCTAACGTGGCGAATATCTGCTGCCGCATAATCCATTAATTCGTGCCGGGCGTGATCGGCACATTTTCCTATGAAAGCATCAGGTGATGATAAAACGTTTATCGGATATGGAGCAGGCCCGGGGCATGGTTACCAGGCGCGTCTCAATGCGCTCTGGGAAGCCAGGGACCGACAGATCTGCACTATGCTGGAACCGCGCCGGGAGACTGTGCGCCGGCCTCAGGGGTGGTGTGTGTAATGACCTTTAATGACAACAGGAAAAAACATGAAAAAGATTAAACGGATTCTCATGTGGTATTTCATTCCATTGCTCGGGGTGGTAGCGGTCCTTGCCGTTTACGGCCATTTTAACCCGGAAAAGGTGTTCAACCGGGTCCGGGATGTGGAACGTGCTGCGGCAAAGCTCACGGAAAAGACCGTGACGGTGAATGGGCTTGACTACTGTTACCTCGAAGGAGGAGATGGCGAGCCGTTGATTCTGGTGCACGGATTTGGCGCTGACAAGGACCACTGGACCCGTGTGGCCCGGTACCTGACCCGCCATTATCGGGTGATCGCACCAGATCTTCCCGGTTTCGGAGACAGCACCCAGCGGATTGATCTGGATTATTCCTATGCAGCCCAGGCTCGGCGTCTGCATGATTTCGTGTCCGCATTGGATCTGCCGGCGGTCCATATGGGAGGCAGTTCCATGGGTGGTGGGGTTGCCGGCGCATATGCGACCCTGTTTCCGGAAGCGGTGAAAAGCCTGTGGCTGGTGGCACCCGGCAATGTGGTGTCGCCGGAGGACAGTGACTTTTTTACGGTACTGAAGTCCGGTGCGGACAACCCCCTGATTCCGGATTCGCCGGAAACCCTTGCGACGACCCTTGACTATCTGTTTCATAAAAAACCGTTCATGCCGCCGGCCATCGTGGGCATGCTCTCAGAACAGGCGGCTGCTGAAAAGGGGATCAGAGAAATCATCTTTCATGCCCTGATTCAGGAAAAAGAGATCCTCAATACCCAGCTCGGCGAAAGTGAAATTCCCACGCTGGTGTTATGGGGTGAACAGGACCGGGTGATCGACAAGTCCGCTGCGGGTGTGCTGTGCGGGGCGCTGAAAAAGGCCGTCTGTGTCATCCTGAGCCCGGCCGGTCACCTGCCCATGATCGAGCAGCCCAGCGCTTCGGCAAAAGCTTTTTTGTCCTTTCAGAAACATCCGCCCCAGGAAACAGCAGCAGAGGATGCCCATGAGGACAGTCTAGACGATCACGGGGAGGATACCGCTGTAAAAACAGATGCACACGGACCCAGCGATCACGCCGCACCGAAGGATCCGGTTTCGGCGACAGATACCCATGATGCATATGTCCATTGAAGCGTTAAATCCAAATATTACGACAGGCTATACCGTGTCCAAAGGGTTATGGTGTCATGCGGTTGATTGACACGGAAGATAGGGTATATGCCAAGCGGTTTGGTGGCGATTTCAGGATTACCTTTGGTTACGATGCTGAGACGCGGTTACATCTACCGTTTAAAAAATAGACGATACCAGCGTGAATTGATGCGCGGCCAGCCGGTGAGACGGCTGGCCGTTTTTTTTGGGGAAAACGATTTTAAAGCCCGTTTTAAACTACTTCAGAACGCCTTCAAGGAGTTGCATTGCCCCTTCTCCGCCCGATGTGTTCACGTAATTTAAAACAACCGGGACGAATTTCATCAGGGTTTCCTGGTTCATGCCCAGCTGGTTGAAGCTGCCGAGCAAGCTGGTAAGGCCACTGCTGTTTTCGCCTTTTGTGGACAGGGCGGCCAGACCCGAGGCCGCACCCATGGCACCGGTGAGTTTGGGGGCGGCCGCAAGCAGGGTGCCCATGTCCGGAACGGCACTGGCAACTGTTTCAAACCCCTCAGGCGCCAGACGTTTTTTTGCCAGTGAAAAAATGGCACCGGCACCGCCTGTGGCCTGTTTTTCCGTTACACCAATGGAATTGGTGAGCAGGGAGACGAGGGATCCGGTATCTGCAGTTGCGGAAAAGGGCAAACCGGCGATCAGGGTTGCAATCAGAGTTAGGTAAATACGTTTCATGTTAGCTCCATATTCATGTGTTTGTGTTTAGGGTAGAAACCTTTCAGGTCATGTAGATGACCGGCAGGCGACAGTCAACTCAGGATAAATGGTTTTTATCGCTTTTGCAAGGATCTGGGCCTGGTGCGGAGGATGGGCGCCGTCCTGCCACCCATTGCTGCAGCAGGTAGCCGGCCAGGATGAGTGGCAGACCGGCACCGGTGGACGGCAGGATGGGCTCGTGTACGATGAACCGGAGACAGATTGAACGCCGTTGTCACGGTTGACCAGATGGCCACACTGCTGATATCGTAGGCAAATGCTTGGTACTGACAGGTCATGGGGCTTCCTGGTTGATGGGGATCACGCTTGTTCGATTTTATATGTCATAGGTCTTGATCGGCGCCTGAGGTTATGTTTAGGTTTGTCTGCTCATCGTATCCATTACCGGCGGTATTGTGAAGGGAAAAAATAATATAGGGAAAGACAAGCCGGTGATGTAGCAAAAGAGAGGAGTCAACAGGAAAACATCCTGCAGTTATGATGGATGCAGAGAATGCGGCCATCGTATAAAAATGGGTCGAATGCTATGATTTGGAATTGATTAAATAATATAGATGCGGTATAGAGGCATAAGTCTCTGATAGATGAAAGTGAGAAAATCCTTGTTTTAAGGGCTGTTTGCGAACTATTTTGTCTTCAGGTAACCGGTTTCCGGTCGTTGAGCCGTGCGCTGGTAAGGCTTGATTGTTTCTGCATTTATCCGTTTAAATCAATCTTGACCCGTGACCCGTTGTTTTGGATGCGGGAAAGAAACGTGTTAGATTGCTTTTTTTTTCTTGGTTAGCGGGTGGGGATGGTATAAACGAAAATCAACAATTCGTTTTTTTGTTTGTTAACCGATTGATGATAATGAGGTAAGGTGAATGGAATTTACCCTGGATTTTAACAAACAGCAGATGGAATCAATCGAGAACGTCCTGTCTGAGGAACTGATAGACCTTGGTGTACAGAGCGTTGTTTTGATTGATATGGCCGGAAACGTCGTCGTCAATATTGACAATGGCCAGTCCAATCATGATGTCTATTCTCTGGCAGCCCTTTCTGCGGCAAATTTCGGGGCTGTAAACGCGATCGCAAACTTGATCGGAGAACAGGAATTTTCTCTGCTGTTTCACAAAGGAGAAAAGGGTAGCATCCATTTCAGTAAAGTGACCGAAGACCTCATTCTCCTGTCTATTTTCGGTAAGGATGTTTCGCTCGGTTTTCTGAGGCTTAAAGTCGGTGAAGCCATTCAACGGATTCAGGCGTTGATCTAAAGTTGATTACTGTTCGCCCATGGTATCGTGGGCGGCATTTGGACGATAGCCGCTAGGGGGATCTGCTTTGGCGTTAATCAATCCGAAAAAGAAAGAAGTGCAGGTTAAGATCGTGTACTACGGACCTGGAAGAGGCGGGAAAACGACGAACCTGGAATATATCAATAAAAAATTTAAAAGCCGGATCAAGAGCGAAATGGTCACGGTAAAGACCTATAATGACCGGACGCTTTTTTTTGATTTTCTGCCTTTCGATATCGGTGTTATCAAAGGATATACCATCAAGATTCAGTTTTACACAGTGCCGGGCCAGGTGAAGTATAATGCCACGCGCCGCCTGGTCTTGCGGGGGGTGGACGGGATTGTCTTTGTGGCGGACTCCATGGCACTCAGGCGTGAAATGAACATACGGTCGTTGCAGAACCTGGCGGAAAACCTGAAATCCTTCAATAAGGATATTTCCAAAATTCCCCTGGTGCTTCAATATAATAAGCGTGATCTTGGAAAAGAGGGAATTCCCCTTTTGTCTGTGACGCAGATGGAAGCAGATATGAATGCCAAACTGCGTGTGCCGGCGTTCACTGCAAGCGCTGTAACCGGTGACAATGTTGCGGCTACCATGAAAAAAATTATTTCCTTGACAGTGATGTCATTGAAAAAACAACTTGATCTGGGGGGCCATTAAGTGCAAGACACGATGAAAGAGGATCTTGAAGACCGCTTGGATGCTTTTTTCAAAGATGATGAAGACGAACAGCCGGTACCGCCTTTCGGGGCAGCTCAATCCGAGACCCTTCCCCAAAAGGCCTCTGTTCCCGAGGGACCGGCTCCGGCAAAAAAAAGTGTCAAGCCGCTCGAAAATTTAAAAGCCGTCATTCTTTCCATGGAGTGGGAAATTAATGATGAGATCATGAACACCTTTATTGACGAGGTCAATGTTTTGACTCAGCGATATAAAGGAAATCGCATCTATCAGCTGTTTTTAAAGCTTCATGATTCTATCGGCAAGTATATCAAAATTAAAAAAGCAGCGGCACATCCGTCGTCGATTCAGTTTCTGAACGGCCTTTTCGAGAGTTTTGAGTCTGTGGTGATGAATCCGGAGCAGAAATCGGCGGAAGCTGAAAAAATTATTTTAAAAGAAGTCAATAATTTTAAAATGTTGAAGAAGCGGATCCTGCTGTCGAAAGGGGGCGCGATGGAGGCCGAAACCGCCTCAGCTTCAACATCGTCTGCGCCGGCACCCCCTCCGCCGGTTCCCGCGCAAAAGAAAAATCTGTCTGTTCAGGAAGTCGGGCCGACAGCTAAACAGCCCTCCTTACATCCCGTCCCTCCGATACCCAGGGAAACGCTGGATTATCTGCTTGAAGAAATCAAGCGAACCATACGCGCTGAACTGGAAAAAGTGGTGCAGCGTCTGGTGTAGCCGTTATCGGTGTGATACGTCAGGTTCCGACGCATTTTTACAGAAGAACGCTTCGGGCCATGCGGGATAGATGATAGCTAGACGACACACCCCTTCATGGCATGGCAGGGTGGGGAGAAGGAAATGGATGTTTTATCAGGGGATATTTCCGGGCATATTTTCAGGCGGTCGTTGAAAGCGGACCTGGGCGAGGTGTCTCTGGATCGTCAGATGCTGAATGTGATGATGGAGCTTGACGGAAAAAAAAATGGCGCAGCTATTGCTGCGTCGCTGAATATCAGTTTGGCGTCACTGAAACAGATTTTGATAAAGCTGATGAAGCTCGATTTGCTTGAATCTGTTAATGCGGCGGTGAAAACCGTTCCGACGGAATTTTGGGTTCAGCTGAAGAACAGCCTTTCTGAAGCAATGGGGCCGCTTGCCGATCTGATCATTGATGACGAGATATTAGATATGGGCGAACATAAAAGCAGTTTTCCGTTTCACAGACTCCCTGAACTGGTGGAGCAGTTGGCGAGACAGATTCCGCGTGAAGAAAAACGGATTGTTTTTCAACAGGCGATGATCCGGCAGATTGCCGGTAAATAAGATAGATGATGTGGATTGATCCGGGCAGATAGGCAGCAGCGGTCAAACGGATAAGGATACAAGGCAAGGAGATACTGAATGAGCGTCATTTGCGAAGAATGCGGAAAAATATATCATATTGACCCCCAGAAACTGAGTGAGAAGATAGGAGACGGTAAAAAGGCCAAGTTTCGATGTCGTGTATGCGATCAGATGATTATCATTTCCATGGCGGATGCAAGCGCAGATCCGGAGGAAGGTGCGCCGGCCCCCATCCAGGAACACCGGTTTGCCCCTGTTACGCCCCCCCCTCCCTCAAATGAATCGGCTTTCCCGACAAGTGATACGGCGAATTCAACGGAATCGCCGGAACAGGATCTAACACCGCCGTCCTCTGCTCCCACGACAGCGAAAATGTCTGCGCAATCGAAATCTGGCGGCAGCATTGGTCTAAGGGGAAAGATGTTTTTTCTCTTTCTCGTGATTCCCCTGTCTCTCATGGCCGCATCCGGTATTTTTACCCAGAAGCAGATGGACCGGCTGGCGGCTGATCTGACGGAACAGAGTGCGGAGGTGGTTCGAAAACTGGCGATTGAGACCTTTGCGGAAAGAGCCAGAACCGTTGCTGCCCAGTGTAGGATTTTTCTGGCCAGCCATCCGGATCTGAACCGGGAAGACTTTAACTATGATATCGAATTCAAGCACATTGCCGTACAAAAGCTTGGAGACAAGGGGTTTACAATTCTTCTGCAGCGGCCGTCTCAGGAACAAAACTGGATCATCTGGGCACACCCAGATGCGCGAGTTGTGGGCATTGCGGATCTTTCCATGCAAAAACGGCTGATGGGCGATAATTTTGATGAGTTTTACAAAGTGATCAACCAGAGCAAGGGCGGCAAGCGTGAGGCCATGGGATACTTTACGGAACTCAACAGCGATGGGAGGCGTGATAATTTGTTCATGGCCATTACGCCCATTGAGTTTACGCCGTATATGATCGCGAGCGTCGCCTATCTGGAAGACTTTGTTGGCAAGGTACAGACCCTGGAAGCAGATGCTGCCAGGCGGACCCGCACAACCCTGAATATTAACCTGATGATTATCATCGGTTCACTGATTATTATCGGGCTGTCGATTACAATTTACGGATATCGCCTCACGCAGAATATTAAACGGTTGACGGATGCTGCTGACAGGATCAGTGTCGGAGAGCTGGATACGGTGATTGAAATCCGTTCAACCGATGAAATTGGTAAGCTGGCAGAATCGATTTCCAGAATGCAGGACAGCCTGCGGCTTTCCATTGAGCGCCTGAGGCGCCGCCGGTAGGTTATCAGATTTTTTAGGCAACGGTTAAGGCTTACTTCATAAACTCAATGCCATGCCGAATTTGAACTGAATCTTCTGCCTCCGATGTCGGCAGGCCGGTACGGGCCGGCACCGGCAGGTCAGGTGATACGGGGCTTATTCGGTTTGGTTTGTTGAGGGGAATAGTATTTTTCATCCGAGGCCTGCTTCCGACGGGCCTCAGGATGGTGGGCGTCAGATTCCTGGCAGGAGTGAAGGAGAAGGAATGATTATTATTCCTAAAGAAGTACCGATTATTTCCGGATTGAACAGTTACTATCTTGATGTGGCGCGCCTTTTTGAGCATTATCAGGGTGTCCTTGATACCTTTTGTGTACACTTTCAGGCACCGGTTTCTGAAGGGGCTGTTTTTTTTGATGACGAAGGGGTGTTGAATGGTATCTACCACGATAAAAACGGGACGCTCAGGGGACCCAAATCCATAGATTATCTGACCAGTTCACCTGCCGTCAATTTTAATGTCTCTGTTTATAAACTGCCTGCAGATCGTGTCTATTACTGGGCAAATTTGCCGAATGCAAAACCACTGTACAAGGATCTGACCACGGAGTTTACGGATCTTGAAGGCCTGATTCGTAATCTGACCAGCGACAAGGTAACCGGTTACGTGGATGTAACAATCGACGGCGGTACGAATAACGGATTGATTTTCATGCTTTATGGGATGTATATCGGCAGTTATGCCTCCTGGGAGCCGGGGATAATCAAGCGGAGTAAAGATTACCTGGAAACAATGATCCAAAAATCCCGTACTGGCGGCGGTGTGTTTCACGTGCGGAAAATTAGTTTGTCCAGAAAAGGTATTGAAGATGTACCGTCTGTAGATACCCGGTCGCGTGAGGAAGTTCCCGGTGAAGTCCTTGCCATGCTTGGGCAGATGCTTGCTATTTTTGAACGGTTGATCAACGGTACGAAAAAGGTAAAAATCGATTTTGATACTGCATTGAAACGTAAATTCGTAGAAAAAGTCGATCGGTTCGATTTTCTGGATCCATTTGCCGCAGAGTTCAGATACGCTGAAGGCACGGTCGAATTTTTAGGAGACGCGACATCGGAAGAACTGGTTCAGGGTGTCATTGAATCGATTAGGGAAATTGCTTCTGAAAACGGCATACTGCCCATACTGGTAAAGCATTTAAATCCTTGGGCCGAAAAATATGCTGAACTGATCGAGGCATATAACATCGCTATCTGATGCGACGTTCCGGGAGCGGATGCTGCTTTGCAGCTACAGATCTCCGGCACTAGGTTACGCCGGGGTCTTATTCCTATTCCTCTGAGAAGGAGCGTGAATGAAAAAGAAAGTCCTGATTGTTGATGATGACAAGGTGTTATTGTCGATTTTAAAAAAGAAGTTTGCAGGATATGCGGATACGTTTGATGTGATGACAGCCATGGACGGCGTTTCTGCAATACAACTTTTGAAAACGACAACCATATCCATTGTGGTTGCCGATATCCGGATGCCGCGGATGGACGGATTCGGGCTTCTTTCGTATGTCGCTGAAAATTATCCCGATATTCGTGTCATTATCATGACGGCACATGATATGCCGAAAACGCAAAATATCGTTCTTAAAGGCGGGGCTGTCGCCTACGTCAAAAAGCCGTTTCAGATTGAAGACCTTTCCCGAAAAATTGTTGCGTATCTGGAAAAGGAGGCTGAGGGTGGACTGCTGAACAATGCATCGCTGGAGACGTTTATTCAGCTGGTCGAGATGGAGGCCAAAACTTGCACGATTCGCGTATTTAATGCTGAATCTAATAAATATGGTGTGTTGTTCTTCATGGAGGGTGACATCCTGGATGCCCGGTACCGGGATTGTAATGGAACAAAAGCGGCCTATGAAATTTTTTCGTGGAGCCATATTTCCTTGTCCATTGAGAATCACTGCCCATTGAAAGCAAAAAGAATTGACGGAGACCTGCAGGCGATTCTGCTCGAAGCCATGCGGCTGAAGGATGAGCTGGCGGAACGTGAAGCGGGTATGAAAATCGCAATAGAACGGGTTCCTTTGGAAGAAACGGTTCCTGAGGAACAGAATGCCACTGTTGACGCCGCTGAACCGCAGACAGCTGACGATGAATCTGAAGGCCTGCTGCTTCGCGTTGCCCAGGCCCTGATCGGCAGAAGCGGTGTCATTGATATTTTTCACGATGCGTCGTGGGATCCCCTGGTCAGTAATGTTACGTCGCTGGGAGCGCGATTCGGCGCTAAAAACCTGATGGCATGCTATGTCTGTAAGGGTGAGGAACAGGATTATATACTGGTTCCGGATGAAACAACGGTGGTGACTTCTGTCAGCCCCCGGTGTGCGCGGGATAATTTGATCAAGGCGATTACAGATGCGGTGTAACCCGCACCCATACAATTCGAATCGGATGCCCCTAGAGATATGAAAGACCTGTTTAAACATATTCTGGAAATAGATGAAGTCAAAGGGCTTTACTTTTTTTATCGGGATGGCGGCCTGATGTTTCACCAGGTGGATGCGGACTGGCGCGCCCGGCTCAATGGACAACAATCAGATGCGCTGTTTGGCACTGCTGAAGGCTGGAATGCCTTTTTAAATGATTTTTATGGTGTGCAGGAAGCGGAGCTGGTGTTTGAGAATATCCGACTCTATTTCAGGCGGGTGGAAACAGGGGTCGTCTTTATCCTCCTGGACCCGTACGCGACGGCGGCCATGGCTCGGTTGAATCTTGATATTGCCGTTCCGGCACTGAACAAGGCAAAAAAGACAAAAGGTCTGGGACGGTTATTCAGACGCCGTTGACCGTTACAGCGATGGTGATCTGGCGATTGAGTGCAGTTTGCAGCGGTGGGGTTCTCGTTTATGCGGGCTTTTAGATTCTGATATCATCAGGGAACGCTTGATTAACCATTTGAAGGAAAGACGTATCACCATGACTGATCCTTCGGGCAGCACATATGATCTTACAAAGAAAATCAGTGAGGCTGAAGCCTATTTTTCACATGACTTGCTGAATGAAGCCATTGAAGTGTACGAAGACATTTTGTCTCATGCCAATGCGCTGGATATGGACGCTCAGCAGGATATAGAATCGCGGATTGAGTCAATTCGGGCGACCTTGGATGACAGGGAAAAATTTGATCAGCAAACCCTGACCTCACAGGATGTTTCCGTGATAAAGGAAACCTGGTCCAATAAGGAGGAAAGCCCTTCCGAGATATTAGTCAGTGCATCCGCGTTCAAAGAACTGGGCCTTTACATTGAGGCGATCGAGCAGTACTTCAAGTTGTTTCTCCATGATCACCCCCCTGCGGATGTCATCAGTAAACTTTCCGAGTGCATCAATGATACGCCGACGCCGAAACTGGCCATCGAACAGCTGAATGACAGCTTGCGTAAAAGCGGTCTGGATGCCGAAAAGTCATCTGAGATCAAATCAAAGTTAGCCGATATGATCGAACGGCTGGGCAAGAAGGATTTTGTCCAGAGTCTTTATACCAGTGCCAAAGAGACCCGGGATAAAAAACCGGTACAAAAGAGGCGCCTGCCCAAAGATGGGTTGAAAATTGATACCGGGTTTGAGGCAGAACAAAAAAGGGCGTCTCGGGACGTTACCGGCCTGAAACTGGAAAAAGATGTGGCCCCGGAAGAAGACCCTGCGGGCCTGCTCGACGACGGAAAGGTTTATGCCAGCAGATATCAATACCTGCTTGAGAAGGAATTTGTCACCAAAGAGCAGCTTCAAAATTCCCTGGTTAAATCCAAATCCATGAGTAAAAGTGTGGAGCAGGTGTTGATCGACCTCAACAATGTTGATAAGGATGAGATCGGTAAATCCCTGTCCTTGTTTTATAAATGTAAGTTCAAGACCTTTTCTGAGAATATGCCCATCCCCTTTGAACTGCTGGGGAAACTCAAAAAAGCGTTCCTGCTTCAGAACTGCTGGGTGCCCATCAACTGGAATATTGCAGAAGGGGTCGTCGAGGTGTTGATCGATGATCCCATGAATCTGATGAAAACCGATGCCATCTCTGCCTTGATTCAGGCCAAGAAAATCAAATACTGCGTCGGTATTCATGAAGATATCCAGAAGGTCATCAAGCATTTTTACAGCGAAGATGCCCAGGCCTCGTATCAGGCCTCCTCCGTGAGCGCGGATGCGGGTCTGGATATGGTCATGTCGGACATCGACTTTGAAGACGAGGAAGATGAAACTGAATCCCTGGCAGAGGCCAGTGAAGGGGACAGCCAGATTGTTCGCCTGGTGGACCAGGTGCTGATTACCGCATACCGGAAAGGGGCGTCGGATATTCATATTGAACCGTCCGTTGTATGGAAACGGGTGGGGATCCGGTTCCGGATTGACGGTGTGTGCCAGAATATCCTCCAGTTGCCCCTGTCCAATGCCCGGGCGATCATCTCCCGACTCAAAATCATGAGCGGTCTTGATATTGCGGAGCGGCGGATGCCCCAGGACGGCAAGATCAAGTTCAAGAAAAAAGGGATCAGACCGTTTGAACTGCGTCTGGCGACCCTTCCCACAGCCGGTGCATTTGAAGATGCCGTGCTGCGTATCCTGGCAGAATCGGGCGCCATGAAACTGGACGAGATGGGGTTGACCGAACGGAATTTTGAGGTCATGAACCGGATTGTCACCCAACCCTATGGCCTCTTGCTGGTTGTGGGGCCGACGGGTTCCGGTAAAACAACCACGCTTCACTCGGCCCTGGGGCATATCAATAAGCCCGGTGTCAAGATCTGGACCGCCGAAGATCCGGTGGAAATTACCCAGGCAGGGCTTCGCCAGGTGGAATGCAATCCCAAGATCGGGCTGGATTTTGCCCGGGTCATGCGCGCGTTTCTGAGGGCGGACCCGGATATCATCATGATTGGTGAGATGCGAGACCACGAAACCGCCTCTATTGGTATTGAGGCCTCCCTCACCGGTCACCTTGTGTTTTCGACCCTGCATACCAACAGTGCGCCGGAAACCATTACCCGTCTGCTTGATATGGGGCTGAACCCGTTGAACTTTTCAGACGCATTTTTAGGCGTTCTCGCGCAGCGGCTGATCCGTCGGGTCTGTAAAAAATGTCGGGAACAATATCATCCGTCACCGGAAGCGTTTCAGGATATCTGCGAGCTGTTCGGCGGAGAAGAGAAACTTGCGGAACAGGGGGTGGAGTACACTGAGGATATAACGCTATACCGACACAAGGGCTGTGACGAATGCAACCAGACCGGATACCGTGGCCGGATGGGGATCCATGAAATGATGGACGGCACTCCGGAAGTGAAAAAGATGATCAAACGCAGTGCTGCAACAGATGAAATGTTCCGTCAGGCGGCGTCCGACGGGATGCTGACCCTGATTCAAGATGGTATTTTAAAGGTGTTTCAGGGACATTCGGATATTGAAGAAGTCCGGCGTGTGGTTGTGAGCTAACAAAGAGACATCGCTTTTCATGGGATGCGCAGGCACAGGTGGTGGAACGGGAACCATGGACAGAATATTTGTAAATGATGAGTTAAATGCGACATTTGTCTGCCCGAAGTGCGGCACCTCCCGAACGGCAAATGTGGCGAAATTTGTGGCCCATGAAAAAGAGGTACGCATCCGGTGCAAGTGTAAATGCGGACACCGGTACCCCATTACTCTTGAGCGGCGTAAAAATTTCCGGAAGCCGGTCAATTTTCCGGGTATGTATTATTATGGACCGTCGTTTTCCGAAAAAGGTCTGATGACTATCCTTGATCTGTCAAACCACGGAGTCAAAATCCGTCTGAACGCGAGGCCGACGTTTTCTGAAGGAGACCAGATCCGGATCGAATTTAACCTGGATGACCGCGAACGGAGCCAGGTGGTCCGGGACGTCCGGATAAAGAGTATTCAGGACCGGGACCTAGGCCTTGAATTCACGTCGCCTGCTGCGGATAATATTCTGAGAACCTACATTTTTATCAGCAACCGCTGATCAACACCTAACCCCGATACCGCACTTTTACCTTAAAGCGGGCCTTCCATTCAATCCACAGGGGCAGAAGCAGGGAGAGTGCCTGCGGACCGAGCTGTTGTGTGGACGACAGCGACGCGATCAGGGCTTCTGCACCTTGTGCCGCGTATGGGATGATGAGGCTTTCTTTCTGTTGGGCCAGAGACAGGCAGTCGAGCAGATCCTTTCCGGGTACCATGATATGCCGTCCCAGTCCGGGGCGGACATTTTTAAAGGACCAGGGGCTGTCTGCCGATACGGGGATGTCAAAGGTATCCAGGGGCACCTGACGGTCACGCAGTTTCTCGGGCCAGGCTGCGCCTGGGGCATAGGCAAGCAGCATGGGCGGGATGGAAACCCGGCGCGTGGGACGTCCATTCTGGTTGAACTGGGGCGATCTGAGAATCAGCGCCGGATCCGTGTACAAGCGGGCAAGCCGCTCAATCAACGGGTCTGGTGAGGATTGATCAGCGGACAGTACATCATGGCTCACCACAGTGAACCGGCGGTCAAGACCTTTGCGATCTCTCTTGATCAGGGTCAGGTAACTCTCAGAAATGGTTTCCTGTGTTATACCAACTAAAAACATAGGCTAAACCCATCGTTGAACGGTGATCAGGGGGATGGCTGAATCCGGAATCTGACACGGCAAGGGGTCTTGCTGGCTTCATCCATCGCTATTCGGTTGTCTCAGTGTCTGTAACCGGTGCCGGCCTGCCGGTAAGTGACGTTCGTTCCGGTGCCCCGGCCAGCCGCTCCGGAAGCCTGCGGATATCCACGGGAACACCGTCGGAACGGATGGCGGTATGATCATTGAGAAAGACCATCCCCATTTTATCCATGACATCCCTGCGATAGGCATATTTGAGATCCAGCTCCTGCTTTTTCAGCTTGTACTGGCTCACGAGAAAGATGATCCCGCCGATGAATCCGCCGGCAAGAAGGATCGCCCCTGTGATGCCGATGTAGGTCAGGGATTTCCCGCCCAGACCGGCAATCAGCGAAAGGATGACATCCAGCTTGTAGAATATGATGGCCAGCCCCACCAGCACCAGCAGCAGAAAAAGATAGGGCGCATGCTGAAGGACCCGTTTCAACTGTCGCCACCGGCCCTTCACGCCGCCGGCCGTGTCCGGGGTGCTGGAGATGTCCACACCGGAGATCGGCTGGCTGTTGTACAGGTAGGTGTTGAAGCCGACGATGACAATACCGAGCAGAAAGGTGATGAAGATGGGCACGGTAAAGGCGGCAAAAAAATAGGCCTTCCAGGGAAAGGGCATGTTGTAGGGTTCTAACTGACTGAGAAAACTGATCAGGAAGATGAAGACTTCAATGATCGTAATGAAAATCAGGTAGCCTTTGAAGTATCCCTTGAGTTCAATCTGATCGAACAAAGAGGCAATGCCGTTGTGCCGGGGCGCATGTTCAGGGTGTGTCATGGACTTATGCTTCTTCTTCCGGCAGATTGGAGAGCTCGCTTAATGCCTCGCGGATATCCCGGGCGCCTTCATCCCTGACCGCGCAGACCCAGCCGTGCTCCAGCTTGACACTGCCCATGGCGTATTTCCCCTTGGTTTTGGCAAGATAGTCTCTTGCCAGCTGCCGGACAGCGGCCCAGGTATCCTTGCGGTACTGGGTATCCAGCAGGGTGAGATCATCCAGGTTTTCGAGCTGTTTTGCATGAAATTTGTCGCTGCTGAACGTGAAGGGGACCAGCAGCCAGAAGAGAAATATCAGGACGCCAGTGCCGCCGCTGATCATGGAGAGCAGTATCAGATCCGGCACCAGGCCCAGAAACATGAGCACCACCGTCAGGGTACCGGCGGAAAGTATACTGATGAGAAAACCGATGAGAGAGAATTTGGCCCGGAACCCCTGCAGCCGTTTCCGGTAGCTGATCAGGGCTTCGAGAAAATGGGCCAGGCGCTCGCTGTGGGTTTCCACAAAGGTCGCCATATGATCCAGTTGATGCCGGGGCGCAACCAGGATGGCTTTTTTCAGTTCTTCCCGCTGATTATCCAGATATTTCAGATAGGCCTGATCCTTACCTGTTTCGTGGGTGGCATGGGGGGAATAGGTCAGGTGGATCATGGGGATATCTTTGCGGCCGGTCATCTGGGAAAGATTCCAGCAAAAGGTGCCGTAGACACGGATCAGGTCAACCAGAGACGCGCATTCATCCACCCGGTTCAGGACAAAGAGAATCCGGTCTTCAAAGGTCTGGCGGGGCAGGGTTTCCCTCAGGCTCTCGTGCGCTTCCCGGCCCGTACCGGCCTTGTGCGGGTCAAACAAGACAAGGATCAGGGCCGCGTTTTTGGCGAAATCGCCGATCACCTCCTGATAGTCATACCCCCGTTCCCGCTCAGAGATGCTGTCGAGCATACCCGGCGTGTCGATGAGGGTCAGTTCTTTTAAAAACGGGGAGTTGACTTTTTTGAGGCAGAAATGGGCGGCAAATCGCTGGCCGTGTTTTTTCAGGTGCGCGTACGGGTATTCGGGATCATGGATCAGCGAGTTGCCCTCCCGGGTTTCCATGAGCCTTATCGGTTCTCCTTCGGGCAGGCTGTCGTCATAGGTGAGCACCGTAAACGAGTCATCTGTCGGCGCCTGACCGGTTGCCTGGATCTGGGTGCCGAGAAGTTCGTTGATCAGGGTTGATTTTCCCGAGGAGTAGTTCCCGATGATCAGCACCTGGGGCTGCCACTTGATGCTTGATTCCAGGGGCGTGTCCGCATACCGGTATTTCAGCGCCACGGGTGTGAGGCACTTTTCAATCATTTCGAGGATTTCGTCTTTCAGGGAATGGTAATAATTGTCTCGATACATGCCGTGTGTCCTTAGAACTGTCGCAAACGTTGATAAGCCACGGAACTTTCCGGATAATTTAAAATATATAGTATAATCCTCACGCAAAGGCAATATTCAACTGGGGAATGGATTCAGGGGTTGTCAAATCCCGGGATCCGAATTACATACTCTGCTGTGTGGAATCTGAACAGAAGAGGTCGTTACGAGATATGGTCGTTGAAACCCTTTCAACCGGAGAAGAGCTGCAGCTGGGGGCTGTGACCGACACCAACGCCGGCGTTATTGCCATGGCCCTGACCGAACAGCTGGGCCTGACCGTGTCCCGCCATTCCCGGATCGGGGATGACGCAGCAGGGCTCACAGGGCTGCTGACAGAAATCGCGGGAAGGGCCCATGTCTGCATTGTTACCGGTGGTCTGGGCCCCACCTCCGATGACGTGACCGCCTGTGCTGCCGCAGATGCAGCCCAGGTGCCATTGAAGCACAGTGACAACGCCCTTGCCTCCATCCGCCGGTATTTTGAAAAACGGGGGCGCTGTCAGACGCAGCGGGATACCAAACAGGCAAAGCTGCCCGAAGGAGCGGTCTGCCTTCACAATGATATCGGCACCGCGCCGGGATTCCGGCTGGATATCGCCAGCTGCCGGTTTTTCTTTCTGCCGGGTGTGCCGCGGGAAATGACCTGGATGCTGGAGACCCATGTGATCGGCGCCATTGCATCGCTGCTGGGGCCGGATCATCCGGTGACCGAACGGCGGCAGCTGACCGTGTTCGGCCTGCCGGAAGCAGGGGTGAACGAGCGGCTGAGGGATCTCCGGGACGCCGTACCCGGCATTCAGGTGGGCTACCGGGCCGTGTTTCCGGAAATCCAGGTCAAACTGGTTTTCCAGGATATCCGGGCTGACCGGGCCAGGGAGAAAGCGGACGCGGCAGCGGTCTTTGCTGCCCGGCAGCTGGGTCCGCATCTGGTATCGGATACAGGTGCGTCGCTTCCCGAAGCCCTGGGAAAAACACTCACGCTAGGGGGAAAGACCCTTGCGGTTGCCGAAAGCTGCACAGGCGGACTCATCGGCCATCTGCTGACAGGCGTGGCCGGCAGCTCGGATTATTTTCTCCTGTCAGCGGTCACCTATGCCAATAGCGCCAAACAGCGCGTGCTCGGTGTGAGCACGGAAACACTGGATGCATGGGGCGCCGTGTCCGAGGCGGTGATCCGGGAGATGGCAGAAGGGGTGAAAGCGTTGTCCGGCGCTGACTACGGACTGGCCACCAGCGGGATTGCCGGACCGGGTGGCGGCAGCCCGGAAAAGCCTGTCGGCACCGTATGGATCGGTGTGGCAGGACCCGACCCAACGTTGGCAGAAATGTTTCAGATCGATTTTCGCAACAGACGCATGAATAAACGTGTATTCGCCTATACCGCACTTGATCGCCTGCGGCGGATGCTTGATTCATCGGTGTGAGCAGATTCACTGAGGTTGCGTTCAATCAAACTAACAGTTCCAGTCCCGGCGGGGCTGTGAAAGGGCATGAAGACTCATGGAAGAACAGGAACAGACAGAGAAGGGCTCAGTTCCGGTGGCATCCGGGCTGCTGGAATGGTTTGAAGGCAGAGCGGAAATCATGGGGCTGGATGCAGAAGATCTCGTGGATTACGTGCTTACCGCTTATATGAAAAAGACCGACCCGAGACGCACCTTAGACGTATCCGGCCGGAAACTGGCAGCCATGGGGGTCAGCAAATCGGAAAGCCAGAAGTTTGTTTCGGTTGTCATCGAACGGATTCTCTGGGAACGGTTCAAGACGCGGGGCCGCGAAACCCGTCAGGATCCCGCAGAAATGGTGGGAACGGCATTGCGCCAGTTTCTCGACCAGCTGTAACATATACGGCCGTTCGCCTGACGCGGGCGGCCAAAACAGTCGGTTATCATCTATGTGCAGCGTTCGTGGACCTGATACCGGCAACCGCGTGCAACAGTGGCGACGAAAGCATTCAGGGTACAGTCGGAGCTTTTTGGGTTCAAACGTCCCAAACGATGATTGAGCCAAAGAATCAAAAGCTGAGCCTATCCAGGCAGTGGCAGTTCCACGCCGGTCTTCATAATCTCATTGGCCAGGGGATTTGAAGTTTGAAAATCCGATGCCCTGAAAGGATGAGGTTCAATTCTAGTGTCAAACCGTCTTCTGAGTTTCATCAGCTTAACCTGCATATCAAATGTATCATCAAGTTCATTGAAAATGATGGCCAGATCAATGTCACTGTCTTCATTTGCAGTTCCTTTGGCAACGGAACCAAATATATACCCTTTTTTAACATTGACATTGTTTTGTCTTACAAAATCAAAATATTCCCTGGCTATATTAGCAGCTTTGCTTTTATCCATTTCCTGAAGTCCTCAATATGTTGAATCCACGCTTCTGTGTATGCCGTGGAACATTTTTTATAAAATTCTCTTTTGTAATCATCATAACGCCCCCTGATGTTGAAAGCGGATATGTATCCAGAATATCTTTTTGTTCATCATCAAGGTGCAAATTTCCCTTTTCAGACAAGCGGACAAGATCGTGAATAAATGGCGGGGTATTTTCTTTTTGTTTGACATACCAGGCTTTCAATAATTTTTCTAAAACAATGTGTCCGATAAAAAGCGCCCATGTATTGTCCCCTTTTTGGAACAAGTGGTACATGGCTTTAAAGTCGTCGTCTGAAGTATATCAATCCAGTATTTGATCTGTTCCTTTATATCCATAACGATCATGATACCTATCTTGCAATTAAATGGCAACTGGAGTTGTGTCTTTTAGATAAACCCTTGATTGATATCTTGAAACCGTAAATATGGAAAGGCAACACTTCATCCGTATCTACCCTTCCAAAAACCGTTTCAAAGCATACATTCCATCAAAGCCCGGTACCCGGAATACCGGTGATAGTCCTGCCAGTTGTCTCTGCCACGGGTAACGGCAGTTTGGTATCCTGTAATGCCCGGCAGCCTCAGGCTGCGTGGGGCATTTCTTTGGCATATACCACGGACAGCCCGCCCTCGGCGAACTGCTGTTTATAATACCGCCGCCGGGGTTTTCCGCTGGAGGTTTTTTCAAGGCTACGGGGCGTCACAAACACCACCGTGTTCACAGCGATACCGTGGTTTTTGGAAATGGCACCCTGGACGGTTTTGACAGCCGTGTCCCAGAATGCGTTGACCCGCTCTGGTTCCGTCCCTGCCTCCGGGGTTTTGCGATCATCCACTTCTGCAATGACCACCAGTGCTTCAGCGCCATCCATATTCCGGGAAAAAGCAATGCAGGTACCCAGGCGGATGGGGGCACCGCACTGGTGGACGGTCAGCTCGATGTCAGCCGGATAGTGGTTTCGTCCGGCGATGATAATCATGTCTTTCAACCGGCCGGTCACATAGATTTCACCGGCTGAGACAAACCCGAGATCACCGGTGCGGAGATAGGGCCCTTCGCCCGTACCGGCCAGCCGTGCCTGGAACGTGGCGGTTGATTCGTCTTCAAGCCCCCAGTAAAAATCGGGAACACTGGGACCTTTCAGCCAGAGTTCGCCCACCTGGTCCGGCTCGCATGGCACACAGGTGACCGGGTCCACGGCGATGACCTGATGGTCGGCTCCGGTGGCACCGCAGCTGACCACAACGCGTTCATCCGGCGCAGCGTCGTCGAGTACCGTTATGGTGTGCTGCTCCAGGGCGTCTGCGCTCAGCCGCAAGACCTTGGGCGGTTCGGTCAGCGGCTTTAAACCGCCGACAAACAGGACCGACTCGGCGATGCCGTAGCAGGGCATGAAGGCGCTGGGCTTGAAACCATACGGTGAAAACTTTTTCGTAAACCGTTTCAGGGTAGCGGGCAGCACCGGTTCCCCCCCGTTACCGGCAATGCGCCAGTGGCTGAGGTCAAGCCCTTCACAGGCCTCATCCTTGATACGGTTGATGGCGTATTCATACCCAAAGTTGGGGCAGGCGGTATTGGCGATTTTGTAATAGCTCATGGCCTGCAGCCAGCGGACCGGTTTGAACAGGAAATCCAGGGGGGACATGAGGGTTGATTCAAATCCGTGAAACACCGGGCCCAGGATATGGCCGACCAGGCACAGGTCATGGTAGTGGGGAGCCCATACAATACTAGGCTGGTCGGATTTGATGCGGAGCATCTGGCCCATGACGCGCAGGTTTGCAATGGCATTGGCATGGCTGACTGCCACTCCCTTGGGATGACCGGTGGAGCCGGATGTGAACTGGAGATAGGCAATGGCGTCCATGTCAGGCAACGGCACTGAGCTGGCATCAGCGATTTGTTCTGTCACAGCGTGCAGGGTGATTGGCAGATCCGGCACCATGGCGCCGACCCTTTTCGCGATTTCCTCGGTGGTAAGCCCCTGTGTCGCACCACAGGATCTGGCGGTTCCCAGTATTCTGCCAAGGGGATTTTTGCTGCGCGGATTGGGAAGCGGGACTGGTACGGCCCGGACCCCGGCGAGCAGGCACCCGTAAAAGGCTTTGACAAAATCAAGCCCCGGCGGAAAGGCGAGCAGCACATTGGACCCTTGAAGCCCCTGATCAATGAGGTCGTTGGCCACCCCCGCACTTTGCCGGAAAAGCTCAGCAAAGGTCCACTCGATGACCGGACCGTCCAGGTCACCATTCTCCATAAAACGAAATGCCAGGTCATCTGCGTTTCTGACAGCCCGGTCTCTTAAAAAATCGATTATTGTCATCTTGATCAAAACCGTTATCCTCCATGCTTAAACACAGCGAAACACTGACCGCAAACCGCAGGTCATCCAGATTCGTTTCCCAGTGACGGATCGTGTTTGTTTATGCTTTTCATTATGCATGTTCAGCGAGGGCTTTCAATAGCGCGGGCAACTGGATTAACGGGTTTTACAAATCTTTTATATAAAAAGTCGGGAAGCTTGCGCCGCCAAGGTGCACTGTTTCAGTCGATCCGCTGCGTACGGGTGCAGATCCGACCAATTGAACCCAAACAGTGAAATAATCATGGAAAAATATCCACAGATCATATAGATATATTAGTTTATACGCGGATAGAACGTGACCTGGAAATCCGGTTTCTCTAACGATAAGGAGGATAACGGAAATGAAATGCCGGGTGTTGATGTGGGCGGTAATCCTGTTCGGATGCATGGGGGGGGATCTTTTAGCAGCCGGTGCCATGGCAGATGCGGCAGCGAATGATAACGCTTTGCCAGACCTGTCTGCCCTGGATCGCCGTATCAACAGCGAATTTTCCAATGCGGACAATGTGTTTGCCATCCTCCCGCACAAACCCAATTACCTGATGCCAGTATCCTGGAACACCCGGCCCAATACGGACCCGTATTCGGATTTGGAACCTGAATTGTCCTATGAACTGGATCCTGTTGAAGTCAACTTTCAACTCAGCTTCAAGGTGCTGCTCGTAAAAGATCTGTTCCATAACAAGGGCGTGCTCGCCTTTGCCTATACCAATCAATCCTGGTGGCAGGCCTATAATTCAGATATTTCCAGCCCGTTCAGGGAAACCAACCACGAACCAGAGTTGATGCTGGGCTATCCGTTGGGGCTGACCATGGGTGATTTTTCCCTGAGCCATGCGGTCCTGGGGCTCAATCATCAGTCAAACGGGAAATCCGGTCTGCAGTCCAGAAGCTGGAACCGGATCTATTTATCCCTGCTCATATCCTACAAGCATCTGTATGTTCAGATCCGGCCCTGGTATCGGATTCCGGAAGCAAGAAAGGACTCTCCTACGGATCCGGCGGGCGATGACAATCCGGATATTGACGCGTATCTGGGGAACGGTGATCTGCTTTTTATCTTCAAACCCCGGGTGGATCATACGGTTTCCTTGCAGGTGAGAAACAACCTGCGGTCCGGTCACGAGAATAGAGGCGCGGTTCAGCTGACGTGGAGTTTTCCGCTGCATCATCGTCTCAAGGGGTATGTGATGTATTTCAACGGGTATGGTGAAAGCTTGATAGACTACAATGATTCGGTGAACCGGCTCGGTATTGGTGTGAGCCTTACGGACTGGCTGTAGCGGAAGGGACTGCATGCATGCGTAGCACAGAACAGATGAAGGCCTATTTTGAAAAGGACCGGTTTGCCGCAGCTGTTGGCGCCCGGCTCATCACCGTTTCTCCGGGATATGCCGAGGCACGGCTGATGATCCGGGAGGATCACTTCAATGCCGTCGGTCTGGTCCAGGGGGGCGTGATTTTTACACTGGCTGATTTCGCGTTTACCGCAGCCGCAAACGCCCACGGCAAGGCAGCGATTGCCCTGAACGTGAACGTCTCGTTTGTACGACCGGGCATTAGGGGGGCCCTTACGGCCGTTGCCCGGGAAACCGCCCGGTCAAGAACCATTGGCAATTATGATGTCACGGTTTCCGACCAGAAGGGAAAAACCGTGGCCCTGTTTCACGGAACCGTCTTTATCCGCAAACTCAATATCCCGTAACCCCTGAACCTAAGATGCAAAGAGGGGATGAAAACCCAATCCACTGTCTAGCCTGTTTCCGCATCCAGTTTTTGGTTGAGCCGTTCAAGAAAGGGATGCACATCCGCGACAATTCCAAGATCTGCTTCACCGAAAATAGCGGCATGGGGATCCGTGTTCACGGCGATCACATAGTCGGACTGCCGCATGCCTGCAATATGCTGGGTGGAACCGGAAATTCCCAGTGCCAGATACAGACGGGGGGCCACCACCGCACCGGTGATGCCCACCTGACGGCTGTAGGGCATGAACCCCTGGTCGATCATGGGCCGGGATCCTGCTGCCACGCCCTGATGAAATCGCGAGGCCAGCGTGTACACGGGCTCGAGCGCTTCTGTTGATGTAAATCCCCGGCCTGCGGCCACCACCACCTGGGCGTCGGAAAGGTCGGATCCCGTCGCTGCCGGCGGAATCGGGGGCAGACAGGTTACCCCGCAGTCATCTGCCGGAATTTCCAGAATCGTTATTTTTGCCGGGGCAGCGCCTGCTGCGGGCGCTTCCTGGGCCGCAAACGTGCCAGGCTGCAGGGTCAGCACGGTGGGACCGGCTCCGGGCCGCAATTTTGCCACGCGCTGGCCGCCGAGGATGGCACGCAAAAATATCGGACCTGCTTCGATTCCGTTGATGGCGGTAATGCAGCCCGAACCGAGCCGGGCGGCAAGACCGGGGCCGAGTTCCAGGCAGGATGGCGTATGCGCCATCAGGAGATAGGCGGGTAGCGCGTCCCGGGCCCAGCTAAGGAGGATGCTCAGCTGAGCCTGGGGGTGAGATGCGTGGCCGGGGTGGGTTTTAAAAACCGTCACCGGACATCCGGTGACCCCCGCCACAGCGGCTCCTGTTTGTTCCGGTGTGTCGCTGAAGACCAGGCAGTTGATCTCACCGCCGGTCAGATCCGCGAGGCGGCGTCCTGCCGTGAGCAGCTCTTTTGATGGGGGTGTGAGCCCCTGGGGGGCAGAGGCGATGAGAATACAGATACGGTCTGTCATGGCGGGGCCTCCTTTCAGGCGATCAGGTTTCGCTGGCGGGCCAGCGCAATCACAGCATCCGTCTTTTCTTCGAGTGAACCGTCTATGAATTTGCATTTTCTGCTCGCATCGGGCAGCCGGGTACCTGCGGCGGTCTCGCGCAAATGGGCACCGGCTGGGGGCAGGTCGGCCTTGATCAAGGGAATGTCCACCCGGTTTGCCGCCACGAGGTTGCGTACGTTCGGATACCGGGGCTGGTATCCGCCGGCCTGCAGCGTGACCAGAACCGGCAGCTTTGTCAGAATGGGCTGCCGAATGCCGGCTTCCATTTCTTTGAGGATCCGGATGACGGAGCCTGTATCTGTCAGGTCGAGCGCGGTGGCGCCGGCCACGCAGGGAATTCCCCGCAGGGCGGCCAGCATGGGACCGGTCTGGGCCTGCATCAAGTCTTCGGACAGGATGCCGGTGAGAATCAGATCATAGTCTGTTGCGCAGGTGGCCGCATGGAGGGCACCGGCCACATCAGAAGGTGGCAGGTATCCGTGTTCAGGACCTTCCACGTGGATGGCCCGGTCTGCGCCCATGCCCAGGGCTCTGCGCAACACCTCCTGAACCCGCTGGGGCCCCATGGAGATGACATCGATGGTGATGGACGGGTGCGTTTCCTTGAGCTGAATCGCCGCTTCCACGGCAATGGTGTCAAAACGGTTCATTTTCCACTCGGCCCCGGGGACCGGTGCAATCCATTCATGGCGGGTATCCGGAACCAGTTGCCCGAAATAGGCGGGAACCTGTTTGATGCAGACGAGTAGGTGCATGGGTGTTTCCTTATGGATAAGGGGGCATACATCCGCTGTGAGGAGACCTTTCATGCCTGATGCGTTCGACTCATGAAAACCGGTATCCGCTGTTAGCGTTGCTTAACATCTGTCATGGGAATAGGTGTACTGGAAACACAGTGGAGATGCAAGATAAAAAACGAGCGTTCGTTCTTTTTATCTTGACAGCCCGCTGTCTCACGGGTAGTCTTCAGCGAGTCCCAGCAGGATGGACGATTTTCTGAAAACGGTTTTTATGCGGGCGAGGAAACAAACATGGCCGTCTTATGGCTGATCCGTCACGGACAGGCGTCCTTTGGAACATCAGATTATGATTGTCTGTCTGATATCGGCAGGATCCAATCCGCCCTGCTCGGACGCTATTTTACGGCAGCCGGCATCCGCTTTTCCAGCTGTGTTACCGGTACGTTGAAACGTCAACGGGAAACCCGGAAAATCGCTTTTTCCGAGCTGCCTGGGGATCACGTTCCGGTTGTCACAACCGATGCCGCCTTGAACGAATATGATTTCAACGCCATCATCCACGATCATCTCACCGCCGTATGCGAGGCAGATCCGTCACTGGAAGCCTGCCTGCGGTCAGCCGCCACAGACCCCCGGGCATTCCAGAAACTCTACCACCCCATTATCACCCGGTGGATGCAGGGGGCGGTCGGCGAGGGCGGGGCAGAACCCTATGCGGTGTATCGGCAGCGGGTGCTGGCGGGGCTTGATCGGTCGGCTGCAAAGGATTCGGACGGCCGCGTTGCGATTTTCACCTCTGGCGGCGTGCTGACGGTGGCCATGGAAGCGGCCCTGGGCCTGTCTATTGAACGGGCCCGGGATGTGGGATGGCAGGTCCGGAATGCCTCTATCTCATGTTTTACGCTGAATCCGGCATCGGAGGACAGCGGCGGCCGGAATTTGCGCCTGAAGAGTTTTAATACCACCGCCCACCTTGACGGGGCGGGCGATCACACCGTGCTTACGTATCGGTAACCCAACTAACCGAAAGAAACAGGGAGGCAGGTATGGATTTTTCAGTGTCGGATCATATCCGGACCATCGTCGATATGATCAACGAGTTTGTGGACAAGGAACTGATTCCGCTGGAGCCGGAGTTTACCAGCAAGCCTTTTTCAGAACTGGTGCCGGTTTTGCGTGAAAAACAGGCGATGGTCAAGCAGATGGGTCTGTGGGCACCAAATTTTCCCAAGGACTGCGGCGGCCTGGGCCTGAGTATGGTCGATCATGGGCTGGTGTCCGAAGCCCTGGGGCGTACGCCGCTGGGTCATTACACCTTCTGGTGTCAGGCTCCGGATGCCGGCAATGTGGAAATTCTGCATATGCACGGCACAGACGAACAGAAAAAAGCCTACCTGGAACCCCTGGTCAGAGGGGATATCCGCAGTTGTTTTTCCATGACCGAAGTGGATATGGCCGGATCCAACCCGGTGATGCTCGAAACAACGGCTGTAAAGGATGGAGATGCGTATGTGATCAACGGCCACAAGTGGTACACCTCGTCTGCGGACGGCGCGGATTTCGCCATTGTGATGGCCGTGACCAATCCAGAGGCGCCGACCTATCTTCAGGCCAGCATGATCATCGTGCCCACGAATACGCCGGGGTTCAATCTGGTCAGAAACATTCCGGTGATGGGCCATTCCGGTGATGACTATGCCAGCCATGCGGAGATCCTCTATCAGTCCTGCCGGGTGCCGCAGAAAAATCTGCTGGGAAAGGAGGGCCACGGATTTGTCATTGCCCAGGACCGCCTGGGTCCGGGCCGGATTCACCACTGCATGCGCTGGTTAGGGATTTGCAAACGGGCCTTTGACCTGATGTGCAGCCGCGCCAATACCCGGGTCATTGCACCCAATGGACAAACGCTTGCCGATCGTCAGATTGTCCAGCAGTGGATCGCGGACTCGGCAGCGGAAATAGAGGCGGCCCGCCTCATGACCCTGCATGCGGCCTGGCAGATTGATACGGTGGGGGCCGCCAATGCCCGGGACAGCATCTCCATGATCAAGTATGTGGTGGCCAACACCATGAACCGCGTGGTCGACCGTGCCCTGCAGGTGCACGGCGGACTGGGCATGACCGATGACACCATTCTCGCGTATTTTTACAGCCATGAACGGGCGGCCCGGATTTATGACGGCGCGGATGAGGTGCATAAATCCGCGTTGGCAAAACGCATCCTCAAATCCTATGCGGGAAAAATCTGTAAATAACGGCCATAGGTCGACCTGTTTTTTATCGAGGTTTGGCCACAACACATCATGAAAGAAACGCATCGGTTCATTGCATCTGTTTATATACTAGTGGACCTGATGCGGGTTGTCTGATTGAATGGCGTCCGTGCCGCATCAATTCGCGGTAACCGGTGCACGAACAGAGGATGAAGACAACTGAACGGATGCGAAAGGAAGACAGATATGAATATACTGGATACGGCGAAAGCGGTCCGGACGGGTGAAGAACTGGATCTTGACACCGTTGAAACCTATTTAAAGGATACGATTCCGGGGCTTTCCGGAGATCTGGTGATCGAGCAGTTCCCCAGCGGTTTTTCCAATCTGACCTATCTGATCCGGGTGGGGGAGACAGAACTGGTACTTCGCCGTCCGCCCATCGGCGCCAATATCAAAACCGCCCATGATATGGGCCGGGAATACCGGGTGCTGACAGCCCTCAAACCAGTGTTTGCCTATGGCCCCACGCCACTGGCTTACTGTGAGGATACCGCGGTGATGGGCTGCCCATTTTATGTCATGGAGCGGCTCAAGGGGATTATTTTACGTAAAGACCTGCCGAGCGGCATGCACCTGTCCGCCGATCAGGCCCGGCAGCTGTGCGAAAATCTGCTCGATGTCCATGTCCAGCTGCACGAGATCGACGTGGCACAGGCCGGGCTCTCTTTTATCGGAAAACCGGAAGGCTATGTCAGCCGCCAGGTGAACGGATGGACCGAACGGTACCGGAAAGCGATAACTGACGATGCACCGGCGTTTGAGGAAGTTATCACCTGGCTGGCGGAAAAAATGCCGGCGGATACGAACCGGCCCGTGATGGTTCACAATGACTATAAGTTCGACAATGTGGTCCTGGATCCCCAAAACCCCATCAACATCATCGGGGTACTGGACTGGGAAATGGCCACCTACGGCGATCCCCTCATGGATCTGGGAAATTCTCTGGCCTACTGGATCAACCGGGATGATCCGGCCGAAGCCCAGCGGATCCGTCAGCTGCCCACCACCATTGACGGCGCCATGACGCGTGAGGAACTGGTGGCGAGGTATGCAGAAAAAACCGGCAGGGATGTGTCCGGTTTTGATTACTATTTTTGTTTCGGTATATTCCGCCTGGCCGGGATCGCACAGCAGATTTATCACCGGTATTACCATGGCATCACAAAGGATGAACGCTTCGGCATGCTGATTGGGGCTGTAAAGGTGCTGCATCAGATTGCCCGGACCGTCATCGAACGCTCGAAACTGTAGAAAAGGGGGACGCACAATGGTTGATTTTTCTTTGAATGGCAAAGTGGCACTGATTACCGGTGCCAGTCGGGGCATCGGCGAATCCATCGCCATGACACTCGCAGAAAACGGCGCGCACTGCATCCTGGTGAGCCGGAAGATCGACGGCCTTCAGGCGGTGGTAGACAAGATTGCCGCTGCAGGCGGCAAGGCAGACGCTTTGCCCTGCCACATGGGTGAGATGGAACAGATTCGCCAGCTCATGGCCACAGTAAAGGAACGGTTTGGCAAACTCGATATCCTGGTGAACAATGCGGCGGCAAATCCCTATTTCGGCGATATGCTCGGCGCCGAAGAATGGGCCTGGGACAAGACCTTTGGTGTGAACCTCAAAGGCCCGTTTTTCCTCACCCAGGCGGCGGCATTGCTGATGAAGGAAAACGGGGATGGCCGGATTGTCAACGTGGCATCCATAAACGGCGTGCGCCCGGCGTCTCTGCAGGGCATCTATTCGATTACCAAAGCAGCGCTCATCTCCATGACCCAGGCCTATGCCAAGGAACTGGCCAGGTTCGGGATTCGGGTGAATACGCTGCTGCCCGGCCTGACCGACACCAAATTCGCCAGCGCCCTGACAAGCAACGAAGCCATTATAAACAGCGTCGTTTCCCAGATTCCCATGGGGCGGATCGCTGTGCCTGAGGAGATGGCCGGCGCGGTGCTCTATCTGGTTTCGGATGCGTCCGCGTATACCACCGGATCCTGCATCACCTGCGACGGCGGTATGCTGGCCTGATAACTGAGGAGATATACCATGAAGCATTTTTCGGGAAAAGTGGCTGCGATTACCGGAGCCGGATCCGGTATCGGTCAGGCCCTGGCCGTGGCCCTGGCAGCACAGGGGTGCCATCTGGCCATTTCAGACCTTGCTCTGGAGCGCCTTGATGAAACAGAGGCCCTTTTGAACGCATCCGGTGTGACCGTTTCAAAGCATGTGGTGGATGTGGCGGACCGGGAGGCGATCTACGCCTATGCGGATGCGGTTGTTGAAACCCATGGCCGGGTGAATCTGATTTTCAACAATGCCGGTGTGAGCCTCGTGGCGTCATTTAAAGATATGAGTGACGCGGATTTTAACTGGATGATGAATATCAATTTCTGGGGTGTCGTTCACGGGACCCGGGCGTTTCTTCCCCACCTGCAGGCATCCGGGGACGGTCACATTGTGAATATCTCCAGTTTGTTCGGTTTGCTCGCTGTCCCTACGCAGTCGGCATACAACGCAGCGAAATTTGCCGTGAGGGGCTACACGGAAGCCCTGCGCATGGAACTGGAGATGTATGATGCGCCGGTCAGCGCCAGCAGTGTGCATCCCGGCGGTATTCGCACAAATATCATGGCCGACGGACGGATCGCTACACAGACCGGTCTGTTTAAGGATCGCGAAAAAGCCAAACGGGGATTTGACAAGATCGCCATCACAACCGCTGCCGAGGCGGCGGAGATCATCCTCAAAGGGGTGCGGAAAAACAAGCGCCGGATTCTGGTGGGGAAAGACGCTGTGATACTCGATCTGGTGCAGCGGTTCTTCCCCCAGGGATACCAGAAGCTCGTTACAAAAAATGCCCGAAAAACCTACCTGGATCGTCGGTAAAATAACAGGCGGCAGCCCATACCCGGCTGCCGCCTTTGCGTTTTTGCTCATTTCTTTTGTTCATTTCTAATGATAATCAAAAAAAATGTTTGAATAATCGTTTTTGAATGATTATAGTTGCATTATTGATTTGTTAATGTTAGTTTCCATTCTTTTTTACAGGTAATACGATCTGGAATGAATCATTCGTGATCGAAATTCATTTTATTCCCCATTGACAGGATACGGGTCTACCTCAATTTACCGGAGCATCACTGAAATAATCTGGGTTTTTCGTAGATATTCACATGGATGCGAACGGCGTTTTCGTTTAATGCGCGATTGGCGCGCAGGGAGAAAACAGACAAAAACGAATTGAATTTACAGGATATCGTAAAGGAATTAACCCATGGACGCAGATGCAAAAAAAAGTATGGAAGATCAGGTGAAAAACATGATCAGCCAATACTTTGAAGACAAGAAACAAGAGCCCAGAAAGAAGTGGTGCCGGCCTGAAAATACCACGGTTGAAGTCATTCACCGGCGCCGCAGACCGGTAAAAATCGTAGAAACAACTTCCGCCGGGGTCTAACCGCGGTTGTTTAACGGGCTGTGCGGTGCCGTATTGTACCGGTTCAGCGGTCCCCAGCACTGACACGTAGGGGGTGGACCTGCGGTCAGTAATGACATGTGGTTTTGCTTGAACCGCATCTCTTCTCATCTCTTTATAGTCGACATGAAAAACAGTGCCGTAAAGGATCATGCGATGACAGGTAAACAGTGCTCGACTTGCGGTTATGTGCGTGACGGTATGGACAACTTGCCGGATTGGAAATGCCCAAGATGCGATACACTGTATGAACGGCCGCCGGTGCGGTCAGATCGGGGCAGGCGGTCTGAACTAGATTTTACCGACATTCCGATGGATGGCGGCTACCGACGCCGGGATGAGAAACGGCGAAATCCCCTGGGCCGGATTTTTTTTATTTTGGTGATGGGCATCGGTGTGATCGGGGGGAGCCTGTACCTGTTTGCAGACAGGGCACGGTATGTGAATGAAGGGGAGGCCGCTCTGTTTGTGTCACAAGCCTGTGGTGAACCCTGCGATGAACTGGCCGACTTCCTGGTGAAACGGGAGGTGCCGTTGCGAGTCTATACTGTGGATACCGATCCGGACGCCCGGAGTTTGTTTGATACCTTGAAAGGGGAGACGGTTCCCTTCCTTGTGATGGGGAGATTCCGGATCACGGGGTTTGATCTGGACCGTGTTGACCATGCGATTTCCGAAACATTCCAGCCCATGATTGTGGGGGAAAACGGGGCGGTCGACGTGGTGGTATTTCTGAGCGCAGACTGCCCGGGTTGCCGGAAGATGGAAGCCTTTTTGAAAAAACAGGGTATCGATTATACCGGGTACTGGATTGACGAAGAACCGGCCCATCGGAAAAAATTTGACGAATACGGATTTAAAGCGGTCCCGGCGGTGATCATTGGCGGTAAACCGGTGGTGGGGTACAATCCACGCGCTCTCAAGAAAATGCTCAGGAAAGCCGGTCTGATGTGATTTCCATCATCCCGGAATCTGCCGTGCCAGGTGGTCTGGGAGGATTTTATGCCGCGTTACGGGAGCTGTGTTTCGGTGCGGATGCTGTTTCAAAAATGACAGGTGACGATCCTGTTGACTGTGAACAGGCAACGCCGTATAACACTAAAGAATCCTTTTTTTCGCGAACGCAGGGACATTGACCCAGGCAACTATTTTTGAAAGGAGTCATCTCATGGCTGAACTGACCGTTTTTCACAGCGGAAATCCCCGTTGAGTTTCCTGCAAAAAGGCTATAGGTGTAGCCAAGGAAATGGAAACGATGTTCGGAGAAAAAATACGTCTGAACATTTTCACGACAGATTCTGAAGCCGCGCGGAGCTACAATTTCAGAAGCTCGACAAACGTCTTGTTTGACGGTGAACTGATTCCACTAGATATCTCATTGGACAAACAAAAAATGACGGATTTTCTTTCGGAAAAGCTGTCAGCATAACCGGTGAAAGGGATAAACCATGTTTAAACAACGATGTCCAGGTGTGGCCTGCCTCTTGACGATTCTGGTGTTCCTGTGGATCCCGGTGCCGCTGCTGGCTGAAGGGGTATCTGAACTGATTCGTGATGTTGCCGTGACCACGACTGTCTCTGAAAAAGACACCCAGACCACCATCAATGTCACCCTGAATCCGGAACAGATTTTTGCCATGGATGATCTGGCTGAGGCCTTTGCAGAAGATGCAGACGGCGAAATCTATGAATTTACATCTGCGGATTTTATCAGAGATATGTTCAGCACACGCCTTTTCAGGGTACTGCCGTTTCAGCTTCCCGGAACGGGGATCCGTATTGTCCTGACCGATACCGACGGCAACACGCATCTGTTTCACACGCAGATAAAAACCCCCAAACGGCTTGAAGCGCCCAACGCGGTTCCCTTTGCCGGTGTCAGTTATGACGGAACCTGGGAAGGCAGTGGGGATCATTACGATGTCTCGTTCACCGTTGAAAACAATAAACTGACCCTTTTCGAGATCACCTTCGGGGTAGACTGCGGAACCGGATACTGGTACCGGCATACCTGCAGAGACTGGAATCCGCGATCAGTGGCTGACGGTGATTTTTCTTTCTGGACGTGTAATGGTTCGACGCATTTTGAAGGCACCTTTGCCAACGCTCATGAACTGAGCGGAACCCTTGAGTACAACGGCAATTTGGGCTGTGTTTACAATGGAACCTTTGCGGCCATCAACACCATCCATCCGCCTCCTGCAGAACCGGACCCCGGCCCGGGAGATCCGGTGGATCCGAATATGAAAACCGTCTACATCCCCCACATCACCGGCGGTTATGCGGAGTGGACAGATTACCTTCAGGTTGACAACTTCGGCATTGCCAATGCGCCCCTTACGCTCACCCTGTACGCCGCCGATGGAACCTCCCTGTACACCGGCAACCATACGGTTCCCCGTTTGGGCAAAAAGATCCTCACCTTAAAGAAGTTTGCCGGCGCGGCCACTGCAACATCCGGCGTGATTCGATACACGGAACCCAACCTGAAATTTCGTCTGACCCAGGTGATTCTGGCCGGCGGGATCGCGGAATTCGAACTCACGGATGAGCGGTCCACCGCTCTGGTCTTCATGTACACGGATTCGCTTCCGCTGTTTAACTGCCAGGCAAAAGGACTGGCCCTCACCAACTTTGGTGCCAATGCCATCAACGTTACCCTGTCAGCCATCGGCGGCGGTGCGACCTTGGCAACGAAAACTGTGACCGTGCAGCCCAACGCCCACCTGGTGGGGGTTCACGCTGCGTGGTTTCCTGGGGTTGACATCAATTCGGTGAAGTCCATCCGGGCCACGGCACCGTCTAAGTCCATGGCCGGCATTTCCATTTCAGGCAACGCCGGGAATACCAAACTGCTGTTTACGCCGGGAATCTCCATGGACTAAGTCGGGGTGATGCGATCACACGTGATTCAGGCAAATCTCCTGCTCACCCTGACGGCGGCGATCTGGGGGTTTTCCTTTGTGGCCCAGCGGGTGGGAATGGACCATGTGGGGCCGTTTACGTTTAACGGTGTCCGCTTCTGGCTGGGGGGGCTGTCACTCCTGCCATTGATCTGGCTTCGCGGGGGCCGCTATCGCTATACCGATGAAACGTCGCAGACCGGCAGCTGGATGCTGACATACCGGCTTCCCCTGGGCGGTCTGGCGGCGGGTATCGTACTGTTTTCCGGCGCCACGTTTCAGCAGGTGGGGATTCAGTACACCACCGCCGGAAAGGCCGGGTTCATTACAGGGCTCTATGTGGTGATTGTTCCGTTCCTGGGTCTGTTTTTCGGGCAGCGGGCCGGTATGGCCACCGTTGCCGGCGCCATCCTGGCCGCAATCGGACTCTATCTGCTGAGCATCAAGGGCGGGTTTACCATGGCGTTCGGAGATCTGCTGGTGCTCATCAGTGCGTTTTTTTTTGCCATTCACATGCTCCTGATCGGCTATCTGTCTCCGCAGGTGGATCCGCTTAAACTTTCCTGCCTGCAGTTTCTCTGTTGCGGCACCATCAGTCTGGGGACGGCCGTTGCCATTGAAACCGTCACGCTGACCGGTATCCGCATGGCCGCCATACCGATTGTGTTCGGTGGTGTGTTTTCTGTGGGGGTGGCGTATACGCTTCAGACGGTGGCCCAGCAGCATGCGCATCCGGCCCATGCAGCGGTGATCCTGAGTCTGGAATCCGCCTTTGCCGCACTGGGCGGTTGGCTGTTTCTGGGGGAAATCCTCGGCGGCCGCGGGTGGGTCGGCTGCGGATTCATGCTCGCCGGGATGATGATTTCCCAGATTCCTGAATCCGGATCCGGTGATACTGGCTGACGCGGGTCAGGATGGTGCCGGATTCCAGGGACTCTGTCGTGGGATCACTTTTCTGAAATAAATCAGCGCCGCTACTGTTTACCGGCATCTTGCGGGCTGCCGGAAACGGGTCTGGCACTGTCATGTATCACAAAGGACGCCGCAAGGTGCCTTTGTTCGCGCCTCACAGCCAGGCCCCTATTTTGCGCCCGCCTCTTTTGCAAAGCTCAGGTCGACAAATTGCGCCATGTCGATCTTGCGTTTCATGATTTTCATTTCAGTGTGCATATAGTCCTGGATGATTTCAAGGTCACTCACCACCGGCATCAGTTCGTCTGTTGAAATCCGTTGACGCGGGTCGGTGAGTACCGCTTTGATCACGTCCGGGTCCTGGCCGAGAAAATGGGCACCGATGATGGCCGCATTTTCCGGCTGGGCTTGAACTGAACGGCCGGAACGGACCAGAGAGGTGGTGATTTCCTGTACTGCATCCGGATATTGGCCGATGATTTCATCCCGCATGACAAGCACGCAGCAGGGGTGGCCGGACCAGAGCTCTTTTGACAGATGGAATTCTTCGGCAAATCCGGCGGCAATGGCCTGGGAACCAATGGGCTCGGCAACGATGAAACCGGCGATTTCGCCTGCTTCGTCATACTTGAGCGCTTCGTTCATCATCATGGGGGCCACCACTTCAAGGGTCACATCAATACCCGGCATGTTGCTGGTGCCCGGTTTCATCCCTTTTTCAGCCAGCAGTTTGTGAAACAGCATGTTGTGCACAGAAAGCTGATAGGGGATGAGAATGGCTTTTCCTGCAAAATCCTCGATTTTCTGAATGTTGGCGGCCTTGTTCTTGACCAGAATACTGCCGGATTTATGGGTGAAGAGGATGAGTTTCACGTTGACACCGGACTTGAACAGATCCATGGCCGTCGGTGCCAGAATGAAAGCGCCGTCAATGGTTTTTGCGGCAAGGGCGTCGGCAATTTCGTTCCAGCCGTTTTTCGCCACGGTTTCCATGTGGCAGTAGTTGAATACTTCCATTTTTTTTTTCAGCTTGAGATCGGTCACCCCCAGAATGAGATGATCGGTTATCTTCAGGTGTCCGATTTTGATGACCGGCTTTTCCCCCATGGGCTCTCTCCTTGACAAAAGGTCGCGGAACTGCGGTGATGTTGTGGTTGATCGGAAACATAACCGGCTGACGCCGGAGACGTTTCGCTAGATATCGTGCGCCGTGAACGTACTGGAATCCGAGAAGAAACACGGTTACAGGAAAGTCTTGACACATTACTTACCCGTCATCATATCAAACCCCCTGCGCGATGGCAATACGCAAAATGGGCCGATTGCCATGCGGCGAGGGGGCCGTCGTGCACTGAAACGTCCAGCGTCCGTTGCAGCAGATGAATCGATATCACAAGACACTGCATGGGAAAAAGAAAGGGCGCGGATTTCACGACTTCAGTATTGGTGAGAACGGACGATAGTATCAGAAACGGTTTTTCGAATATCGGCCGTTGCAAGACGTTACCGGTTGCACAGGCAATAGGGATATGGATCTATCGGGTGGCGTCAGAGCAAGTGTGTCAAGACATCGATGCCATATGGAGGATGAACGCATATGCGTGGACAGGATGATCGACTTGGTGGAACCAGTGGTTTTTTGGGCGCCATCATGGGGCTGGTTTCTCAGCTGCTTGACGGCATTGTCGAGACGCAGGAGCGGCAGGCCGCGGCCATGGAACGGCGGGCAGACGCCGATGAGCGAACGGTCGCTGCCATTGAGGAGCGAAACCGGCTGGAAGCACGAAAAATAAACGCACTTGAACGGATTGCCGATAAACTGGGTGAGGGCCGGCTTTCAGCGCCATCTCCCAAATCGCATACGGCCAGGACTGAAGTGGGGACAGACGATCCAGTTGAAGACGGGACCGCTGAAAGACACGGGGAAGATCTTCATGCCGTTGCGACAGATGATCTGTTTTTCCAGGAGAAGGATTCGGCAGAGGCACTGGATATAGATTCGCTGGTCGATGCGGTGGATGACCTTTCCGTGCTGCTGGATGATCCGGCAGTGGTGGCTGCCCCTGTAGATGACTTGGCCGGCCTGCTGGATGCGCCGTCACCGGCCGCTGCACCTGTGGATGATCTGTCCTTGCTGCTGGATGAAGTGGATGATCTTGCGGCCCAGATCGATGATGATGAACCCGGTATAACGGGCCGAGAGGCAGATGGGCCGGCTGCTGAGGGCACCGAAAACCTAGCGGATGTCATGACACAGGCAAATCCGTTATCGGATATGGATGACACAGCCCTTGTCACCAATGATGATATTGATGCGCTGCTGGCCAGCATGTCAGCTTCGGCGGCTGAACCGGCTCCGGCGGTTCCGGACACAAAAGTCGATTCACCCCCCCAGGCGATGCGAGATGCTCCTACAGACGCCGTTGACGACCCAATGGACACCGGGAATGAGCCGCCGGCTGAGGAAACAGAGATCGTAGACGATGTGGATGATCTTTCCGCGCTCCTGGATGATCTTGAGGATGCCGGTCCGCCAACGGTTGAAGCGGCCCTTGCCGCAGAAAACCTACCAGACCCCCGAGTGGACCCGGATGCGTATAAAACTCGGATGATCAGCCGGGTGATCGGGCTGCGGGAAGCGGGGCTGACCGCAGCAGAGACCGCAGAACAGCTCAATCAAAAAGGGCTGCCCCCATTGTCCGGCAGCGGGCAGTGGAAAATCGGCACCATTGAAAAGATCTATCAGTTCATCGCGTCTTCAGCAAAACAGCGAGGGTAATCTGTTTTTACGCGGGCATGAGGAGCTTGAATCCGGTGGCCGCATCTGTACGGCGGACAGCCGTGCAATCGTTGAGCTCAAACAGAATCGCTTCCATGACATGCCAGACCTTGACCCCCTGGCGGATACATCCGGTCACGGTCTGATCGTTTCGGCCGCAGGCCATGTGCAGGTGGAGGGTCGGGACCCCGGTGTCATCGGGGAACAGGGTGCCGGTGCCGACAATTTCATGGGCGTTATCAAGCACATGCTGCATGGGATTCACGGGCACACCGCGGGTCGACTCGGGGCCAACCACCAGGCGTGAACCTTCATCTGCACCGCCGACAATGATCAGGCCGGCAGCGGTAATTTTTTCTGTTTGCGCAAGTTGTTCGATGGCCGCGTGTACAATGTCGCCGTCTTCAAGCCGGATAACGAAGATCCGGCCCCAGGTGGCTGTGGTATATTTCATGTGTTCACCTCACAGGGGGCGTTGCGCCGGACCTGTGACCGTTATGCATTCACGGGGGGGGGAATACACCCTGCGATAACACCCGTGTGCGGGGTTGTTCAGGTTCCAGGTGCGGGCTCGATCCGTTTGTGTTCCAACTGGGTGTTCAGGGTGCGGGTTTGTTTTTCCGGCTGACTGTGGGCCTGAGTCAGTTTGGCGATGAACCCTTTGCTCACCTGTTCCCAGATTCTCTGAATTTTTATTTCATCCATCATGATACCTCTCTGTCTGTCAATTTTCAAGGACGATCACTGTGGTGACGGTCTGCTGAAACCTTTAATATCTTGCAGGGAATTCTGCAGGGAACGTGCCAGAGCGGTTTTGATCGGTGGGGAGCCTGTATCATTTTCTTTGAATAAAACAGCTCTGAGCTGTTATTTCAATACGCTTCGGCGGATTGATGATAAAAAAAACAGCCCGTCAATATCAAAATGATGGGATGGCCACATTTTTTTTCGTCAACGTGCCGACACCGCGTCAAAAGACCGGCAGGTGTTGCGGAAAATATTGCCGGGTTTTCAACCGGTCAGCGGTGTGAGATCTGTTTTTTCGCCAACCGCTTCACCAGGCGCGTGTGAATACAGTCAAACCCGCCATTGGACATGATGAGAATCAGGTCACCGGGACGGGCATCTGTTTCGAGTGCATCAAGGATCGCATCCGTGTCCGGAAAAGACCGGGCATCCTTTCCTCGTGATCGCAGATCGGCTGCCAGCTGCTCAGATGAAAACCGGATATCCTCGGGAATCTTTGAAAGCAGGGGCGGCTGCCGGATATAGATCCGGTCTGCCGGCTCAAAGGCATGGGCATAGGCGTTTTGAAACACATTTCGCATGCTGGTGTGGGTTCGGGGTTCGAAGACGGCAACGATCCTGCCGTCTGTGTAGTGGGGAACCACGGCGTTCAGGGTTTCCTTCACCGCCGTGGGATGGTGGGCGAAATCGTCCATTACGGTGATGCCGCCCGGTGTGCCCCGGACTTCCTGTCTGCGTTTGACGCCCTGAAACGCCATCAGTCCGGATTGAATTGTGTGTGCAGACAGCCCTATGACCTCATGGCAGAGGCTGATGACCGCCAGGATATTGGCGCGGTTGTGCCGGCCCATAAGCGGCGAGACAAAGGTACCAAAGGGCCGACCGTCACAGGTGATGTCAATCTGCGTATGCGGGCCGTCGATCCTGACATGTGTGATCTGCCAGTCTGCGTCCGGTGCATTTCCGAAGGTGCGGACCCGGCACCCGGCAGACCGAATCACCTCCCGCACATGGGGGTCTGCGGCCTGGGCAAACAGGCGGGCGTTCCGGGGGATACGGGAAACGAATTGTTCAAAGGTCGCTTTGACATGCGCCAGATCCCGGTAGATATCCGCATGGTCAAACTCGATGTTGCCGAGAATGGCCGCGTGCGGCGGATAATGGAAAAATTTGGCCTGCTTGTCAAAGAAAGCGGTATCATATTCATCTCCCTCAATGACCACCGTATCCCCGGCACCTAACCGATAGTTACTGCTAAAGTTTTTCAGAATCCCGCCGATGATAAACGATGGGTCCTGGCCTGCAAAATGGAGTATCCAGGCCAGCAGGGAAGCGGTGGTGGTCTTTCCGTGGGTGCCGGTGACCAGAAGGATTTTTTTCCCGTCCGCCACAAACCGGTTGAGCGCCTGGGGCATGGAGCAGTACGGAATCCCTTTTGCCTGGGCAGCCAGCACTTCGGGATTGTCTTTGCCTGCCACGTTGCCCACGATCACCAGATCCGGATGATGGGACAGGTGGTCCGGTGTGAATCCTTCCATGAGCGTTACGCCTTTTTCCCTGAGAAAATCGCTCATGGGCGGATAAACAGCCTGATCAGATCCGGTCACCCGAAACCCCAGATCCTTGAGCATGCAGGCGGTCGCACCCATGGCCGTACCGCAGGCCCCGATCAGGTGGATGGAGGCGACGGTGCCCGGAAAAAACGGCATCAGGCCAGCTCCCTGAAGGTCTCTTTTGCCGCTTCGAGGGTGGCGTCGATATCCGCGTCCGTATGCGCGGCAGAGACAAACCCGGCCTCGAACTGGGACGGGGCCAGGTAAACACCGCGTTTACGCATACCGGCATACCAGGCAGAGAACCGGTTGAGGTCGGATGTCCTGGCCGCGTCAAAATTGCGGATGGGACCGGCGGCAAAAAAAAGGCCGGTCATGGATCCCGCCCGGGTGCCGTACACAGGAATTCCCGCCTGGGCAGCCGCCTCGACAAGTCCGTCCGAGAGAGCGGCGGCTTTTTTATCCAGCGCATCGTAGAATCCGGGTGTGCGGATGGCGTCAAGGGTGGCGATACCCGCTGCCATGGCGAGTGGGTTCCCGGACAGGGTGCCGGCTTGGTAAACGGGTCCCACAGGTGCCACATGAGAGAGGATTTCTTTTTTGCCACCATAGGCACCCACCGGCAGACCGCCGCCGATGATCTTGCCAAAGCAGGAAATATCCGGATCAATGCCGTACACCGACTGGGCACCGCCCAAGGCCACGCGGAAACCGGTCATGACCTCATCAAGGATAAACAGGGCCCCATGTGCGGCGGTCAACTCTCGGATGGCCTGCAGAAAACCGGGCTCGGGCAGTACCGTCCCCATGTTTCCGGCCACGGGTTCTGCAATCACGGCGGCAATCTTTTCCCCCTGTTCGGCCATGACCCGGGCAAGGGTGTCGGTATCATTGTAGGGAAGGGAGAGGGTGGTTTTGGTGACGGCCGCCGGTACCCCTGGGCTTCCGGGGATGTTCAGGGTGGCAACGCCGGAGCCGGCCGCCACGAGGAGCAGGTCCGCGTGTCCGTGATAGCAGCCGTCAAACTTGATGATGAGATCCCGTTTCGTATACCCTCTGGCCAGTCGGATGGCACTCATGGTGGCTTCGGTGCCCGAGTTGACCATGCGGACCCTTTCAACAGAGGGGACGCAGTCGATGACCCGTTTTGCCAGCTGAATTTCAAGTTCCGTGGGTGCGCCAAAGCTGGTGCCTTTTGCCAGGGCTGCCGTGATGGCGGAAATTACATCCGGATGCCGGTGCCCCAGAATCATGGGCCCCCAGGAACCGACATAGTCAATATAGATGTTGCCGTCTGCGTCATAGAGGTACGCACCGTCCGCCTTGTCGATAAAGAGCGGGGGAACGCCCACGGATTTACAGGCGCGTACCGGGCTGTTCACGCCGCCGGGGATGAGGGTCGATGCGGTGTCAAAAAGGGTCTGGGATGTGTCTGGGGTCATGAACGTCTCCCTGCGTCGGATCTGTATACCGGCGGCCATCGGATGGCCGCTGGTTCATTTTGTCAGTTGATAGAAAACGCGTGTCGTGTATACTGTATCGTATGCTGTGAATAGCAAAGCCTCCGACAGGGGTCAAATGCAAAATGGAGTGTTGTGTTTCATGGTCGTTCAGCAGTTGAAAGTGGTTTCAAAATTTTTGCACCATGTGCTGGGCGTACGTCCGTGGGCGTTCGGGCTGCTGCCCGATGCGGATGGTTATGTGCGGATCAGGGACCTCTTAAACGCCCTGCACGAGGAAAGAAAATGGCGGCATGTGCGGGTGGGGATGCTCAAGGAAGTGTGTATCACACTGCCCAACGCGTCGATTGAGATGACAGAGACCTGCATCCGGGCAACAGACCGAAACCGGCTTGCTTCCGGTAAAACGGCCGAAAACGTACCAAAACTCCTCTATACCTGTGTACGGGCCAGGGCCCATTTTCATGTGGTGAACAAGGGGCATTACCCGGCAGGAGATAGACCGGTCCTGCTGTTTGCCGACCTGGATAAGGCAGTGCGCGTGGGCGAACGAAAAGGACAGAAACCGGTGCTGCTCACGGTTCAGATGGCTGCGGCGGCTGAAGCAGGCGTGGCGATCACGGCCTTCGGAGACGGGATGTTCACCGCACCCTTTCTGCCCCAGGGCACGTTTACCGCACCGCCCCTGCCCAAAGCGCGGGCGCACAAGCAGCGTCCAGAAAAAACAAAGAAAACCCCGCCCCTCGCGTCGCCGCCCATGGCCGGCGGTTATCTTCCGGATCCGGACCGGCTGCGTCATCCGCCCGGGCGCACTGGAAAAAAAGGAAAAGACAAAGGCGGGTGGAAACAGGAGCGAAAACGGGTGCGACGGGAAAAAGAAATGTACGGGACCGGGTAAGTGCCGGCCATCGGGATACGATAAATAAGGAGGATGCAATGAAACAGACAAAACGTCTGGTCGGGGTGATCCTGCTCGGATGCATGGTCGTCGGGTGCGGGAAAGACACGGATACCCGGAAAACGGCAGACACGGTGGTCGAGGATGTCACGGGGTATACCACCTACAAACAGGGAGAACGGGTGAAAGAAAAACTCGAGAACCTGGAACTGCAACAACTGGAACGGATCAAGGCAGCCGATCAGATTGCAGACGAATAACCTGTGGGCAAAAAGTCTCACGTGAAATTCTCTTGATCTTTTTCGGCTGTAATTGTTAAACTAAAAATAGTATAAATGTACGTAATCATGATACGCAAGGGGGTATCAGTTTTGTCTGTTTTGCCTGTTATCTGCTTTTACGCGTCGTGCGGGTCGGTATGAAAACACGTCTGCGTCAGTTTTTAACTTCCATAAAGTGAAGGTCTTGTCATGTCAAATACGCGTGTGAATTTGAGTCGGAGGGCTAGGGGTGTTCAGTCTGCGGTAATGATGGTTTTCATGGCATGGGTGCTCGCTGCGGCGCCGGCTGCACTCGCGGATGTGTCGATTACGGCCACAAACAGTGCTGCCACCAGTCCCTGCGCTGTGGAGACCTATACGGTGAGCGTCACCAATCCTGCGGATGACGATATGACGGAGATGGTTATCACGGTTGAGGTTCCCGATAACACGTTTGCCTTTGTCGCGGGTTCCGCAACGATCACTACCCCGCAAAACGGGAATCTGGCAGGAAGTGATGCCAATCCGGCGATTTCAGGAAACCAGCTTGTGTGGAATCTGGATGATCCTGCCCTGTTTAACGGGAATGTGGCGGTTGCCAAAAATGAAACCCTTACCCTGACCTTTGACGTCAGCTACAGTTGCACGTCAACCGGCGGTGCGGTCCTCGTGACGCTGGGCGCAGAGCGTCCGCGCGGACAAGCCATGAGCGAAACCAATACCGTCAATGTGGATGTCTATCCGGGTGCGGTGACCATTAAAAATTCCCCTGAAATTCAGGATGTCACCCTCGAGTCGCTTCCGGACAACGAGGAACCCACCTGGCAGGTAACCATCGAAAATACCGGTCTGGGAACTATTTACAATATCGTGGTTCGCGACGTTTTTGGGTCTGGGTTAGCGTATATTGATGGCTCTGCGCAGATCGGTTCAACCCCGCTGACCCGGTCTGGTGATGACTGGGATCTGTCTCAATTCTCGGCAGACCCGGACGGTAACGGCACCGGCCTTGCGGACCTGGACGGGGACGGTGAATATGACGACCTTCCACAGGGCGAAACAATTACGATCACTGATGTGCGGGCAACTATAGTCGGCTGCACAGATCTGACCAGCTCTGCGGATATCCGGTACGGCTGCGACGATACAGCTTCAGGGGTCTGTTATGATTCGGCCACTGCCGGAGAAACCGCGTCAGCCAGTGTGGCGGCGCAAGTGGTGGATCCGGACATATCGATCGCCTTTGACGCGGCCGGGAAACTGGATAATATCAGTTTCTGTGACGGGGCTGATGATGTTACGCTGGCGATTACCAACGAACCTGATGGCGGTCTGGCCCGTTATGTTTCCTATAAGGTGGACAGTTTTCCTGCAGGATGGACGGTCACCGACATAAAACCGGCAGGCGTTACCTGGAACAGCACGGAAGGCCAGTTTGAAAACATACCGGATATAGAAGGCGGCGAGACCGAAACCATTACTTTTGACCTGATCTGGGAAGGCCCTTCCGGTGATCCCTGTAACGCAGCCGCTGCCAGTTCCGCTCTGTTGATGACAATTCAGTACACCAATGTCTGCGGAACAGCGTTTACGCCGCCCACACAAAACGACACCCTGTCCATGGAATCTGGCCTGGGGCGCCTGACCCTGGAGGCCGCTGCAGACATAGGCACGGACCGGGTGAATGTGGGTCAAACAGGAATTTCCATTGATCTGACAGCGACGGTGGGGAATATCACCGGCCCCAATGCCGGATTCAGTGGCAACACCAATATCACCTACACCCTGCCGCCTGGCTGGGCGGTAACAAATGCTGCCGGGGGCACGGTTTCCGGGAATATCAACACCGGTTTGGTCATTACCTGGCCCCATACCTTCGACAGCGCGAATTCCCTGTTTGCCGAGACCATCACCGTGAATGCAACCGAAGATCCCTGTGACGCGGGCAGTTTGGTGAACATGGAACTTGATGTCGATGCCATGAATCCCCTAGATTGCAAGGGGTGCACGTATACCCTGGAAGAGACGGTGACAGATTCCGTGTTTGTGAATCTGGATTCTGCAACGAATGATCCGCTGGAAGATTCAAGTAAAACCATTACCTATGACAACCCTTTGAATTCGGCTGCGGGCGAAGCCTGCCGGCAGGCCATTTACACGGTGACCTATAATTTTTCGGCAAATGCGCCGGATACGTGGGCGAATATTGTTCTGACAGAAGAACTGATTCTTGATCAGACATTTGCAGAACTTGTCAGTGTGACCTATAACAGTGCAGACTATACGTCGTCTGTCGCCACATCCACTTCGGGTACGTCTGTCGAATTTGATCTTTCCGGTCTTGAGGGCAGCGCACCGGCCCCCAGTGCCGGTCATGTGCTGGCGGTTCAATTCAAGACAGACAGTGTCAGCAACAGCGTGGGGGCCGGCGTCCAGTTTTCCCACCTGACGCTTCCGGGTGTTCCCTCTGACTGCAGTTCAGACGATGATTACGAAGAAGGCGTGCCGGTCAGTTTTGGCCGTCAGACCATGGACATTGCCCTTTCTGGTCCGGATCTGGTTGGACGCTGTGATGTTAAAACCTATCGGATCACGCTGACCAAAAACGATGACTATTACGCCTATGATCCGGTGGTGACCCTGAATCTGGATCCGGATGGGGACGGCGAAAGAAACTATGGTTATCTGCCAAACTCGGCCAATCTGGACGGATTTACGGATGAAGGCGGAAGCCCGGTAACCAACTTTGAACCCACGGTTTCAGGCAATACCCTGGTGTGGGATTTTTCAATTCAGGGGGGGACCGGTGTTGATTATGAGTCAGTGGACTATATCGAAGTCGATTTGCGGTTGGGCTGCACCGCAGCGGCTGCGGATGGTCTGGAGGCAGACGTTGCTTACAATACCTGGTGTGATAATGATGTCAAGCCGCCAGTAGAAAGCGATTCTGCCACCTATGCCCCGGATGCCTCATACATCATCGGGCCTGCGTTGACGGTTTATCAGACGCCGGAGAAGTATTATGCCGAGGCTGGCACGGCTGCATGGGATCTGTATATCACCAATACCGGCAGCGGTGTTGCCTACAACGTGGTGTTGCAGGATGAACTCGGAGGCGATCTGGCCTATGCGTCATCCACCTGTAACGGGACGAATCTGGCTGTGGAAACTTCCGGGCAGACCGTGACATGGCGGTTCCAGCTGACCGCAGATCCGGACGGGCCAGGCGGCCTTGATGACCTTGACGGTGATGGATTTTATGATGACCTGGCACCGGGAAAATCCGCCAAGGTGTCCGCCGTCTTTTCCATTGTCGAGAACGGGTGCACGGAGATGACCAGCACGATCACCGGGCACAGCAGTTGTGATGTGACGGCGGCAAACCCGCAGACCGCCACATGGAACGGCATAGAATATTGTGACGACTCAACGCCGGACACGGCCGAGGCCTTTGTCCGGAGCACGCAGGTGGTGACCGCCAATCAGTTTGCCGGCCCCATGCCCCTGTGCGGATCTCAAACCGCATCCTTTATTCTCAAGAATACAGGGCTGGCAACGATCTACGATGTGGATGTCAAGCAGGCCCTCCCTGCCGGCATCAGCTTCCAGAACAGTTCAGCGCTTTACGATCTTGATCTTGATGGTGACGGAACGTATGAAACGCAGAACCAACCCCTCGTCGATCCGCCGGAAGGAATCGGAACTGCGGCTGATCCGTACATCTGGGATGAAGGCGAGATTTCGGCGCTGGCCGCGTTGGCACCCAAGGCGTCCGTTAAAATCCATTTTACGGTCGAATCCACCTGTGGCGCCAGTGGCACCAGTCTTAATTTTGCGAGCAGTGCTGACTGGGAAACCGCCTGCGGAAGCGGGATTTCATCGACCGCGAAAATCGTCCGGATGGAACTGGCGGACATGGATGTCGGCGTGACGACGGAAGTCAGAAATGTCACAGCGGGTACGCCATTCACCTCAAATGAGTTCGGCGCAGACCCTGGCGACATGGTGGAGTATCGCCTTACCCTGACCAACCAGAGCGACGGAACACTCACCGCCGAGAATGTGCGTCTTGCGTGCACCCTGCCTGAGAACGCCATTACAGGGACAGTGACTTCAGCCAACCCGACGCCGACAAGTACGAGTCCGCTGTATTGGGATGTGGGGGATCTGACGTCAGGCGCAACCACTCAGTTTACCTTTCAGGTACAAGTCGATGCCTGCGTAGATGATGATCTTGAATCCGTGGTTACGTTTGGCTGTAATACCCCCCAATGCGAAGCCGGCAGCAATACAGAGGCCATGACGCTGCATGCAACGCCGGATGTCTCTACGGATGGTTCGATCACCGTCACGGGCGCGAATTTTACCACGGCCGGCGGGGATGTGACCATTGTGATAGACAATGCCGGCAGTACGGCGTCCAATCTGAATCTGAGTTATACTCTGCCGGATGGGTATGTGTATGATCCATCAAACGGGGGCGCCACCATCACCAGCTCCCTGGGAGTGAGTTATGCCGGAGACGATGAACCTGCGGATCCGAATGCGGACCCGCTTGTCTTTTCCGGGCTGAATAGTCATACCCTGTCTAACGCCGAAACCCTGACCATCCAGTTCCACGTCAAGGGCGACGGTAGTGGCTGGGATACAACCGCAGCGAACGACGCAACCGATCCGCTGGATATTGCAACCATTCCGGATACCGTTAACCATTCGGCCGTGTTTTCGTTTGATAATTCCTGCGGTGATTCGGATAGCGCAACAGCCAACGAAACCATCAATCCGTTGAATCCGGATATTGATATTACCCTGACCGAGGTAAAACAGGTTGTGGGCGAAGGTGGCACCGCCACCTGGGTCCTGACCCTGACCAACAAGGGGGATGCCCCGGCATCGAATATTGTGCTGACCAATCTTATCGAATCCGGACTGACCAACGCGACCGTCACATCGGGTCAGGCCCCGGATTCAGGAACCACCGCCGCCAACGGCACGTGGACAATTCCCGGCCCCATTCCTCCCGGCGGCACCTGGACGGTAACTATCACTGCGGAGGTGGATACGCCGCCAAGCGGCCCCCTGACCCATACTGCCACAGTGGAAGGGTTTGCAAAGGATGCCGCAGGCACCACCATCGGCACCTACACCCATGATGAAGCCAAGGCCTATGTGGTCTGTTTCGATATGGACAAAACGGTGGATAAATCAACCGCCAATGTGGGGGAACTGCTCACCTATGATCTGACCGCGACGTTCAGTAATACCGAAACATATCAGGATGTGGTGCTCAAAGATGTCCTGCCCGCCCATATGACCTATGTGGGTGTGACACCCCAGACAGATCATACGGTGGCAGACGGCGGTGTTACGGTCAGCGGCCAGACACTGACATGGTCGCCGGCGTCGTTTACCGGCAGACAGGTGTTTCATATGAAGGTGACCGCCCGGATTGACAATGATCCGGCAAATACCGGTGCGCCGACGCAGACCACGCTGACAAACACATTTGAAGCCGACTTTGATGTGGATTTCAACGGAGACATCGTTGAAATAAATCCGGATAATCCGGATGACAAGGCGCGGGTTACTGCGGACACCCTTGTGACAGAACCCAAACTCACCCTGACCAAAACCATGACACCGTCTCTGGCGGATGCCGGGGATACCATCACCCTTACCCTGACTGTTGCCAACACCGGTGACGGCACGGCGTATAACGTCGATGTTTCGGATTACCTGAACGATACGGATGGGGACGGCAATGTATCGTCGGATCCGGATGATAAGGTCATCTTTGTTTTAAACTCTGCCACAGCGGTGACAACACCGCCGGGCTGGACGTTCGCTGACTCCGGCAGTGCGGCTGAGAACTATGCCGTGACCTATACCAGTAACGGAGGTAGCGAAGGCTATATACAGGCAGGCCAGACCCGCACGTTTGTGTTTACAGCAACCTTGGAATCATCCATTGTTGCCGGTACCACCTATACAAATACGGGGCGCACGGATGGGCATTCGCTCTCAGATGGGGATGCTGAACATGACAACCCGGATTTTGACCGGATTCCCACAGACGACGGAACCGCTGATATTACCGTTGCCGCGCCGGGTATCCAGACCAAACTCCTGACGAAAACATCAGAAGATCACACGGACCCGGGCGACAGCAATCTTGCTGCAAATCCGCCCCTGGCCATTGGTGAAGTGGTCTCTGTGAAGCTCTATTTTTCCTTTCCCGAAGGGTATACCGAAAATGTACTGCTCCGGGATCGCCTGCACAACCTGCTCACCGTTCCATGGGGTGAGTACGTTCCCGGATCCGCCCGGTTGTCAAAAAATTCGGATGACCTTACCTGCGCTAACGACCCGGGAGGGATCAATAGCGCGGCCACAGGCACCCCGGTGAATGTCAGCGTTAACACAACTGCCGATGATACCTATGCGTATATCGATTTAAACCTGGGAACGGTCACCAATGCCAATACCGCGACGGGTGTTACGGAAAGCTTTACCTTCACCTTTGATGTGGTGGTCCGCAATGTGGATGTGACCAATGCCGGCGCACAGCTGGTGGATGAAGGACTGATCCGTTACACGCCGGACGGCGGCGCCGATATCTGGGTGCCAACGGCTCCGGTAACCGCCCATGTGGCAGAGCCCGTCTTGTTCGTTGCCCTGGATGCGTCTCCAGGTGCGGCGGATGGTGGGGAGACGGTCACGTTTACCCTCCGCCTGGAGAACCGCGCCAGCGGTGTGAATGGAACCGACGCCTTTAATCTTGAATTTTCCGATCTGCTGCCGGCGGACTTTACCAATCCCGATAATTTTACTGTGGTAAGCAACGGCGGCGGCCGGACGCTCACCCCGTGCACAGGGGGAAATTATTTTAACGGAAACCAGCTCTGCGGGACCATTGATCAGCTGGGACCCGGAGAATATATTGACGTAACTTTTACGGCCGACCTTATTGATGAGGCGGCATATGGGAAAATCATTACCACCGAGGCCACCCTCACCGGGACGTCTTTGCCGGGTGAACAGGGAACAGGTGACGCGACACCGGGTGCTTCCGGTGCTGAAAATGGTGAGCGTACCGGAAGCGGCGTCAATGCCAATGACCTGTCTGTATCCGATCCAGCGGTTGTGTCTGTGTCAAAACCTTACATCAGCAAAAAACTGGTGCCGGAAAACCTCTGGTTCGCGATTGGTGAAACCGCATCCTATGTGGTGACGGTGCCGGTGCCGAAAGGGTCGGCAACCTCTTTTGTGGTCACTGACACACTGTCAGCCGGGCTGTCCTTTGTGCCCGGCACCCTGAGTGTCGTCCTGCCAGGAGGCATGACGGCATCAACGACGCCTCTGACAGAAGGTAACGCGGCGTTCTTTACCGCTTCAGGAAGTGACTTGACCTTTGACTTTGGTACGCTCACGGCGTCAGCTGCCGATGATATCGTGATCACCTATGATGTGAATGTGGATAATGTGATCGAAAATCAGGATGGCGATTTTCTGGATAATGCCGTCAAACTCACCTACACCGATCCGTCAGGCGGCAGTTTTACTGTGGGGCCGACGGTGAGTGTGCCGCGGCTGCGGGTGGGTGAACCAAACCTTGAAGTGGAAAAGACAATTACCGCAGGTGCCGTGGGATCAAATGGCGGTGACACCGTGTCGTGGCAGGTGGTGGTGCAAAATACGGGACACACCACTGCATACCAGATGAACTGGTCCGATGTGCTGCCGGCCGGTCTCTATCAGATTTCGGGACAGGCGCTTTCCGTGATCGGAGACGTGTTTTTAAATGACACCAGCACGTCGCTGAATACCTCGCATCTGGCGGTATCCACAACCACCAACCTAGAGGACACGATTTCCCTGCCCCTGTTCCAGATGGCGGCAGGCAGTGAGGTGACCATCACCTTTGACGCGGTGATCATGAATTCGGTGACGGGTGGTGAAACCCTGACCAATGCGACCCGGGTGAATTATACCAGTCAGCCGGATGGCGGCCGCGATAATTCTACGAATCCAGGCAATGTGGACGATGATGACGATACGGACCTGAACAACTATGAAGAAGGCGACGCTGCATCGTTTACGACCGGTCAGAACATTGCCATTGACAAGATGGTGCTGGGAGACCGGGATATCCCCGTGGGCGGTCTGGCGGTGTTCCGGATCCGGGTCAGCCTGGACCAGGGAACCACAAACGCACTAAAAGTGATAGATAAGCTGCCGGACGGTCTGGCCTATGTAAGTAATACCATCACGCCGGGTACCATGGGCATGGTGATCCAGAATACCGGATATACGACGCCAACGGTCAGCGGGCAGACCGTGACATTTGATTTCGGAGATGTCACCAATCCCGCTGATGGATCTGCGGACAACGATTATCTGGATATTGATCTGTCTGTCAGGGTGAAGAATATTCCCACAAACCAGCAGGACGTGGAGCTGAAGAACGGTGATGATTCACAATCCTCCGAAACCTGGCTGGAATATGGTCCCACCGCCGACACGGTCTATGTGGATACGGACCCCGGTACGCCGGGTCATCAGGGTGTCAGTGTCGCTGTGGTGGAACCGAACCTGGTCATCACCAAAACTGCTGCGCCAGTGACGCCTGCTGTGGGCGCCACCGTGACCTTTACCATACGGGTGGAACACACGGACAGTGCGGCAGACGCCTTTGACGTGACCGTAACTGATACGCTTCCGGCGGGTCTGACCTATGTCATGGGTTCCACGACGCCGCCTGCAACGGCAGATGAAACGGATCCTACCCGTCCGGTCTTTTCGTTGAATACCATTACCCAGACAGAAGGATTCAAGGAATTTTCATTTCAGGTGACCGTGGATCCAGGTGCGGCGTCCGGACAAACCCTGACCAATACGGCCAGAGTTGACTGGAGCAGCATCACCGGTGCAGACGGCACCACTGACAGCGGCCGGAACGGTGACAACTGTCCGGGGCCGACCGGATTGAATGATTATTGCGATACCGATACCGCAGATGTCACCCCCACTATGTCTGCGATAATCGATGCGACGAAAACCGTTGCCATTGCCGTTGACGCCGACGCCGACGGTGAAGTGGATCCGGGGGACACCCTCGCGTACACGATTACGCTGGTTAATGACGGCCCGGCAGTGAACGGGGTGGTGTTCACAGATACGATTCCAGAACATACCGCCTATGATCCGGGTTCGCTCACCACAACCCGGGGCACGGCAGATGATTCCGGAAACCCGGATCTGTCCGTTTCTGTGGGCGCAATGGGAACGGGTGAAACGGTGACCATCACCTTCCGGGTTATTGTGGCTAACGGCACGCCGGAAGGCACCGTCATCCGCAATCAGGGCAGTGTGGACAGTGACGATACGGTACCCGAACCCACGGACGCAGACGGGGATGACACCAACGGTGATCAGCCCACGGATATTCCGGTGGGCGGCACGCCCGCCGGCGCAGATCTGTATGCGTGGAAAATCGTGGAGTTGACAACCGATGCAGACGCATCGGGTACGATCACCCCAGGCGACACCCTGCGCTACTGGATTCAGCTGCAGAACACCGGAGATACGGAACTGAGTGGTGTGAGCCTCTCTGACACCATTCCGGCAGGGCTGACCTATGTGGCAGGCTCTGAAGAGACCAGCGATCCGTCAAGCACGCTGACCATTACGGGCGATGCGGTTTCGCTGACAAACATGACCCTTCCTGTGGGCGCATCCGGCGTTATCTGGTTTGATGTGACCGTGGACGGTCCGCCCTTGTATAACACGGATGCGGATCCCGACACGGAAACCTTCGTGAACCAGGGAACCGCAAACAGCGATCAAACCGATCCGGTCCTGACAGACGCCAACGGCGATCCGTCAGACGGGACCCAGCCCACAACCTTCACGGCTGTGGATGGCTCGGCAGCCGGATCTCCGGAAATCGACCTCCAGAAACGCTGGAGTCTTTCCAGTGATGTAAACGGAAATGGGGTCGTCAATCCCGGGGACAGCATTGCCTATACACTGACCCTCACCAATACAGGGTCTGCGGATGCACAGAACGTGCGTCTTTCCGATCCTGTTCCGGTAAACACCACCATGGTCCCGGGATCAGTGACCACCAGCTGCGGTGTGGTAATCGGTGAAAATCCGGTGTCCGTGAATGTGGGGACCCTGGCGCCAGGCAAGGTGGTGAATATCAGCTTCCGGGTGACCGTGAACAGCGGCACACCGGGTGGTACCCTGATCGCCAACCAGGCCACAGCCACGGGCGATAACTTTGGCGATACGAAGAGTGACGACAATGGAGATGAAACCGACGGCCGCAACCCGACCCTGACGCCGGTGGAAGATCCTGGTACGACCGGGGTGACCTCACCATCCGCTCTGACCAAATTGCTCCATGCCACGTCGGAATCCGGCAGCCTTGCTGCGAATGTACTCATCGGCGAGATCGTGACCTATCGGGTCTCCGTGACCCTGGCCAAAGGCACCACCCGTCACGCGACCCTGTCAGACACCCTGCCGGCAGGCCTGTCCTATCGTGCCGGTACCGCCCGGCTGGCTGCCGTATATGATACGGCCCTGAACCTGTCCGAGAATCCGGGGAACATTAATGCGGCAGCATCCGGGGCCTTTGTCAACCTGACAGACGGCAGTGACATCACCCGTTCCGGGCAGACCCTGTCTGTTTTTCTCGGGGATGTCCTCAACTCGGACAATGATACCAACGCGGAAACCCTGACCCTGGAATTCCAGGCCCTGGTCACCAATGTGAACGGTAATCAGGCCGGCGAAAGCCTGACGGACACGGCCAATCTCAGTTACCGGGATGCCTTGAATCAGGACCGCAACCTGATCCCTCAAACCCACACGGTCACCGTGACCGAGCCAATGATGGCGGTTTCAAAAACAGCGGCCCAGGCGGCATTGATGCCAAGCGGTGGAGATATCACCTATACCCTGGTCATTACAAACACCGCTGGTGCCCATTCGGCGACCGGTTATGATGTGATGATCGAAGATACCCTGGACCCGGCGTTTACCGCCCTGACTGTGGACAGCATGACGCCGGCAGGTGGTGTCTCGGGTGTGACGGATACGACAGCCGGAACCACCCTGACGGTCTCGGCGGCGGTGTTCCCGGTGGGAGGCACTCTGACCATCGTTTACACCGGTACGATTCCCGGTCCGCTGACCACAGGCGACACCTTTGCCAATACGGCCCGCCTGAACTGGACCTCCCTGCCTGGAGAGCAGGGAACCGGCGATGTAACACCGGGTGCAACCGGTGCGGCAGATGGCGAGCGAAACGGCACGGGCGGCGTAAACGACTATGCGGATCAGGATGCGGTGACCGTGGCCGTGGACACCCTTGTATTTGAAAAATCAGTCAACCCGACCGGTACGCTTCCAGTGGGCTCGACGGTGACCTATACCCTTGTGGTCACCTTGCCGGCGTGGAACGTGCCGATTAATGATTCACTGATTACCGATGTGCTGGATCCGGGACTGGACTATGTTCCCGGCACATTGCTCGTGACCCCGTCCGGTGCGGCTGGTGAGGTGACCTATTCCGCAGATCCGGACTTTACGGTCACAGAAGACAGTCCGGCAGCCGGTGACGAGACCCTGACCCTGAACCTGGGTGCGGTCACCAATACCGCCGCTGATATCCGGACCCTCACCCTCACCTATGCGGTGCGGGTGGCAAATAGCCTTGTCAACCAGTCCGGTCATGACCTGAGCAATGCGGCCACCTTTACTGGTCAGCCGGAAGGCGGATCGCTGGTAACCTTGACGGACGCTACCACGGTTACGGTGGGGGAACCACTGTTGACCCTGACAAAGGAGATTACCAGTAACACCACAGACCTTGAGGCGGGAGACCGCATTGATTATCGTGTGACCACAGGAAATACCGGGGTCACAACAGCCTATGAAACTGTGCTCACCGATACCCTGCCCACCAGCCTGACCGATGTGCAGGTTGCAAATGTCACCGTAACCGGTGGCGGGGAAACACCCAGTGTCACCCCAGGTATGGGCGGCTGGACGACCAGCGCCTTTGATCTGCCGCCGGGCGGTCAGGTGGTGATCACCTTTTCAGCAGCACTGGCAAATACGGTTATGCCGGGTGAATCCCTTCAGAACGGGGTGAACGCGAGATATACCAGCCTGGACGGTGCAGATGCAAACGAGCGCGATGGCTCGGATCCCGATCCGGACCAGACCGATGACAGCGTGCTGAACAACTACGGTATTGATGCCCTGTCGCCTGTGGTGATTGTGGCAGACCCGGTGGCGCTGGATAAGCGGTTTTATCCGGATCCGTCCGTCACCACCTATACCATTGGTGAAACCGTCCGGTACCGGCTGACCGTGACCCTGGTCGAAGGCACCGTGGAAGACCTGGTGGTAACCGATATCCTGCCGGATGGCCTTCATTTTGTATCCGCCGTTGTGTCGGCCGGTCATACCAACCTGACGCATCACTATACGGCACCGGTGGCCGTAAGCGGCCAGGAACTCACCTTTGACTTCGGCACGGTGGTCAACCCGGCCAATGGGTCGGATTCAGATGACGTCCTGGTCATGGACATTGAAACCGTGGTGGAAAATATCGCCGCTAACCAAGATGGTGTCCGGCTGGGCAACCATGCCGGAATGACCTTCACGGATGCGGACGGCCACCCGGTAACCCGGGACTATGACGCGGATACGGGAACACCCGGTGTCCAGCCGCTGGAACTGGAACTGGTTGAACCGGTGCTGGTCATTGAAAAGACCCATAACCTTGAGTATCAGTCCCTTGGCGATCAGGTCAGCGTGACCCTGCGAGTGGCCCATACGGCAGAGAGCAGGGCGCATGCGTACGACCTTGTGATCACGGACACCCTGCCCGCAGGGTTGCGGTTTGTCACCGGCTCTGCTTCTGTGCCCCCGGTGGTTTCAGGAACGCCTGCAACGGGCGAAACCCTGACATTCACCATTACTGACCTTTCCCTGGCCGCCCATGAGATGGTGATTACCTATCAGGTGAGGGTGAGCCCGGGTTCGGTGGTGGGGACACCACTGGTGAATTCTGCCCTGCTGACCTGGGGCAGTATTCCGGGTGCCACAGGCGATCCCACCGGCGGCCGGACGGGCGGCGACTGCGGTGAAACCGCGCCGCTGAACGACTATTGCACGGTGGATGATGCCCAGGTGATACCGATCACAACGCTTTTCATCGAGGCGGTAAAAACCGTGGAAGACGTGAACGGCGGTCGGGTGATGCCGGGAGATGAACTGCACTATACCGTGGTGCTGACCAATGTGCATCCCAGACAGGATGTGACGAAGGTGATGTATGTCGATCCGCTTCCTGTGATGGCCGACTATGTGGCAGGTTCGATGACGCTGGAAGGTGCGAGCCTGACCGACGCGGCTGACGGGGATGCCGGAGACTACAATGTCTCGCTGAGTCATGGACTGACCATTGACGTGGGCATCATGGAAAGTGCACAGTCGGTGACCATCCACTATCGTCTTCAGGTGCCGATGGACACGCCGGTCGGTGTGGTGATCCGCAACCAGGGGACGGTTGACAGTGCGGAAACGGTTCCAGAGCCCACGGACGAAGATGATAACGACGCCAACGGCGACCAGCCCACGGAAGTCGTGGTGGGCGAAGACCCTGTATCGAATATTCGTGTGGAGAAACGGGTCGCCCTTTTAGACGATATTGTAGCGCCCACGGACGGTACCCTGAATGTGGGAGATACGGTTCAGTACACCATTCTCATTCGGAATACCGGAGACATGCCACTGACAAATGTGGCCTTTTCTGATGAGATGCCGGCCGGCGTCACCGTGACGGGTGTGTCCAACGCATCCTGGAGTGGCGGACAAACCGTCACAGCGGCGTTTGCCCAAATTCCTGTGGGCGGGTCTGAAACAATTACTATCACGGCAACCTTGATCGCTGCCGGTCGCCTTTTGAATCAGGGAGTCGTGACAACGGATGAAACCGGTTCCCATGAAACGGACGGCAATTCGGATACGGAAGACGGGGACCAGCCCACGGTAATCAGGGTTGAAGAACCGTCCGTTGCCGGAACGCCGGAGATCCGTTTAGTCAAGACCGATGCCCTGGTAGAGGATCTGGATGAGACCGGATCCGTGACTGTCGGTGATACCCTGCGCTATACCCTGAGCGTCCGAAACACCGGTTCAGCTCCGGCAACAGCCGTACGCGTACGGGATGCGATTCCGGTCCATACCACGCTCGTGGCGGGATCCGTGTTTACCAGCCAGGGGGCGGTTGTCACCGAGGATCCGATGGACGTGAACGTGGGAACCCTTGCACCGGGTGAGGAAGTGATCGTCACCCTGCGGGTGACCGTTGACGCGGGAACGCCTGCGGGTACCCGTGTGTCCAACCAGGCAGTGGCAAGCACCGCAGAGACGCCGGATATCCCGAGCGACGACCCGCATACGCCGGAAACGGATGACCCCACCGAAACACCGGTGGTGGGAATGCCGGAACTCCGGATCTGGAAAACAGCGAATAAGGCGGAAGTCGCTCCTGGAAAACGTCTGACCTATACCCTTCATTATGAAAACCTGGGCCCGAGTAACGCGTCCCGGGTGGTCATCACGGATGAGGTGCCCGGCGGTACCGAGTTCATTTCTTCGGACACCGGCGTGCTGGTGACTGATACCACCGTTCGATGGGAGCTGGGAACTTTGATCGCAGGATATAGCGGCGCTGTTTCCTTTACCGTACGGGTGGATTCCTCGGTGCCGGATGGCGCGGAAATCGTCAACAGTGCTTACCAGATGACCACCTTTCAGACTGAGCCGGTTACCGGGGATCCGGTGACGGTTCCGGTGAATAAACCCAGCCCAATCCGGAAACGGCCGGACCTTTCCACCTCCGGTAAAACCGTGAGCGACATGAACGGGTGCCCGCTGGAACCGGGGGATACACTGCTGTATACCGTAACCCTGATCAATACAGGAAACGGGATGGCGCCGTCTGTCTGGTATACGGACCTGCCCGATGCGCTGTCCATTCTGGAGAATGGGTCGGTGACTACCACAAAAGGGAAGGTGAATCGCGGGAACTCACCGGGTGAACCGGATATCCGCATCAATGTGGGTAACTTGGCACCGGGAGAGACCTGTACCATTACCTACCGGGTAACCGTGGGCGAAAACGCGCCCGCAGGCAGCCTGCTGTCCAATCAGGGGATGATGGATCTCGGGGTTTGCTATCCCTCCTTTGTCACGGACAATCCCTTAACGATTGCCAAAGGGGATCCCACGTTCATTGGTCCGGTGGGCGGCAGCGACGGAGGCATGGCACCGGTTTCCTTTGAAAAACGCGTGATTGATCCGTTAGATAGCTATGCGCCGGGAGATTCGGTACAGCTGGAAGTACGGGTGACCCATCACGGTGCAGACACCACAGAGGGGATGGTGATTGTCGACGCCCTGCCGGAGTCCCTCATACTGGTAGAAGAGTCCTTGTCCGCTGTGAACGGCACCGCCCATGCCGGGCCACCGATCCGCTTTTTCGTGGAACCCCTGGCCGCTGGCGCATCAGCGATCCTGACCTATACGGTGATGATCAGCGAAAGCGTCGTTCTGAACACGGAGATTTTCACCCAGGCCCAGCTCTACTACGGCGGGACCGACTGCAACCGGGTGGAAAGCGACAACCCGGACACCAGTGCTGAACTAGACGCGGTGCGGATCTTTGTGGGTGAACGAACCCAGGGACCGGATGTGCGGGTGACAAAAACAATTCAGGACCTGGATGCCGGCCTGCTCTTGAATGGTGACAGGCTCCGGTATCGGATACAGGTCACCAATGCGGGTGACCAGCCGACATCCGTGCTTCACCTGACAGATCTGCTGGCGGAATACCTGGTACTCAATCCCGGCAGCATCGAAACCGCAGGTATCACCATAGACCCGGCAGATACGGTCATCACGGGTACCATTGCGCCACTGGCGCCGCAGGCCGATGCCTGGGTCGCGTTTACCTGCAGGCTCGACTTCGCACCGGGAACACCGGCCGGTACAGGAGTGGTAAACCAGGCTGAGGTAATGGATTCAGACGGCGTCCGGTTTGAATCGGATGATCCGTCCACAGCGGCAGATTTGGATCCCACTGTGCGGCTGCTTGATATGGCTGTGCCTGTGTTGGCGCCGCCCTATGGTACCCTGCGGGTCGTTTCCGAAAACGACTATCTGGTGTGGGAAATGACCTGGCGTCAACCGAATCCGGACTGGTCCATGATCACCCATGTACGGGCGGAATTGCCGGAAGGTGTGGATTGGGTGACAGACAGCCTGGAATTTGATGCAGGGGATGCCATGTATGATCCCGTAACCCTACGGATTCGCTGGGCCGTCAATCTGGCACCGGATGGTCAGCCAGCGACCCTGCGCTACCGTACGCGTCCCCGTGCGGGACTTACAGAGACCGCAACCCAGGCATCCGCCTGGTGGGACCAGAACATGAACGGGAAGGTGGATGCGGATGAACGGGCGCAATCGCCGGTACTCACCGATGACCCGATGACGGATACGCCACTGGATCCCACCCGCTGGACCGGATGCTGGGATTGCAGTGGAGGGATGAAACCCTTCTGATAACGTTCATTATGGTAATCAGGTGCCGCCTGAAGTGCGGCACCTGAATGCTTGGGAGATTATTATGACGCTGCCGGGTTGCCGGCTACCGGAGGAGATGTATGTATATCACAGAACGATGGCGGTTGCGCGAAATCCTTCTCACCCTGATGCTGTTCCTGCTGTCTATGCCGGCAATGGCTGGCGATTCGATCGGAGTCTATGGTCTGAACGGTTACGGTTATACGGGAGATCCGGTACCGGTGGAGGGCGTCTATCTTCAGATTGGCGGCATGATATCGACCTATCATGAAAACAATCTGAAGTGCAGGGACGGACATATTATGGCTGTTCCCTTGAGTATCAGCGCGGGAAACGGCACCCATTGGCAGCTGGCCGCAGCCACGCACTGGGAACGGTGGAAAAATACGGATTTCGACAATGATGAGGACGGCTTTGGTGATCTGTTTGTGGGCGGGAGCTATCAGATGCTGCATGCGGATGCCGGGCATCTTCTGGATCTCTCACTGGGCGCCCATTTGCTCGTGCCCACCGGGGACCGGGACAAGGCCATCGGTGATCTTTTTCTTTTCAATGCAACAGACACCGACGACACCGTAGCCGGTGTCAACCTGCGCATCGGGAAAAGCTGGGGCGACTTGCGCCTGACTGCGGACCTGGGCGCGAACAAGGTGCATGCCAAAGACGAGGCACTGAAGGATAACAGCTGGACCTTCGGTGCGGCAGCCGCCTATACCGTCTCCGACCATCTGACCGTCTATACGGAAGTGTTCAACCACCACCACCGGAACCGGGAGACCCCATCAAGCGATTCCAGCTGTTATGACCCGGACCGGAAAGACGACATCCGGGAGATCGCCCTGGGTGCGTTCTGGTCTCAGAAAAACTGGGGATTCAAAACCCAGATCGGTGCCGGCATCAGCGAGACATCACCGGATATGCGGGTGATGGCCAGCGTCAATCACGCGTTTGATTTTTAAGGATATTCCAGCGCCCCCTTGCCTGGCAAGGGGGTGTTTTTGATGTATCCTTTCAATCCATCCCGCCTTCCCTTGACCCCACTTCCTAACTACTCTGATTTCATACGCTGCTAATCGTCTTGAAAAAATGGGCCGCCTGAACCGGGTGCCGGCGATGTTTCAGCGCCGGTTACTCGAAGAGCAGGTTGTAAATCCCCGGGAGGAAGGCGTTGTCTTTTTCTTCCACCGCCTGATCCGGATCCAGCTTGACAACGGTCACCATATACAGGGGATGGTCATTGTAATTCCCGCCCCAGGTCATGGTGTCTACGTTATGATCCCATGTTGTATGAATGTAAAGGAGTTCTGTGACACCGTCATCCTTGTATCCCACGCCAACCAGGGTGTGGCCCGTAACATGAAGCAACACGGGCCGGCCTGCATCAATTTCAGCTTTGTACTGTGTATACGTGAATCCTGCGGCATGGGTTGGATGAATTTTCTGATTATACGCTTCCACGACGTTATACCCTCGGGAATTGTAAAATTCCACAATCCCGCATAAACCGCTTTTATTATAAAAATCAGGGCCTTCGTTGAAAATGGTCGACGCGTGGAGCGGATTTCCGGAAGTAAGGGAAATGAAGTATGTGGCACCGTCAACGTTGTTCAATGCGGACTGATTGGATCCCATGAAATCGCCAAGGCAGTCTCCGGCTGCATGCTCGGGCCAGGAATTGATGTAAGGATCACTTTCTGTACTTCCATAGCACTTCCAGTAATCATCCACATGCCCGCGGGGGTTGCGGCCATCAAGTCCCTTCTGGGTGGCGGCTAGCGGGCAGCGGTGGAGGGACCTTCCGCAGGCGTCTACCCATGAGGACCAGTAATCATCGTTGTTCAGCGGCATGACCCCGTTGTTTGTCGGACCGGTATACATATCGGGGTACCCGTTCCGGTCATAATACGCGGCGACCATGGCCGCTGATGTCGGCGCGCATCCGAAACTCCAGGTATATGCCGGTACATCCTGAATCATAGCGATGCCTTTTGCCGGATCCGGACTTGGCAGTTGAACCGCTTTACGGGTAACGTTCTTGGGGGGCGTGGGCGGTGCGTTGATCAGGATCCGTTCAAAGGTTTCTGTATCCGCATCGCTGCTACTGGCGGCCATTACAAACAGGATTATCAGCAAACCTGCGGTGTTTAATGGCTTTGACATGGAAAGTATCCTTTTATGTTACGGTTGAAAACTTTCGTTCCGTAGAGAAGGAACCTTATAAAATTAACAAATTTTGATGTATACTGAAATACCATTTCGCCGTTTCCGGGACACTGGCGGTGCATTTTAGAACGGCCGCCGGATTGACAGAACGGCGCGAGGTTGCGTATAGTGCCAGCGATTCGTTGAATGCAGACTGCCTGATCAAACAATTTTATCATGAAACGTCTGTGGTAAATGAAATACCCTGAATTTCATCATATGACGGCTGATGACGGCTGCACGCTGAGATATGCCCGGTGGCTGGCGGATTCGCATGAGAAAAAGGGCGTGATGGCAGTGCTCCCCGGACGAAGCGAGTTTATTGAAAAATATGCGGAGGTGGCTGGCGAGCTTCTGGATCGCGGGTTTGATGTGTTTATTCTCGACTGGCGGGGGCAGGGGCGTTCCTGCAGGGAACTGGCCAATGCGCACAAAGGCTATGTTCGTTCCTTTGACCGGTATGTGTCGGATCTTGAGGCATGGATGGCAACCTGCGTGATACAGGCAGGCGACGGCCCGTACTATCTGCTGAGTCATTCCATGGGGGGAAATGTGGCCTTGCGGTTTCTCCGTCTGCGTGAGCAAGATCTTTCCGGAAGCATCCGGGCGGCGGTGTTCACCGCTCCCATGATGGGACTTCGGACAGATCCCTTTCCGGTGCCTGTGGCAGAAATGATCTGTCGCTGGTGGGTGGGGGTCGGCCAGGGCGAGGCCTATGCGCCGGGGAATGGTGATTATCAGGCAAATCCTGTGTTTGAAGGAAACCGTCTGACCGCTGATCCGGAACGGTTTTATTTTTTTCATGATGCCATCAAAAAACAGCCGGAACTGGCCCTGGGCGGTGTCACCTACCGCTGGCTGGCCGAAGCCTTTACCTCCATGCGCAGGCTGATGGAAAAAGGGGTGCCGGAAAAGATTCATGTGCCGGTGCTGATGATCTCGGCGGGTGCCGATACGGTGGTATCCAATCTTCGGATGTCTGCGCTTGCCGCCCGTCTGCCCCGGTGCCGATACGTGGTTATCCCGGGTGCCCGGCACGAAATCCTCATGGAGCAGGACGTGTACCGGGAACAGTTCTGGTCCTGCTTTGACGATTTTATCGCCAGGACCGCACCGTGAGACTTGCGGTCATGGCGGCGACAAGACGGCGTTTATAGTGGAAAAAGAGGGTCTATGCAGACAAAAACACGCAGAGAACGGGAACGGGAACAGAAAAAACGGGATATTCTGGATGCAGCTCAGGTGCTGTTTGCTGAAAAAGGGTTTCACGGGACCACCATGGCCGAGATCAGCCAGGCCTCCGAATTCCCGCTGGGTACCATCTACAAGTTTTTTCAGGGAAAAGAGCAACTCTATCATGATCTCATCGTGGAGCGGGGACGTGCCTTCGGACGCATACTGAACCGCTCCCTGCGGGATGAAACCCTGTCTCCAAAGGCGAAGCTCGCTGGAATGATGAATGATATCGCGGACTATTTTGTGGATAACAAAGCGTTTATCCGGCTCTATATTTCCCAGGTGATTCATGTGGATGCGGTGCTCATGCCTGAGCTGGGCCGCAACATCAGCCGGATGCACGATGAGATGATCTCCTTGTATGCCGGGCTCATGGCATCGGGAATGGCATCGGGCGATTTTGTCAGCGCGGAGCCCGATGAACTGGCGGAATTGTTTCAGGGCATGATCACCAGTACGTTCTGGGCATGGATTCAGGCGGAAGAACCGGCAGATCGGCTGTCCGAACGGCTTCAGACGATTTACACCCTTATTGCGAAAGACAGGCGCTCATGACCAAACATCCTGTTAGCGTGGATATCCGGGAAATAAAAACCATTCTGACCGCCTACCTGAACACCGATGCACGGATCAACTATGCCGTGAAGATTGTGGGACACCCGGGGGTGGGCAAATCCTCGATTGTCCGGCAGGTGGCGGAAGCAGAAAACCGTCTGTTTATTGATACACGGCTGGCATTCAAGGAAAATGTCGATCTGGGCGGGTACCCGGTTCCCCACCATTCGGACCGTGAGATGGTCTACTACCGTCCCCGATTTATTCCCCCGGAGACCGTACCGGAAGGGAAAGACGGAATTGTCTGGTTTCTCGATGAGGCCAACCGGGCGCATCCGACTGTGATCCAGACCCTGTTTCAGATTATCACGGAGCATGTGTGCGGTGAACATCGGCTTGCCGACCGGACGGCCATCGTTCTCGCCGGCAACCTGGGGGATCCGGATGACACGGTGCTCACCGATTTTCATGATGCGGCCCTGGACGGCCGGCTGGCGATATTTCACCTGAAACCGTCCGTGACAAGCTGGCTCAGGTGGGCTGCTGTTGCCGGCATCCATCCGGCAGTGATCCGGTATATTACCGTGAACCCGGACGCGCTTTGGGACGAAACTCAGGTGCATCCCAACCCCAGAGGCTGGCATCAGGTTTCCCAGGCCTTGACCCTGGCGCACCGGCTGGGAGACGAAGCGGCTCTGAAAACCGCCCTGAACGGCCCGGATGCGGCGGTGGTGGAAAAGGTGGTGATATCGCTTGTGGGAGAAACCGCCGGGCATGACTTTGTCATGGAACAGGTGGCTCCCCGGGAGCTGACCGCCGAACAGATTCTGGCCGGAGACCCGGAAAAAATCCAGGCCCTGAAAAATGAAGGCATTCATGTGGAGGACCTGCTCTGGGCCATCAACGGAACCCTCGGATATTTCAGGGATCCGGACAGGGACACTGCCGCACTCTCCGATGACGACCTGAAACGGCTGGGATACGTGCTCACCTTTATTGCAGGTACGCGGGCGGATGTGCGGGTATCGTTTTTCTACCTGCTGCTGAAATCCTGCGGTATTTTTTCCCAGATTCCGGCAGCCGTCAACCTGCTGGAGGATGCGGCGCAGCAAACCCGTATCCGCGAGAGCTACACGGCATTTCTCGAAGGCGGAATTGCATGACCCTTCACGGACCGGCGGAGCTGGATCTTTCCCCCGCAGAAATTTCAAGCAGAAAATGGGATGCGGTGCTGTCCCTGCTCTGGAAGCGGAGCCGGTTTGTCTCTTTTTTCTATCAGGGGATCCAGTTCTTGCCCGATACCGCAACGCTCACCCTGACACTGACCGTCAGCCGGTTCCGTCGGGTCCTGCGCTATCACCCCGGTTTTGTGACACGCCTTGACACCGAGCACCTGATCGGGCTGCTCGTGCATGAATTTCTCCATGTGGCCTTAAACCACAGCCACCGGTCCGTGCCGGGAAAAAACACCTATCTTCAGAACATTGCCCAGGACATGGTGGTAAATGCGTACATGATCCGCCGATCGGGCAGCTTTTTCTCCCGCCGGGGGGTGCTGGAAAGGGATATTCCCAAACTGCAGCTGCCTCCGGGGCTTCCGGTGATCCCGGACGATTTTTATATAGAGACGGGCCACACGGATCCCACCTGGGAGGCGGTCTATACCTGGCTCGACACCCGGGGGCCTGCGGATATGAGCGCGTTCACCGACGCGGCGAAAACCCAGTTGGAACAACCGCCCCAGGTGAACAACCCTTTCAACGCGGCCATGGAAAATCCAGATCCGGAACCTTCTGAGCGCACCGAGTGGGGATTTCAGATGGATGACGCGGGTCTGATTTTTTACCAGGATGAAGGCCAGGTGCTCCCCACCGGTATGCACACCTTCCACGATGCAAGCGCCGAACGGAGCTTGACCGCCTCGTTCCGGCGGATCATCGAACAGGGCCGTCGCGAAAAAACCTTTGCCGACGAGCGGGTCTTCCAGGCAGTGGACGGGCTGATATCCGGTATTCAGCGTCCCCAGCAGCTCCGATGGAAACGGCAGATCCGGACCACTATTGATCGATATTCCACGGCTGATCGCTGGCGATTTACACCGGCCCGTCCCAATCGCCGATTTTTGGACAGTGGCATCTATGCGGCCGGCCGGGTGCTTGATTTCAAAAAACAGGTGATCGTGGCAGTCGATGTCTCCAGCTCCATGGTCGGGCGGCCTGAAACGCTTCAACGGGCCTTCGGGGTGGTCGAGGATCTCCTGGATCAGTATACGGTCCATCTCCTGTGCGTGGATGAGACCGTGTTTGTGCCGAAAAAAGGGCTGTCCGGTTTTACGGCATCGCCCGAGTCACGAAGGCCCTATACCTATCACCGGGGAGACTGGCAGGCCATCCGCACCGGTTCCAGCGGTACCACATTTTTTGCGCCCCTGTTCAATGACTGGCTCAAGGGCGTCAACGAAGCGGTACTGGTGGTGACCGACGGCCATATTTATGACCTGAATCGCCTTACCCCCTACCGGAAGACGGTGTGGCTGGTGACATCCCGGCCGGATACCCCGTTTTCCCCCGGATTCGGGAACATCTATTATCTGGATGATGACGAGATGACTGGATGGTGGCGCCCATGACAACGGACATGACAACCCGGCCTCCGGACAATGCGCTGGAAGCGGCCATCACAGCGAGCACAGATCCGGAAGCCATTTACCGATGGGGACGGACCGCACAGTCGTTTCCCTGGGATCTGGGTCTGAAACGGCTGTATGCGCTGGGCGGCGCCCAGTATCTGTGCTGGGCTGGCCGGGGCTGGGCCGGTGCTGATCTGGACACCTGTCTGACCTATCTTCTCAGTTTGCGGGTACCGTCCCATATTTATCATGCCGGCATCAACTGGAAGCGGTTTGACTTCAGACGGGCCCAGCCGGTGCTGATGCAGCTGGCAGACCCGGCGTTCATCTTCTACGCCGGCGCCTACTGGCAGGTATTTGATTATGCGGCAGGGATGAACGCGCTGATCCGCACCAAGAGCGCCGAATACCTGTACCGGGCCGGAACCCTGTGGCACACGTTTGACTACGATGCTGCCTGGCGGATTATTGAAGCGGATCCGGCGGCAGAAGACTGGCGGGCCAAGGCCCTGACCCATCCCAAGTGGCGCGCGGCCCTGAAACAGATCTGGCAGGATGCCTGGAAGCGGAGCAACGGATGATTCGGTTTGAATCTGGCATGGATGATTTATGGATGGCCCCCCTGCGGGGGCTGACCGGGTGGGTTTATCGTTCTGTCTGGGCCGCGCATTTTTCCGGCATCGTTAACTCGGTCTCCCCGTTTATTACCACGGTCCGGGCACGGAAGGTGAAACAGGCGTTTTTTCGGGATCTGTTTCCGGAAAATAACGAAAATCTGCCCGTCATTCCCCAGATACTGGGAAATGATCCTGGAGACATGGCGTATCTGGTCAGCCGTCTGGAAGATCTCGGGTATGATCACGTTAACTGGAACCTGGGATGCCCGTATAAAATGGTGGCCAAAAAGAAACGGGGCTCCGGGCTTCTGCCGTTTCCAGATCAGATCGATGCGGTGCTGGATACCCTTTGCCGGCACCGGGAAGGGCGGATATCGGTGAAACTTCGTCTGGGCAGAGAAACCGCAGATGAGATCCAGGCACTGATACCGGTTCTCAATGCCCACCCCCTCAGCGGCGTGATCCTGCATCCCCGAACGGGCGTGCAGATGTACGCGGGCCGGGCAGACCGGGATGCCTTTGGTAACTGCCTGCCCCTGTTTAAGCATCCGGTCATGTACAACGGCGATATCACGACCGCAGCCGATGCGGCGGCTGTAAAACAGGCCTGCCCGGCGGCAGCCGGGCAGATGCTGGGAAGAGGGCTCTTGTGTGATCCGTTTCTGCCGGAAACCATCAGCGGTGCCAACCTTTCCGAGGCCGTGCGGCGAAACCGCCTGAAAGCCTTTCATGACGATCTGCTGGATCGGTACCGGATCGTGCAGAGCGGTGAAAAACATGTGCTGGACAAGATGAAAGGACTCTGGGTTTACCAGCGGTTTTCCTTTGCAGATCCGGCATCGGCGTTTCGGCAGATCCGTAAAACCGCAAGCCTGGATGCGTATACGGCTGCGGTAACGACCGTGTTTGACGTCTATCCGCTGAAATCGTGATTGATTCTGATCTCACCTGTTAAAAAAATCAGGGCTTTGTTGTGGGGGCAAATAATGATAACCTGTCTTGTATGAGAACAAAGCACAAAAGAATTCTATCTGCAATTTTCGATTCACCAACACGTTCGAACCTCAAGTTTTCGGATATTGAATCATTGCTGATTTCACTTGGTGGAGACGTGTCGGAAGGTACTGGCTCTCGTATTTCCATTACCGTTTCAGAAAAAAGCATATTTCTTCACCGACCGCATCCGGGAAAAGAAGCAAAAAAATATCAAGTTGAAATGGTGAGGGAATTTTTAATGAAGACAGGGGTGACACCATGAAAAACACGTTAACGTATAAAGGGTATACAGCACGGATCGCGTTTGATCCTGATGACAATATTTTTTTTGGCCGCGTAGTGGGCCTTAAGGATATGATTGGATTTCATGGAGAGACCGTTTCAGAGATGATCGATGACTTTCACAATGCGATTCATCATTATCTCGCCGGATGTGAAGCACGGGGTGAAAGACCGCAAAAACCCTATTCCGGGAAATTGACACTGCGGATGTCGCCGGACACACACGCAGAACTAGCTGCGGCAGCAGCGGATACAGGCAAAAGCCTCAACAAGTGGGTCACCGATACCCTTGAAGGTGTTATCCACGCGCGATAACTGGATGGATTTCGTTGTATGCTTCAAAAAACTAGCGTAATTTAAACCTTTTTTATGAAAAAAGGAAATGCGTTGTGGTGAAAAAAGATGCCCTGGAACGCTGGACCACGGAAAATGCTGCGGAACTTTATGGGGTCCGCAACTGGGGGGCTGGCTACTTTGATATCAATGAGGCGGGGGAGGTGGTGATCACTCCGTTCAACGACCTGCCTGTCTCGATCAGTATTCCCGTGATCATCGCCGAACTGAAAGAGCGGGGGATCGACATGCCCGTGCTCCTTCGCATCGGAAACATTCTTGACTCCCAGATCTCCAGCTTGCATCAGGAATTTCAGACAGCCATGGAGACCTACGGGTACAAAGGTCAGTTTCGCGGGGTGTATCCCATCAAGGTGAATCAGCAGAAACAGGTGGTCGAAGAGGTGGCTGACTTCGGGGCCCGTTACCATCACGGTCTGGAGGCGGGATCCAAGGCAGAGCTGATTGCCGCGTTGTCCTTTTTAAAAGATCCGGAAGCCTGTCTAGTCTGCAACGGATACAAGGATGCGGAATTTGTGGATCTGGCCCTGTATGCCTGCAAAATGGGGATGAATTGCTTTTTGGTGGTGGAGATGCCTTCGGAGCTGGATCTGATCCTGGAACGGTCGACATCTTTGGATATACGGCCCAAGATCGGCGTGCGCATCAAACTGGCTTCCAAAGCTGGCGGCCACTGGACTGAATCGGGCGGAGACCGGAGCATTTTCGGCCTGAACACCACCCAGGTCGTGAAACTGGTGGACCGGCTGAGAGAGGAGGCCATGCTCGACTGCCTGCAGCTGCTGCATTACCATCTGGGTTCCCAGATACCCAATATTCGGGATATTCGCAACGCGGTTTTGGAAGCCTGCCGAATCTATACCGGTCTTTCGGCCGAAGGGGCGGGCATGGCGTATCTGGACCTGGGCGGCGGCCTGGCCGTAGACTACGACGGCACCCATACCAATTTCGCCAACAGCCGGAACTACTCCATGCAGGAATATTGCGCGGACATCATCGAGACCGTCATGTCGACCATGGATGCGGCAGACATTCCCCATCCGGTGATCATCACCGAATCAGGCCGGGCCACGGTGGCCTATTACTCGGTGCTGCTCTTCAATATTCTCGATGTAAGCCGTTTGCAGCCTCATCCGTTTCTGGAAGATCTGGCACCGGATACGCCGGATGTGATTACCAACCTGATGGAGGTGACCCAGACCCTGAACGTAAGGAATATTCAGGAGTGCTTCAACGATGCCCTCTATTATCGGGATGAGCTTCGGCAGCGGTTCAAACACGGTGATGTCAGCTTGAGAGAGCGATCCTTAGGAGAAAATATCTTCTGGCATGCCATCCACGCCATTGCGGAAGAGGTGAAAAAGCTGAAATTTGTTCCGCCGGCGCTCAAAGATCTCGAAAGCGCCCTTGCCGATATCTATTATGGCAATTTTAGTGTGTTCCAGTCGTTGCCCGATGCCTGGGCCATTGACCACATGTTTCCCATCATGCCGGTTCACCGGCTGAACGAGCTGCCGAATCGCCAGGCCATCCTGGCGGATATCACCTGCGACTGTGATGGTAAGATTGACCGGTTCATTGACATGCATGCCATGCGGTCAGCCCTGCCGGTGCATGATCTCAATGAACATGACGAGTACTTCCTGGGTGCTTTTCTGGTGGGCGCGTATCAGGAAACATTGGGTGATCTGCACAACTTGTTCGGCGATACCAATGTGGTGAGCATCCGGGTGGAGCCGAACGGGGATATCGATTTTGTAAAAGAACAGAACGGAGACGCGGTGGCAGACGTACTCACCTATGTGGGATACACCCCCAAATCCATGGTCGAGCGGTTTCGGGCCATGGCGGAACAGGCGGTCCGGGAAAAACGGATCAATGTGCAGGACCGGTACCGAATCATGAAGGCGTATGAGGGTGGCCTGCGGGGATACACCTATTACGAACGCTAAGACGTAAAGGAGATGCAGCCATGGCAAGTGTGCTCATTATCGGCGCTGGCGGCGTGGGGCGTGTGGTGGTTCATAAATGCGCCCAGGTGCCGGCGGTGTTTACGGATATCTGTCTGGCCAGCCGGACGGTTTCCAAGTGTCAGGCCATTGCGGACAGTCTGGACCGGCCCATCCGGGTGGAAGCGCTGGACGCGGACGATGTGGCCCAGACCGTTGCCCTGATAAAGGATGTGAATCCGGATCTGGTGATCAACGTGGCCCTGCCGTATCAGGATTTGGCCATCATGGATGCCTGCCTGGAGACCGGTGTCAATTATCTGGACACGGCCAACTACGAGCCGCCGGATGAGGCGAAATTCCATTACGGGTGGCAGTGGGCCTACCAGGAACGGTTCAAAGACCGCGGGATCATGGCCTTGCTGGGCAGCGGATTTGATCCGGGGGTCACCAATGTATTTACCGCCTATGCAGCCAAACATCATCTGGACGAGATTCATGAGCTGGACATTATCGACTGCAATGCCGGTGATCACGGCCAGCCCTTTGCCACCAACTTCAACCCGGAGATCAATATCCGGGAAGTGACCGCACCCGGAAAGTATTATGAAGACGGTCAGTGGATCGAAACCGGTGCCCTGAGCGTAAGCAGGGACTTTCATTTTCCCGAAGGCATCGGCCTGAAAAAAATCTATCTCATGTACCATGAAGAGCTGGAATCTCTGGTCAAGCATCTGCCGACAATCAAACGGGCACGGTTCTGGATGACCTTTTCAGATGCCTACCTGACCCATCTGAACGTATTGGAAAACGTGGGCATGACCCGGATCGATCCGGTGATGTACAACGGTCAGGAGATCATTCCTCTGCAGTTTTTAAAAGCCCTGCTGCCGGATCCGGGCAGCCTGGGGCCTCTGACAAAAGGCCGGACCTGTATTGGCTGTGTGATGAAAGGCGTGAAGGACGGAGCGGAAAAGACGGTCTACCTGTATAATATCTGCGACCATGCGGCCTGCTATGCGGAAGTGGGGTCCCAGGCCGTCTCCTATACCACCGGTGTGCCGGCCATGATCGGTGCTATGATGCTGCTCACCGGCGTCTGGCAGGGAACAGGGGTGTTTAACATGGAACAGATGGATCCAGACCCCTTCATGGACACACTCAACCGTCACGGACTCCCATGGAAGCTTGTTACCCTGTAGATCTCGACCTTGGGCGTGTGCCCACGCCTTGTTTTGTGGTGGATGAAGGCCTGCTGCGCCGAAACCTGTCTATTTTAGAAACCGTCCAGTCCCGGACGGGGTGCCGCATTCTGCTGGCCTTGAAGGGCTTTGCCATGTTCAGCCTGTTTCCCCTTATGCGCGAAACCCTCAAAGGGGTGTGCGCCTCGTCTCCCCATGAAGCCCGCCTGGGCCGGGAACTCTTCGGAAAACAGGTCCACGCCCATGCGGCCGCGTTCAGTGATGCGGATATGGCTGAACTGATTCCGCTCATCGATCATGTGGTCTTTAACTCGATCTCCCAATGGCACCGGTTTCGTGACCGGGTAAGTGCTGCGGAACATCCTATCTCCATGGGCCTGCGGGTGAATCCCGAGTCGCCGGTGGGTAGGGTTCCCCTGTATGATCCCTGCGGCCCGGCATCCCGGCTCGGCATCCGCCAAAAAGACCTTGAAACTGAAGATCTGTCCGGTATTGAGGGACTTCATTTTCATGCCTTGTGCGAGCAGAATACCAACAGCCTGGCGGTGGTGCTCAGGGCCTTTGAGGCGAAATTCGGGCACTTGCTTGCGGGGATGCGCTGGGTCAATTTTGGCGGCGGGCATCATATCACCCGGCCGGATTATGCGGTGGATCACCTCTGCGAGCTGATTTCCGGGATCCAGTCCCGTTACGCTGTCACCGTGTATCTGGAACCCGGGGAGGCCGTGGCCCTGAACACCGGCATCCTGGCAGCCAGTGTGATCGATGTGACCCCGGGTGTGAACGGGACGGCCAATGCCATTCTCGACGCGTCTGCGGCCACCCATATGCCGGATGTCCTGGAAATGCCCTATCGTCCGGAGATTGTCGGGGCAGGGGCGGCTGGAGAAAAAGCCTATACCTACCGGCTGGGCGGTCCGTCTTGTTTGGCCGGGGATATTATCGGCGATTACAGCTTTGACCGGCCCCTGGGGGTGGGGGACAAGCTGATGTTTCTTGACATGGCCCATTACACCATGGTGAAGACCAATACCTTTAACGGGATTCGGTTACCGTCCATTGCGGTTTACCGGCCCAAAACCGATCAGTTTGAGGTGATCCGGTCGTTCGGTTACGCGGATTTCAAATCACGGCTCTCCTGAGGCGAAGGGAAAAAGATGGCCACCGCTTATACCAAATACCCGCCGTTTCTCGGGTCAGAGCTTGACCCGCCTGCACCGGAAGCGGCGCGTTTTCATATCCTGCCTGTGCCGTTTGAGGGCACGGTTTCCTATGGCAGCGGCACTGCTGCCGGCCCTGCGGCTGTGCTGGCCGCCTCCCAGCAGCTGGAATTATTTGACGGCACAGACAACCCATCGGTTCACGGCATCCTCACCCTGGATCCGGTGGACTGCACCGGCGATGCCGAAACCATTATCCGGCGCATCCGTGATCGGGTGATGCCCATTGCGGAACGCGGAAAAATACCGGTGCTCATCGGCGGGGAACACTCGGTGACCGCCGGTGCCCTGGACGCCTTGAAACAGGTGCATGGCCGATTTGGGGTGGTTCAGATCGATGCCCATGCCGATCTGCGGGATACCTATGACGGAACCCCGCACAGCCATGCGTGTGTGATGCGGCGTGCATTTGACATGGGGCTTCCTCTGTTTCAGGCAGGGGTGAGGAGCCTTTCCCCGGAAGAGGTGGTGTTCAGAGCGGATCAGCGCATCGCCCACCTGGATGCCCCGGAGATTGCCATGAACGGCATCCCGGACCCGCTGCTGCCGGATGCGTTTCCCTTGCAGATTTATCTGACCGTGGATGTGGACGGTATGGATCCGTCGATCATGCCGGCAACCGGTACACCAGAACCAGGCGGTCTGAACTGGTACCAGACACTGGCGGTGATTGCCCGCAGCCTGAGCGGCCGCCAATTGATCGGAATGGATGCCGTGGAACTGGCCCCCATTCCGGGAATTCATTTTCCGGAATTTACCGTGGCGCGTTTACTGTATCAGATGATGGGCATGGCAGGCCGGAATGCACAGAGGTGTGTTGACACAGCAGAAAGTGCTGAATAACGCTTTGTTACCGATGTGAACTAAAGGGTCTTATGGTATAATGAAAAATAGCAAGACACTTGAGCAGATTATGGCTTTAGTCAAGCGTAGAGAAGTGATGATATCAGATCATGGATATGATGAGCTTGCTGAAGATGCCATTTCCGTTAAGGATATTATATCAGGTGTCATGAATGGTATTATCGTTGAAGATTATTCCGATTATTTTAAAGGACCTTGTGTTTTGGTTTTACAAAAAGACAGTCAAGATAATCCCATTCATGCAGTATGGGAAATACCTAAAGGTTCCTCATCGCCAGCGGTTTTGGTTACTGCATACAAACCCGATCCAACAAGGTGGTCGACTGATTTTATGAGGAGAAAACAATGAAAAAAAGACCTCATCAAAAATTCATTCATGAAGGACAGTATGTAGCCAAAGTTAACATTGAACTGGTTGATACTGACGATGGTTGGGCTCCTTATTTATCAATCGATGACGCATTGAAACTGGATGATGTTCGTGATGCTTTAAGAAGAGGAGATGTAAAAACTGCCGCTCAATTTGCAGATGTTTTTACGCTTACCCCAGTAGCTGTTTAATCCCGTCAGAGAAAAAAACGCTTGAGAGGGATCCGGCTTGCTGCTCGGTCTTTTGGAGCGCTTGGTGCATGAAATTTTGACTTTTTATTGACGCTTTAGGCGGTTAAGGCGTCAGGTCTCTTTGGTGTTAAAAAGTAACGTTTTGAAAGTAAATTAAAAAAGCCAATGGCACTCTCTGAAAAAGACATTCACCACCTGTCCCTGGCGGCGGGCAGTTCAGCCGTGCTCCGCTCCGAGGCAGATCGGTTCACCTATGCCTATGATTCTGCAACCGGCACCTACCTGCCGGATCTGGTGATTCTGCCCGAAACCCGGGAGCAGGTGGCGGCAATCCTCGAAATAGCGACCCAACGGGGTATCCCCGTGGTGCCACGGGGTGCGGGTTCCGGCACTACGGGGGGCGCGGTTGCCACCTGCGGCGGCGTGGTGCTTGCCATGACTCGGATGAACCAGATCCGGGAGATCGATACCGACAACCTCACGGCTGATGCGGAACCCGGTGTGCTCACCGGCCAGCTGCATGCGGCGGTGGAAGCAAAGGGGCTGTTTTATCCGCCAGATCCGTCCAGTGCGGCGTTTTCCACCTTGGGCGGCAATCTCGGCGAGTGCGCAGGCGGTCCGCGGGCGGTCAAATACGGAGTGACAAGGGATTATGTGCTCGGGCTCGAGGCCGTGCTGCCCACCGGCGAGATCATCCATACCGGGGTGCGCACCGCCAAGGGCGTGGTGGGGTATGATTTGACACGCTTGATTGTCGGGTCCGAAGGCACCCTTGCGGTGATCACTGCCATGACCCTGAAACTCTTGCCCCTGCCCGAATCCGTGCGCACGGCCATGGCCGTGTTTGCCGACATGCAGGATGCGGCAAAAACGGTTTCGGCCCTCATCCGGAACCGGGTGGTGCCCCGGTGTATCGAATACATGGACCGGGCCGCCATCGGCTGTGCCGAAGCCCAGGCAGGGATCGGGCTGCCTGTGGACGCGGGTGCCCTGCTGATTCTGGAAGTGGACGGAAGTACCGCAGAAACCGGGGCAGCCCTGGACCGGATACACACCATCTGTAAAACGCGCCGGTGCCGCCGGTTTGATGTGGCCGCAGATGAAACCGCGCGCAAAGACCTGTGGCAGGCGAGAAAATCCCTTTCCCAGGCGTTGTTTGCCTATGGGCCGCACAAGATCAATGAGGATATCGTGGTGCCCCGGAGCCGGATTCCGGACATGGTGGCCCGGATCGAGGCACTGCGTCAGGAGACCGGCCTGACCATGGTCAGCTTCGGTCATGCCGGTGACGGCAACATCCATTTTAACATCATGCTGGACAAGACCGATCCGGTGGCGGCGAAAAAGGCCGAACAGGCTGTGAAGACCGTGTTCGCGTATACGCTTGAACTCGGCGGTACCCTGTCAGGCGAGCATGGCGTGGGGATCACCAAAGCCCCATTTTTTGACATGGAGATCAGCCCAGCGTCCATGCGGCTGATGAAGCGGGTCAAAGCCGCCTTTGATCCGCAGGGCATTTTGAATCCGGGAAAGATGTTTCAGAGATAAGGTGATCAGGTATCCAGTGCAAGCAGGGCTTGCATAGCGGAATGAATCGGGCCGTTGGTGGCCAGCAGTTCAGGCATCTCCACCTGAAACGGGTTTCCGGAAAAATCAGTGACACGGGCCCCGGCTTCCCGGGCGATCACCGTGCCGGCGGCCGTGTCCCAGGGTTTCAGGTGTTGCTCCCAGAACCCGTCAAACCGCCCGCAGGCCACATAGCAGAGATCAAGGGCAGCCGAACCCAGCCGCCGAACGCCCTGGGCCGCCAGCAGACAGTTTTCAAACCGCTGCATCAGGGGCCGGATATGGTCTTTTAGGTTATAGGGAAACCCGGTGACCAGCAGACACTCCTCAAGATTCGTCGTGGATGTGACGGAAATGGACTGGCCGTTCAGGGTGGCGCCCTGGCCGGCGAAAGCCTCGAACAGCTCGCCGGAAACCGGGTCGAGCACCGTGCCGTAGATCAACTGTCCTTCTGCGGCAAGGGCAATGGAGATACTGAACGCGTTCAGTTGATGGGTGAAGTTGGTGGTCCCGTCCAGGGGATCAATGATCCAGACATAGCGCTCATCGCCAGGGGTGGCCCCGGATTCTTCGGCAAGAAACGAATGATCCGGAAACCGCCAGCGGATGGCATCGATAATGGCTGCCTCAGATGCTTTGTCTGCATCCGTGACCAGATCGATGGCCCCTTTTTTGTCAACACGGGGAAGTTTTCCCAGATAGCCGCGGATGATTTGGGCTGCCTGATAGGCCGCGCCCATGGCGGCAAGGTGTATGCGGGTCGTATCTAACATGGCTGGGTGTCCTATAAAACAGGGAAACGGGGTGTGTCAACACCCGACACAAAAACATCCGCCCACCAGGTGATGCAATCGGTGCCCAGGGTAGCAGAAAATCCCGAAAAAAACAGGTGCCGCTGCGTCTGGTTGACCCGACATCGTTGGCTTCAGGAGCAGCATCCTCCGAAAGCTCGGGGACATTATGGATGAAGCGGATGATATGATAGTCAAAACAAGACCCCTGCTTGAGAGGATCACCCCTAGTGTCATGTCACGTATTAACGGTTTATCCATTACCCAAATGATTTTCTTTGCGTGCCGGTATTGACAGGCAATTTTTTGAATAATATAAACAGTTTTTTAAACGATTCCAACGACGTATCAGAAAGGCTTTAGGATTGGTTATGATACATCCATCAGACCATATGCACGGTGTCTCGGTGATCATTCCAACGTACAAAGAGGCTGGGAATCTCCCTGCATTGATCAATCGATTGGCATCCGCATTATCTGGATCCAGTCTGCGTTATGAAGTGATAATTGTTGACGATGACAGCCAGGATGGCACTGCGGAAATGGTGTCTGAACTTTCGGAGAAGCTACCTGTATCAATTATTATCCGTAAAAATGTCAGGGGATTGAGTTCTGCAGTACTTACTGGTTTCAAGCATGCTGTGTACAGATATCTTTCAGTGATGGATGCAGACTTGAGTCATCCGCCCGAGGATGTCCCCAGGTTGCTTGAGCCACTACTCAACAAAGCGGCGGATTTTGTTGTCGGCTCCCGCCATGTGGACGGCGCCAGTATCAGTGAACAATGGGGGGTACTTCGCCATCTTAACTCACAGGTCGCAACCCTATTGGCAGCGCCGCTGGTAAAAATAAAAGATCCGATGTCCGGTTTTTTTGCTCTGGATCGATCGCTCTTGCAACGAGCAGAGTATCTGAACCCGGTAGGGTATAAAATTGGTCTTGAGTTAATGGTGAAGACCCGGCCCAAACGAATCGCAGAAATCCCCATCCACTTTGCATTGCGTAATGAAGGCACGTCCAAACTCGACTTCAAGCAGCAGCTGCTCTATCTTCAGCACCTGAAACGTCTGTACGAATACAAGTGGTTCATGCAGGTGCAGTTTTTATTCTTTTGTCTCGTCGGCGCAACAGGGATTATTATTGATACACTCACAATGTATATCCTGTTTGCTCTCTTCGGCTGGCCCTTTAGCCTGGCCCGGTTGCCCAGTTTTATCCTGGCCGCATCAGGGAATTTCCAGTTAAATCGGATGATCACATTTTCAGACTCGACAAAACGCAACTGGTTTCACCAGTATTGTGGATTCCTGGTTGTCAGTGCCATCGGTTTTATCGGGAACTGGCTGGTCTCCGTCCATCTTTTTAAAACCTATGCGTTTTGTCAGACGTTTTATGTTTTACCAGTTGTTGCAGGGGGGATATCAGGGGCCTTTGTTAATTTTACGCTCAGCAAAATCGCTGTGTTTGATTCTGCGGCTATTTCAGGATTGACACCGGGGGTTAAGCCGGTGGTATTTGATGAACATCATGAGGGATAAAAAAGGCCAGAAAAACAAACGGGCAACAGAAAACCGCAATAGATGACGCCGTATGGTGTCCATTCACGTCACTGCGTTCACGGTCATTATCCGTCAGCGGCCTGTTTTTTCACCAGAGGGCCGGGTGGCTATCTGTCTTTCCATGGTATAGTTAATACTTCTGGCGGATTGCGCAAAAAAACTTCGGCTGCATCTGCAGTGAGCGGCTTGCTGTAGAGGTAACCCTGAATGTGCTGACAGCCGATGGCACGCAAAAATGTCATTTGGGCTGGGGTTTCGATGCCTTCTGCGATGACGTTAAGATTAAGGCAATTGGCCAGGGCGACAATCCCCTTGATCAAATTCTGGGCACTGGTGCTGGTTTCGATCTCGTTGACAAAAGAACGATCTATTTTCAGGTGATCCACCTGGATTTTTCTGAAACGGCTTACACCGGCATAACCGGTGCCAAAATCATCAATTGCGATGCCAATTTGCATCTTTCTCAGCTGCTGCACGATCTGGTCAAGATTGATGATGTTTTCGCCGAACAAGGTTTCCGTGATTTCAACTTCAAGAACCCCTGGATCAATCCCGGTGTCTGCAAGTGCCGCTTTGACCGTGGCTAGAAAATCGGGATGGCTGAATTGCTTGATTGATACATTCACCGCAATGCGGGGAACATTCAGCCCCTTATCTTTCCATCTTTTCACCTGGGCACAGGCGGTGCGGAATATCCAGGCACCAAAATCCACGATCAGTCCGATCTCCTCGGCCACCGGTATAAAATCTAAGGGCGGTACTTGTCCCAGAGTTGGGTTGTACCACCGCAGCAGTACCTCCAGTCCGCTGACGGTGCCGGTGCGCAGATCCATCTGCGGCTGGTAATGAAGGGATAACTCGTTGCGGTCAAGAGCCTGCCGTAATGCACTTTCCATTTCCAGTCGTTTGACGGCCCGCATGTTCATTGACGCCTGGTAGTAGGCAATGCTGTTTTGCCCCTTACGTTTGGCCGCGTACATGGCCAGATCCGCATTTTTCAGCAGCGCTTCGCCGGTTTCTCCATCCTGGGGATAGATGGCAATACCGATACTGACCGTGGCCAGGATTTGGTGCCCATCCAGGGTCAGGGGCCGGGCAACCGTTTCCGCAATACGCTGGGCGACGATGTTTGCGGCGTGTTCCGAGGCAATTTCCGGTAAGATGACGATAAACTCGTCTCCACCGAGTCTGGCCGCCGTCCACCGGCCGACAATATCCGAGACGCGCAGGCACGAGACAATGCGTTCGGCAATGACTTTGAGCAATTTATCTCCAACCCTGTGTCCCAGAGAGTCATTGATCAGTTTGAAATTATCCATGTCAATAAAGAGCAGGGCGGCCAGTGACTGGTGTTGTCTGGCATGCTCCAGTGCCATGGGGAGCCGTTCGGAAAGCAGGGTCCTGTTTGGCAGGCGGGTCACCGTGTCATAGAAGGCAAGTTGATGCAGGCGGCCCTTCACTTCTCGGGTGAGTTCCCATTTGCGAGTCAGGGCGTGGGCCATTTGCAGCACTTCCATATTGTCGAAGGGCTTTTTGAGAATCAGCAGATTATCTGTCTCTCCCAGAATGTCGCGTATTTCCCGCCATGAATAATCGGCATAGGCGGTGCAGAGTACAATTTGCAATTCCGGATCTCTCTGCCAGAGGCCCTGAATGGTCTCGACGCCGTCCATTCCCGGCGGCATACGGCCATCGACGAACGCCAGGGTGTAGGGCTGATTTTCCGCCAGGGCTTGATCAACCATGGCCAGGCCTTCCGTACCCTGGGTGGCACACTCCAGTTTGAAATTTAAAGCCGTGTCGGCTGGCTTTTCTTCACCAAAAAGGGCGGCTTCCAGGCTGTCCAGATCGGCGTCAGCGTGGGAGGCTTTCATCAGAATTTTGGCAAAATCCTCATGAATGGACTGGTTGTCATCAATGGCGAGGATACGATAGCAGGCTTTTTTTTTGCGGTCGGTCATGCGTTTTCTCCGGGATGAACGGGAATTTCAAGGGTAAAGGTGGCACCGCATCCGGGCCCATCGCTGTCAGCGGTCAGCGTGCCGCCAATGGCACGCGCAGCTAGGGCACCGCTGTGCAAGCCAAAACCATGTCCTTTTTTCCGGGTGGTAAATCCGTGTTGAAAGATTCGTTCCCTGTTTTCGGGCAGGATGCCAACGCCTGTGTCCTGTACCTGGAATGCGACGCGGTCAGGTGCGGGATTGAAAACGCGCAAGGTAACCTCCTTGGGGCCATTGCTTTCCGAGCAGGCATATTTGGCATTATTGATAAAGTTCAGCAAAATCTGGATGACGGTATGTTTGTCTACGGTAACAGCGGGAACTGCGGCATAGTCACGGAAAACATCGATCTGATGCCGAACCAGTGCCCCTGCGTTCAGGGTCAGAGCGTCCTCCATCAGACTTTCGGGCGTTACGGATTCAACCACACCAAAAACACGGCCATAGGTTTGCTGCATGGAGACAATCTCCTTGATGTGATCAATTTTATGATGCAGGGATTCGACCTCGTCCGTGATCTCCTGACGCTCTTTTTGCAAAGCGGCAGACAAGGACGTCAGATAGGTGGGGATGTGTTTACCTCGGGGGTCATCGGTGAGGAAATGGGACAAGCCGCCCTCGGGATTGGTCAGCAACTCGGCGACCTTTTCGATGTTGGCAATGCGCGACTGGCGAATTTTTTCCCTGATCAGGTTGCTCGAGACGTTGACGCTGTTTAAGACGTTGCCGACGTTGTGAAGCACACCTGTGGCCACCTCGGCCATGCCGGCCGTTCGGGACATCTCCAGCAGGGTACTTTGGGTCTCGGCCAGCTGGCTCAATGCCTGTTCCTTTGCTGTTACCTGGTCTTTGAGTTCCCGGGTCCGCTCCTCGACCCGTTCTTCGAGGGTGGCCTTGGCTTCCAGCAGGGATTGCTGGGCCTGCTGCCGGGCAATGGTCGTTCCCAGCATATCCGCGACGGCCCGCACGCTGTCCTGCTCGCTTTCAAGCCAGATGCGTTCGTGGATACAGTCATCAAAACCAATATATCCCCACCAGCGCTTTTCTACGATAATTGGCACAAAGAGGATCGAACAAATGCCCTGGGGTTCTACGATGGCCCGGGTTTCATCGCTCATTTCAGACAAGGTCATGGAAAGGGTATCATTGTGACTGAGCAAAGCGATGGTTTGCACATCCAGACCACTGTCGGCATAGGGCAGATTTTGCAGTTCGGGATTGGATAGTTGGGAGGAGATGTTTTCCGCCACCCATTCGCATTGCTGGGACATACACAACTGGCCCGCCTCGTTGGTATGATTCTGAAAAATATAGACCCTGCAGGCATCGACCGCCTGGCCCATTTTCTCCAGAATATCCGGGATGGCGGTTTCCCATTCACTGGTGTGTAAAAAAAGCTCGGCTGCATAACGGACACTGTCTAGAATGCTGTCCCGGTGCAGCAGTCCTTCGGTCATGATATTGACCGATTCGGCCAGGCTGCCGATTTCATCGCGACGGACGGCATCGGCGCGTACATTGAGGTTCCCGTTTGCAATCTGGTGAACAATTTCGCGCAGCCGGACAATGGGCTTGACCAATTGATGGGCGTAGCCCAGGCAGATCAGCAAACTGATGGCCGCGCAGCTGAGGCTCAGCCAGAGCGTCTGGTGGTAGAGAAGTTTTACACTTTCGTTATAATTCCGAATGCTTAAGCCAACGTGAAACCATCCCCACTCAATACCGGAATAATCAAACGGCTGGGCGTGATGAAAAACCGGTCTGTTCAGAATGGGAACGGTGGCGATGGCACTTGAGGCCTGACGTGTTTTCGCACGCCAGAACCCGTCCATATTTTGCTCAATCTTCCATTCTTCCCGCCGGTTGACTACGGCAAATCCGTCATTTTTAACAATAATCAGAAATTCCAGATCAGGATCACCTTCTATCAGTGTCCGGCTGGCGCTGACCAGGCTGGCAAAATCCTCATTCACGGCTGCTCCCGCGATGGCGTCATGAAGTGAAACCGCCACGCTGTTGGCCTTGGATTCCAGACTGCGTAAAAATACTGTTTTTTGCTGAGGGATAATCACAAGAACGAAAATCGTCAAGGTACCGATAGCGATGATCCAGGAAATCAGGGCAATACGTAGACCGATACCCAAACGGATAGGTGATATTTCTAACGTGTTCATATTCTTATTTTCATCATTTCTGTCTTTCCCCCTGTCAGTGAGCTCAGTGATGCGAATCGGAAAGGGGGGAGACAAGTGCCCTGACTGTTTCCATATCTTCCGGCCGGTAAGCGACAATCTGGTCTGTTTTGAACAGATGGAGTATTTGTTGGCCTGCCGGAGACAGGTGCAGCTCCAGCATGGCATTGATAAAATCTTCTTTTACCGTGGGACTGTCCCATCCTGTTTGGTTGAAGCAGGTAATGCCGCAAATCAATGGTTTGGAAATGGCAATGGCGCGCATTTGGGTCAGCTGCGGGTTGAGTTCCGCCATCAATTCAAATCTTTCCGCAGCGATGAGTCCGGCATCTCTTTTGTCGAAAAAGACAGGTAAAACAGCCTTCATGGGGTCGTTTTCGATGGTGATATCCTTGAAAAACGAGTCCATTGTCTCCACGTCGTGTTTCCGAAGCAGACTGCGCAGCCAGTGAAATCCTATCTGCGTTTGGGGCATGAACAGTATGTTGATGGTTTTACCGCGCAGGTCTTCAATGGTTTTTGCCGGGCTGCTGACGGGAACGAGAATTTCAAAGGAGCTGCACACCCTGCCCCTGCCGACCGAGGCGGCTGCAACCGGTGTCAGCCATCCTTCCTTTTCTATTTCCAGAAATGCCCAGCTTTCCAGAACGGCGATATGGGGACGCCTGGCGTCCGGCAGCGCCGCAAGTTCAGCTGCGTCTTTAAACGTGGAGACAGTGATCTCCATGTCATATCCCTTTTGTTTGCCCATGGTCCTGGCAAAGGTCTTGAACGCTGCTGCCGCGTCATTCTCGTTGCTTCCCAGAAAGGCACTTTCAATTAATGCCACCTTTATATGGGTTCTGACAAGGGGGGTGTCTGCGCAAAAAGCGGCCCTGAACCCAAATGGCACCACAACAATGATCAGCAGCAGGGTCAGACAGCCCTGGATGACGTGTTTCCCTGACTGGGTGAAAAAGAAACGATTGAATACAAAAAAATGAACCCTCATTTTTGCTCATTATCTCCGGTTTGTTGAGTGCTTTTTTTCTGGTTCTGTAAAAATGAAAGCGTTGGTTCCAGAATTGTTATCGGGTGTTTTTCCAACCGTGAACAATGAAATACAGCCAGTACCTGTTTGCCTAACGGCGTGGTATGGAGTTCAGAGAGTACCGTTTCCATGGCATGGCGCAAGGGCGTCTGCCAGGAGGGCCGGACAATGAGAACGATCGGGATAAGCGGCATTGATTCTCCGATAATGAACAGATCGTTTTGTATCTGCGGATTGCGTTTACCCATTCTGTTCAAAGCATTCCTGGGTATCACGGCGGCGTCTATCTGTCGGAAAAAAACCTGCATTCCCGCTTTAAAAACATCTTCCGAGTCGGTCAGTTTTGTTAGAAAGGAAGACTCTGGGGGGTGCCCATATTCTTGAACATATGCATCAAACCAGATTTCAGCAAGCTGCATAAAGTCCCCGCGGGGAATGACAACGGTGCTGTTTTCAAGATCTCTGGGGGTGGTGATCGTGTTGTCCCGATGGGCTACCAGCGCGTAGCGTACGGGAAATGAGCCCGTTGGCACAGACACAAAAACGGTCTTAATCCCCGGGGGCAGCTGTAACATATCATGGGTCGGTGTGCTTACAATTTCAAGCTGCTGGTTATCCAGGCCCTCACACAGTTCGGTTGTAGAATCAATGATAGCCACTTCAAATGCCGACTCGATTCCATGTGCCCTGGCCGAGTTTTGGGTCCAGACCTTGATTGCAGCCAGTGCGTCATTGATGTTGGCAGAGGGAACAGTCTGCGGTGAAATGCCAATATGAATCACTTCGCAGAAAACGATGGGTGCCGTACCTGGAAAAAACAGAAGCGCGCCGAGAATGAGCGGTATAAGCACTTGTGTTTTCAAACGATGTCGGGTCGGGTCAGAAGACAATACAAAAAAAGACATGTTAGTTCCCTCCCAGAACATCCAGCACTGTGGTGCCGACGGTGAGATCCAGTTGAGACTGCAACGCAATATGGTCAAAGCGGGTTTTGTAATGCTGGGCAGACATGAAGGCCTCGACAAGCTGGGCCTTTATAACATCTTCGGTTGTCACCAGACCGTGCTGATAGGCACGAATGTTGAGATCCCGGTTATCAATGGATGCGTCCATGGCTGCCCGGGTCGCCTGCTGGGCCTTTACCGTCGCAGCCAGAGACAGGAAAATATCCCGGACTTTAAGTCCCAGACCTTCCTTCAGCAGGATTTTTTGTTCCTTGATTTCTGCTTCCCTGGCACGGGTTTCGGCCACCCGGGCACGGGTCAGAAAACCGTCGAAGAGCGTGCATTCAATTCCCATCGCCACGGACCAGCCTTCCTTGTTGGTTTTTGTGGCTGACCCCGTATCCTGATCGTTCCACCATTTATACAATTCACCCGTCAGGGCTATCTTGGGAAAATAGCCGCTTCTGGCAGCGCGCACCGCACCTTGTGCCGCCTGGATTTCTGCCTTGATCCCGGCCCAGTCCGGGTTGAACCGGTAGGTGGTGCTGACCAGTTCTTCCAGCGGGACATCAACGGGTGTAAAGGGAATGGTTTGTTCCAGGGGGCGAACACTGGTATCCCAGGGCAGTCCCATACCGTTGGCCAGGGCCGCCTGGGCCATGACTTTGTTTTTTTCCAGCAGAGCGACCAGGGCCCGTAAGGACTCGACCATGACCGTGGTCGTCAGCCAATCGGTTTTTTTTACCTGTCCGCTGCCTTCCTTGTACAGGGTTTCGGTGAGACTGAGCGTAATTTCCATACGGGCCAGAGTGTCCATGCCGATCTGATGCAGCTGACGGGCAAGAACGGCTCCGTAATAGTAGCGTTTCACACTGTCAATGATTTCCAGGTCCGTGCGGCGGGCTGCCTGCTGCATCATGTCAAGCGCGGCACGGGTCTGTTCATTATACCCTTTGCGCATACCGCCATCATAGAGCAGCCACTGGGTCTGCAGCGCGGCAACCGTTTCGTCTTTATCCTTGAGGATAATCTCCTGGGGGGGCGTTGTCACATGCTTTTCGGGTATGGAAACTTCCGTTACGGATTGGGGACCTGTGGGTGTGTTGAGCGTGATGCTCATTCCCGGTGTCAAAGGAATCAATTGTGCGGGGATGGTGTAATCGGCCTCCGGCACAATGAAATTGGGAGACGCATTCATGTGCAGCTGGGTGACGTGAGTCGCCAGTTGCGGCCAGTAGGCGGCCAGGGCTTGTCGGTGCCGGGCCTCGGCCATGGCAACGGCAAATCGGGAGACCGGACGGCGGTGATTGTTATCCAGGGCTTCCTGAATCGCCCGGTCCAGACTGACCTCCCGAATCTGCCCCGGCTCCTGGATTGCAGCTGGTAACGGGGTGGCAGCCAGCGTTATTAGCAGGGTAACAAGGCACGAGACAGGCAGCATATAAAACAGGAACAGGGGAGTCAGAAAATTGAGTGGTGATGGCCGGAATCCGAGCCATCGTTTTATTTTTTTCTGGCAGCAGATATCCTTCAAAGAAGTAATCTCCCCATCTTACGCATGATGTGTTCCTGTCAGGCAGGCGGAGGTGTCTTTATTTCGTCGCCTGTAATCGGATATCGCTATCATTTACAGGCAGCGCCCGTTCCACATATCGGCAGTTTTTCGAAAAAATTTACAATTGCAGAAAAAAATGTGCAGGTTAATGAGGATTCGTGTTGACGCGACCAGCCCCGCGCTGTCGATTTTGCTGGTAAAGCAGTATGGATCCCATGAAATAGACTGCAAAAAGCCCCCAGAGTAAACCGAATTCCCGGGTACACGCGAGAAAATCCGCGCCCATCTGATTGAGCTGCTGGGCAACGTTTGCGGCATGGGTGAAGGGGACCCACTGTACCAACCCGTTTATCCACCGTGGAATGGCACTTTTCGGCCAGATAAAACCTGCGGTGAAAAGCAGGGGAATAGAACTCACGAGAACCGTCAGCGTCACCAGTTCCTTTCGGGGAATCAGCTTGCCGATAAGGGTCCCCAAGGCGGCTGCGGCCAGCAGGAAAGGGACAATGACGTGAAAGAGTTCACCGGGATCTGCCAGCCGATAGATCTGGTAGGTCTCAAAACACCAGCCATAATAAAACAGGGTAAATGGCAGATAGATCACCATAAAGGCGGCCAGGCGAAGGCACAGCTCTGCCAGTATGGAGACCTGTCCTCCGTACACGGTAACACCGGCAATCCGCTGCGCTTTGCGCGTGGTGGCATGGATACCGGCGGCAATCACCAGGGTTTGATGTAAGACAAGGAGAAAGACCGCCGGGATTACATAATTCAAATAGCCCGTATTGGGGTTAAACACGGGCTGAAGATTCAACGCCAGCGGGACAGGGCCACCTTGGCCTGCCAGGGAGTCCTGGACAAGCCGTATTTCCTCATCAAGCGCATTGGCTGCCGCAGTAATGCCCTTGATAATGGTGCCATAGACAAGGAAATACGAGGCGTCTCCGGCATAGACCAGCGTGGGACTGCGGTGCAGCAGAATATCCCGATAAAAATTTTCGGGTACGCGCAGCACCCCGCTGACCGCGCTACGCTCTAAAAGACGCTTTGCATCTTCAAGGCTGGTGGCCTGGCTAACAACATCGACCTGGGCTGTGGCACCCACCATCCGAATCAGACGCCGGCTCATGGGGCTGTCATCATTATCAAGAACAGCAATTTTTTGCCCTCTGGGGACCTGATTCAAATAGGGCTGCGGGTAAAGGAAGGCGTAAAAAAGCATCCCGCCGATCACGGTAAGGGAAATAGCCGGGTTACCCAGAATGTCCCGAATTTCAGTCAGCAAAAGGCGCCAGATCGTCATGACTTTTCACCCTTCAGAGCAGCCTGGGGAACCGGAAACGACGCAGATTCGCTGCCGGCGCGTCTTCTCAGGAAAAGGACCAGAACCACGAGCAAAAAAAGCGGCAAGAAACAGCACAAGGCCCGAAAACTGGGCAGTAAAACAACAGGAGAAACCCCGTAATTCAGTATACCGATCTGTATTTCCATATAATGGCTTACCGGCAACAGGGCCCGCCACATCTGCGGAAAAACGCCCATATCCGTAGCCGGAAAAGTAACGCCGATAAAGGCAAACCCAGGGGCGGTATAGGAGGCTGCCATACTAAAGGCCCGGGGCGCCTCCGCAATGCAGAGCGCGTATACGGTCCCTATCGCCTGACAGGCCAGGATGGTGAGCCATTGGGCTAAAAACAACGGCGCAAAGCCGCCATGGAAAGGCCAGCCCTGCCAGAGGAAAAGGGCCAGGAAAGAAACTCCCTGCACCAGAAAGACAGCCTGGTAAAAGACCAGCCGAATCACCGTTTTCGAAAACGGACGCGTTTGTAACCAGGCCGCAATACCCCTGCGCCGTTCTTCTGCAAACCACACCAGTATCATCACCGCAACCATCAAAATCTGCCATATAGCGGGAAGTAATCCGGTGATCAAGAACTGGGCATAATTAAAGCCCATATTATACAGCGGCGTGATCTGTTTTCGGGTGGTCACAGCGATCCCCTGGGCCTGAACAAGCTGAACATTGCCGCGGCCAAGCCCCCTTAAGGTGGCCATCTGGGCGGTATAGGTGGCATGCGCCCTGACCAGTGACGATTCGAGTGATTTCCCGATAAGCAGGGTCTGGAAATTATCAAACACCGTAATCTGGGGAGAACGCCCGGTGCGAAGATCCTGCTCAAGGTTTCCGGGAACATAGATGATGCCGTAGACCCTTCCCGAACGCAGGGCGCTGGCAGCGGCTTTCTGGCTGGCATACTGCTGGATGGTCAGGCCGCTGCTGGCATCATAGCAACGAATCAGAGACCGGGACAGGGCGCTGTGATCCATATCCACCACAGCCACTGGCAGTTCATGGACAATACCCGCGTGAAAGACGCAGAGCATAAATAAAAACAGTCCTGCAGGCAAAAGGCTCACCGAAAACAGCAGCCACCGGTCAAACACCAGTAACCGCAGCTCGTCACGCATCAGATCTCCAAGACTGCTGGCGGGGGATGCGAGTGTCATCAGAATACGAGCACGCTCATGCCGGCACGCAGGTTTTCCACCGGCGCCACCGGACGCGCTTCGACCTCAAAGGTGCGCATATCAAACTCTTTTTTGACATTAGTGGCCCGCCAGGTCGCATATTCGCCCAGCACCGCGACATGGCTGACCCGGAAACGGACCTTTTTGCCGTCTAAGGCCGGTAGGGTTCCCTCGAACTCGGTTCCCGGCTGCCAGTCATTCAACACGTCTTCACGGATATGCAGCACAAGCCAGCTGTCGGCCATATCAACCACCGTGACCACAGGAAAACCCTGGGGCGCCAGTTCACCGGGGTGCAGTAACACCTGACTTACTTCACCATCATACCAGCTCGTTATCTCAAGATCAGCGGCATAGGCCTTGACTTCCGCCACTGCCCCGGCAGCCATTTTTTCCTTTTGCCGGGCAGCCCGCTTGGTTTGGCTGCGGGTTCCTTCCTTGGTCATCTCATAGATCTGAAAGGCGGCCTGGGCATTGCTGCGTGCCGCATCCCGTTTTGCCTTTGCCTCATCGCGTTTTTGGGCCGCGATCACACCGTCCTGAAAGAGGATTTCCACCCGTTCATAGGTCTTTTCAGCAAGCTCAGCGGCAGCCTCGGCTGTTTTCCAGGTGTTTTTTGCTGCCGCAATCTGCTGCTTTCTTGCGCCAATCTCGGCCTCTTCAGCCAGGGCCTCCGCAGCCATCTGACCGGCTTCGGCTTGCTCTATCTTGGCCTTGAGTTCAGGACTTCGCAGGCAAAAAACAGGCTGCCCTTTACGCACGAGGTCTCCTTTTCTCACATAAACCTCGGCGATTCTGCCGGCTATCTTCGAGGAAATGCTGTATTGCTGGGCCTCTATCTGGCCCTGCAGCCGGGTGGGGCTGGGCTGATATGCCTGCCAGAAGGTATAGGCAAGCCATACAAACAGTGCCACAAAACATAAAACGACAAGAAGAGATGCCAGGGTGTTCAGTAGTTTTTTCATCAATTATCTATCTCAAAAAAGGGTTGTTGGTGAGCGGTGGTGGATTGGTGTCGCAACACCGATTGGGCCTGCTGCTGATACGCGGTGAACTGATCGCACTGTCCGGACATGGCAAAAAGATGAGCCAAAGCGGTCACATAGGCATAAGCCGCCGCCAATCGTTGGGTGGTCACGCCTTCGAGAAACAGCCGGGCATCAACAACGTCAAGGGAGGTCGCCATTCCTTGCGAAAAGCCCTTTTGCCTGAGCCGTACATTTTCCCTGGCCAGATCAACGCTTGATGCCAGTCCCTTGTATTCCTCCAGGGCCTGCCTGGACTGTTTCCAGGTTTTTTCAACCAAAACAGAGAGATCCCGTTCTGCCTGCCGGTATAAACAGGTGGTTTGGAACAAGGCGGCGTTGGCCGCCGCAACCCGTTCCCCGCGTCCCTTGCTATCAAACAGGGTCAGGCTGACCCCCAGCCCGGCCTGCCAATCGGGAGTTGCTTCCCCAACGATGTCGTCTTCTGTGTACAGGTTGTAGTTGGCAAAGGCATATACCTGGGGATAATACCGTCCCTGTTCAACACGAATCAAGCCCTTTGCCTGGTCCTGCTTGGCCTGCAACAGGGCCAAACCGGGGTGCAGGCGCAGGGTCTGCTCGCATATTGCATCCGGGTCTGGCAGCGCATCTTTGATGAAAAGCGGACTGACGGGCTGAACCTTCTCTTCCTGGTGAAGGGCCTTGCGCAAGGCGAGCTGGGCAATTTCTAACATCCGGTACGCCTTGCCTGTGGCCACCCTGGACCGATCATAGGCTGCCTGGGCTTCGAGTCGTTCAACTCTGGCGATTTGTCCTTGCTGTTCGAGTGCAAGGGCATGTTGATAATGTATGCCAAGGCCATTTTCCACTTCTTTTTTGGTCTGTGCGATTTGCTCGGCAAGCACAACGCCAAAATATACTTTGGCAAGCGCGGTAAACTGTTCCTGGCGTACCATGGCAAGCCGGGCCTTTTCGGCCCTGGTCTGTTCGGTGGCGATCTGCTCGGCGGCGGTTATCCGCCAGCCGGTAAACAAGGGCCAGGTTGCCCGAAGTCCGCTGGCAAAAATATTCTGACTGACAATCTCTGTGGTCAGATCGACATCCTGTCCGATAAGGTGCTGAAACAGCACCCCAATATCACGGGCAAACTGAGGAGAAATCTGCCCGGTGGCAGCAAGACTGACCAGGGCCTGGCGAATCATCTGCGGATCCATGGAGGCCATGGGTTCTAAGCTCCGTGCATCGACCACAAGGGGGTCCGAGAGATGAAGATATTGTCCGTCAAGCGTGATATCCGGAAAATGGCGTTTGGACGCTGCCAGCTGAAGATGCTGGTGCCGTTCCACGGCAGCCTGTTGGGCGGCCAGGGTGTCGCTGAGTTCGAGCAACTGTTCCCAGGCTTGGGAAAACGTATAGTCCGCAGCATGCAGAGAAGTGGCGAAGCATGCCAGAATCACAGCCACGGATAGTAAAAAATAAAGATGTATGCGTCTTTTTTTCATAAAGCGCTCCCTCTACAAATTTTCCTTCACTCTTTTACTGTAGAACCTTTTTTGTTTCAAGCGAAGAATGATGAATAATCCAGGGAAACCGATCCGATTGTTGCCAATGATTTAAAAAAAAATACGGCTGATGGACGGACTGGCAAATTAGTGAAAAAAGCACCTAACCTATTATAATATTTTCCTATTTTTTTACAAAAAAGACTTTTAATAAATGATTTGTTATGATATAAAAACGACAAATCAGGTTGAAGAGATACAGTGATATGATGCAAAAAAACGAACCGGTTATTACGTTCTGATTGCCGCGTTACGCTTACTTGTCAATGGAGACAAACGATGAAAAAATTAACCTTGAGATCAAAATTGGTCATTGGGGGGGTGTTGGCGGCAATGTTGCCCTTGGCTGTTGTGGGTGTGTTTTCGATAAACAAGTCTTCATCAGCACTGATTCATCTTGGAGAAGGGCAGGCAGAACTTACGGCACGAAATCTGGCAACCATGGCCACCCTTTTTATTGAAAGTCAGATTGAAAAAACCAAGATGTTGGTGATGGAACCCTCCATCCAGCAGTTGCTTGATAACAGCGGCGCTGAAGGTTTTGAAAATGATTTTTCCGGGGTATCGGATATCAAGGCATATCTTTCCGATGCCATACGGGCGAGTACAAAAGATAATGACTGTATTTTTCTTGCAAATGCGTCTGGTCTCATCCTTGCTTTTTCTTGCAGTAACGGTAAAGAGATTACAAAAACAATAAACATAGCCGACCGTAAGTATTTTCAGACAGCCAAGTCTGGTAAGATTTCCATCAGCCCGCCGCTTGTTTCTCAGGCAACCGGCGAGTCTGTTTTTGTCATCGCGGTGCCACTACAAAACCGTTCCGGGGCCTTTGCCGGTGTATTGGGTGTAGGGATAAAACTGGCAGCGTTAACCGAAAAAATTGCACAGACAAAAATTGGACAGACCGGTTATCCGTTTATGGTAGATATTAACGGGCGTTTTATCTATCATCCTGTGGAAGCATATGTATTTAATATGAATATAGGAACCCTGAAGGGGGTGGAGAACGTGGCCAGAAGAGTGATGGCCCAGGAAACAGGCGTTGAAAAATGTACGTTTAAAGGGGTAAAAAAGATTACTGCTTTCGCACCCGTACCTGCCGCAGGCTGGAGTCTTGCGGTCAGTCAGAATGAATCGGAGTTTCTGGCGCCGGCGGTTTCCATCCGCAATATGGCGGTTGCCGCCGGCTGTATCTTTCTGGTGCTGACAATCCTGGCGGTGCTGTGGTTTGTGAAGGGAATCATGGCGCAATTGGGACATGATCCGTCTGAAATCGCCACCGTGGCCGACCGGATTGCGACGGGTGACCTGACCTATGCATTTCCGGATACGGGAAAACCCCTCACGGGGGTCTATGCCAGCATGAAGCAGATGACGGCAAATTTGAAAGAGATGTTTCATGATATTTCAGGAGGGGTCCACACATTGACCGCTTCTTCCGGAGAACTTTCCTCCATTTCCCGGCAGCTGACATCCGGGGCCGAGCAGTCTTCCCGGAAGGCAGAAAATGTATCTTCGGCCGCAAAAAATACAGCTGCAGCCATGAACAGTGTGGCAGCTGCCACAGAACAGACAAGCACCAGCCTCCAGTTGATTGTGGCTGCGGCAGAAGAAATGACGGCAACCATCAACGAGATTTCAGCCGATACGGCCAAGGGCAGCCGCACGACAAATCTGGCTGTTGAAAAAGCTGAACATATTTCCGGAAAAGTGGATGGACTGGGCCGGGCCGCCATGGAGATCAGCAAGGTTACTGAAACCATCGCCGATATTTCTGCACAGACCAATCTGTTGTCTTTGAATGCCACCATTGAGGCCGCCCGGGCAGGGGAAGCCGGCAAGGGGTTTGCTGTTGTGGCAGGTGAAATCAAGGCACTTGCAAAGCAGACTGCCGATGCTACAGACGAAATCGGTTTGAAAATCGGCGAGGTCCAGTCCGCAGCCAGGGAATCCGTCGAAGCGATCACCACCATTGTTGAAATTATTGACGACATCAATACCATTGTCACATCGATTGCCGCTGCCTTTGAAAAACAGTCCGGCACAACCCGGGAAATTTCAAATAATGTGAGCCAGGCAGCTTCCGGTATTCAGGAGGTGAACGAGAATGTCAACCAGACCTCTGCCATGGCAGCCGAGGCCAGCGGGGACGTGGATCAGGTGAGTCAGTCTGTAAACGAGATTACGACCGGCAGCATACAAATAAACGAAAGTGTGATTGAATTATCCAGACTTGCTGAACATCTATCCGAGATGATTGACCGGTTTCATCTGTAACCGGCTGTTTTTTCGGTACGTCTGGTGAACCCATGCGTGAAAAGATCCTGGATAGAAAAATGCCTTTATTTTATCAATTGATTCATTTGGATAATGGGCATGAGAATGGACAGGACAATACACGCGACCACGCCGCCCATAATGAGAATGACCACGGGTTCAAGCAGTGCTGTCAGGCCGGTGACTGACGCTTCGACTTCCCGTTCATAAACTGTTGCCACTTTTTCCAGCATGGCTTCCAGGTCTCCGCTCTGCTCGCCCACCTGGATCATCTGAACGGCAAGATAGGGTATGACATCCGGAGATGCAGACAGGCTGACGCCCAGGCTCTGGCCTTGCTCTACGTTGGCGGCAGCGGTTGCGACAATCTCAGAAACAACCCCGTTTCCGGCCGTACTTCTGGCGATACGCAGTGCCGTGAGCATGGATACCCCGTTATCAAGCAGGGAACCCAGGGTTCGGGTAAAGCGGGCCACGGCGAGCTTGCGGATCAGGTTGCCGGCCACGGGTAGACGGAGCTTCAGCCGGTCAATGGCCATCCGGCCAGCGGGTTTGGCGGCAAGGATTCTGAAGCCGGCAATTAGCACAATCCCCAGGAGCATGCCGATCCACCAGCCATTCAACAGCAGATCACTTACCGCGATGAGTATCCGGGTCGGCAGGGGCAGGGCTTGCTGGCTGTTGATAAAAATCACGGTAATTTGGGGGACGATGTAGCCGATGAGAACAAACAACACCCCGAAGGCGAGCAGTGTCATCAGGATGGGGTACATGAGTGCCGCCTGAATCCGGCTGTTTAAGGCCTGCTGGCTTTCGGAAATATCGGCCAAACGGTTCAGGACCAGCTCCAGGGTTCCTGAGCTTTCCCCTGCCAATACCATGTTGCGGTACACCGGAGAAAAGATGCCGGGATAACGGCCCAGGGCATCAGCAAAACTCTCGCCTTCCTCAACCGCGTCTTTCAGATGGGATAACACGCGCTTCAGGGAGTGGGACCGGGCCTGCGGGATCAGAGTCTGAATAGCTGAGACCAGCGGAAAACCAGCATTCAGAAGTGTTGCCAACTGCCGGGTTACCAGGGTCAGTTCAGCAGGCTTGACCCGTGAAAAAAAGGCGGAAATCCGTGCCTGAACGCCACCAAGGGATGCGTCTTGTGACTGAATTTCTTTCAGGCTGACGGGGAATGTTTTGCTGTCTCTGAGTTTTTGCCTTGCTGCAGACGGGCTGTCTGCGTCAAGCAGACCGCTGGTGCGTTTCCCGTTTGCTGAAAGGGCCGTGTATTCATATACAGGCATAGGTCGCTTTCAGTAGTTGCGCGTTCGTGATGCTCTATCCCGTTGCCGTGTTCAGGTATGCCCTCCCACGCAACGATATGTTTAAAAAGTCTATCATACGTGGTGACAGCTCACAAGCACCCTTTTTCCTGCAACCGGTGTGACGGCTGCTTACGGCATAGGAGGGGACAGCAGCTACAGATTTTGACAAATGAACAGGCCCGTTGTAATAGATCTCTGCAGAGAAATCGTCATCACTCGCGATTGAGCGTGTGCAGTTCGGTTTCATAAAATGATCGTTCAGAATGGAAAAGGGTATATGGCGCTTTATCAGCAGGTCAAATCGGAACTGCATACGCAGTTGGCTGTTTTTTCAGACCAGGTGGCGGCTGCAACGGCAATTCCGGGCTTTGATGATGGCTTGTGCCGTAAATGGCAGGCCGCAGGGGATCGTATTCGGAATCGGCTGGATGATGAGATCATCCGTGTGGCGGTTGTGGGGGCCATCAAATCCGGTAAATCCACGCTGATCAATGCCCTGTTTGGCGGAGACCACCTCAAACGCGGGGCTGGTGTGGTGACCTCCCTTGTCACCAAGGTCCGGGCAGGGGATGCACCGAAAGCTGAAATCCATTTGAAATCATGGGATGAAGTGAATGCCGATATCCGGCAGGCACTGGTACTGTTCCCCGGCGGGTTGTCGGTTGACACCGAAGGGGGCGGGTTTGATATCCGCCGCCAGGCAGACCGGGAATCTCTGGCGGCTGCCATGGCAGATCTGGATGCGGAACAGCTGATCAGTGATGATACGCGCAATATCAATACGGTTTATATCCGCTGTTATCTTGCCGGATTTGCCGCCATTGGCGAGATGATCAAGCCGGAACCATCCTGTATCGCATATCAGGGAGACCGGTTCGGTGAGCACCGTCAGTTTGTGGGCGATGACAATCTGGCTGTGTATGTGCGGGATGTCCGAATATCCCTGGTAACAGACCACCTGCCTGCGCAGATGGAGGTGGCAGACTGTCAGGGCAGTGATTCCCCCAATCCGCTCCACCTGGCGCAGGTGCAGGATTATCTCGCAGAGACCAATCTGATTGTGTATGTGATCAGCAGCCGAACCGGCGTCAGGCGGGCTGATATCCGCTTTCTCTCCATGATCCGGGAGATGGGTATCCTTGATAACATGCTGTTTGTGGTGAACTGCGACCTGAACGAGCATGATGGAACCGCAGATCTTGAGGCGCTGATCGGCCGTATCTGGGAGGATATTTCCCTGATCAAGCCAGACCCTGAAATTCATGCGTTTTCTTCATTGTTTAATCTGCTGCGCGCGATCCGGGAACAGGGAGGGGATACGGCCTTGCTGCCAAAAGATCAGGCACGGCTGGCCCAGTGGGAGGGAGACACCGTGTTTGCCGACTGGTCGGATGCCCGTACAGCCGGATTTCTCGACGCACTGCTCGGTGTCCTGACAGGAAAGCGTTTTGAACTGCTGCTTAAAAATCATCTGGAGCGGCTGACCCTGTTGGTGGATGCCATGATCAACCGGTGCCGGCTCATGACAGACCTTCTGGCCCGTGACACGGAAAGCGCGGTAACGGTCGTCAGTCGTATCCGCCACTATCAGAAAAAACTTGAGCGGGTGAAAGACATGGTCAAACGCACCTTGGACGGCGGGAAAGCACCGCTGCACCAGAGCCTGCGTACCGAGACAGACCATCTGTTTGCGCCGCACCGGGAGTTGATCCAAGCGGTTTCCGGCTTTATCAAAAGTTACGCACCAGGTCTTGACGCCTATGCTGCATCTGTCTCCACAGAAGGGTTCAATGCGGTGCTGTTTCGGTTGTATCAGGATTTCAAACAGGCTGTTGACCGGCATATTACCGAAGTGGTCACTCCGCAGGTCATCCGGTTTACCCGGAAAATGGAAACCGAAATTCAAGCGTATTTTCTCGGAATCGCGGAACCCTATGAGGGGATGATGATTGATGCCCTGAACGATTACTGTGATGGGCTTTGTGAACTGGGAATTGTACAAGCCCCCACCTCCTGGGAGCCGATTCAGCACGGGGAACTGGAATCGATGAAGACGGTTGCCGGAATTGCACTGCCACCCATCATGGACCTGACCCGATACGGCGCCCGGGTGCGAACTGAAACCCTGTTCCGTTTTGGGATTTACACACTGATCAACCGTATCCGCCAGGTATTTAAAAAACCGGTTACCGAAGACCGCAGAGAAGCCTTGCGGGCGCTCAAGGATGGACTGAAACGCATGAAACGGGAAACCGAGGCCTCTATCCGTTTTCATTTCAAGGATTATCAGGAAAATCTAAAATTTACGTATCTGTTCCGGCTGGCAGATGCGGTATCTGCCGATGTGTGGACCACACTGACCGAACGGTTCGAGGCGCACACGGCAGATCTGGATGGTATTTCCGCAGTCATCCAGTCGCATCAGACAGACAAGGCGTCGATTCAGGAACAGCTTGCCCGGTATGAAGCGGACTGCACAGATATGCGAGAAAAACTGATCGGTCTTCGAGCGGATGTGAGCGGGGCTGTCTAACGGGTAAACGGCGGGAAAGAGACGATGGGGCGGTTTCAGGCAACAGCGAAAAAGGCCGGGCTGTTTAAAGGAGATCTTTCCGGATTCATACCGGTTGCCCGATATGCATAGTGCCACGCCCCGCTTTTTTTCAATTATGACTTTAACTTCAGCAGGTTTTCCCAGGCAAACTCAAGTGTCGGGTCGATAGCAACCGCCTTTTCATAATAGGCAATGGCCTTTTGGGTTTGTCCCAGCTTTCGGTAGTTGGTCGCCATATTGGCATAATCAATGCCAGAAGACGGATTCAGGGCAATCACCTGCTCAAAGGCATGAATGGCTTTTTCGAATGCGTCGCGTTTGAAGTGACAAAAACCGATCAGGTTCAGAATGTCTGTGCGTTCAGCATCCATTGACAGCCCCTGGTTGAGAATCTCAAGGGCCTTGTCGTATTCCTCCATATCTTTTAAACACATGCCGAGATACGAACAGATGCTCGGCATGTCCTGGGCAGAGGGGGACCTTCCCAGTGCCTCGCGAAAGGCGTCTGCGGCGGCAGGGATGTCTTCCATGGCCAGCTCCACCATGCCTTGATAAAAACAGGTGTAATACCGCCCTGGCATCGCAGTTTCAAATTGCTCGAGCAGCTGTTTGGCTTTTACGGGAGGCAGGTTTTCCGCCATATACTTTGCGGTAAACAATCCCATACTGCTCATTTCCGCCCGCTCACGGAAAGCCGTGCCGGGGATGAGTGTATAGAACGCGGGTATATTAAGCTCCGGGTGCGTGGTTTCGATGGTGAGGATTTCAAATCCGATCTTCCTGAGGCGATCGATGAGGCGTTCGACTTCGACCCGGATGTTGATGTCTGATATATCCGGCAGACTGTCAATGGATTTTATTTCAGCCGGGTTCATGATGTCGTCGGCAGACGCAAGGCTGGTGTATTTCGGAAGTCCGCTGGCTTCGTAGGTGGTGCCGCTGTTGAAATCCCCTCCCAGCTGTGCAACTTCGGTCAGGGCACGGTTGAGCGCCTTGACCGGGCTGGGGGCGGTTCCCGCCGTCCAGACCAGCTCACTTTTTTCCGGAAAGGTGGCGGGATCATATGCCAGAACACTGACCGTTGGAATCCCTGTGTCCAGGGTCATGTCAGAGGCATACAGCCGGATGCCGTTGCGTGTAAATTTTTCGATCAGGGTTTTCGTCACTGGATCGGTGACGGTTTCCAGATCTATGCCAGGCAATGTCAACCGCTCTTTTGCCACGCGTGCACACACGTGCCGTTCCACCACCTCGCAGATTCCCTGGCAAAGGGCCTCTTCTCTGCAGTTTCCCGCAGAGGCGCCGTTGAACGCATTGATCATGAAAAACCAGTCAAAGGGGACAAGGACGATTTGGTTTCGGGTCAGGTTGGTTGCAGGTGTCCAGTTGAACGGGAGCGCTGAGAAAAACGGGGCCACCTGATCGGTCTCTTCGGTTGATTCGTTCACCGAAGCGGCGATCTGATCCAGGGGAATCGCCTGTTTTTTTACGTCTTCCCAGGTTGCCGTGGTAAAATGAGCGGGCGTGGTTTTGAATGCATAGACACTGAACCGTTCCATGAGCTCCATGACAGCGCTGGCTTCCGCCTGTTCGGGACTAGCGCCTTTTCCCATTTGTTTTGATGTACCGGTAAGCTGTTTTGCATCAGTGCCGCAAACGGAAAAAAAGACCGGTATATCAAGCCGGCCCGAATCGATACGACGGGTCTCAGATAGAATATCCATGCCAACGGCTTCGAGCTTTTTGCGCACATGTGCGAGGGTTTGAACGGGTGACAGGATTTTATCCTGATCTGCGGTAACTGTTTTTACCGCGTCTTCTAAAACAAGTGGGGGGGTCATCGCTGCTCCTTGAATGCCGGTTTTCATCTGAATCGGGGCTCGTGTATTTTTTAAGGCAGCCTGCAAGGCTGCCGATTCATATAGTATAAGCAAAAACCCGTTGAAAGAAAAAGGAAAAACAAGACGAAGAACCGGTTACGCCGCCTGCCGGGTGTTATGCACTTTTTTGTTTCTGACGTGACAGGGGTCTTAGTTGGGGGCATTGTCTGCGGAAATCAATCGGGGGTTGACATCGGGTGAGGAATACGGTATACAGTATATTTATTTTTTGTATTAATAATATTAGGCAGTTAGTCTAACGCGGTTCGGCCGGTCACTCGATGGGAAAAATGAATGCGGAGTGCTGAACAAACCCGGGATACCCGGGAAACACAAATAAAAATTGAGATGAATCTGGATGGAACGGGAATCGCGTCAGTACAGACGGGGATCCCGTTTTTTGATCATATGCTGACGCTGTTTGCGGCGCACGGTTTTTTTGATCTGACGGTATCTGCAAACGGTGATCTTGAGGTGGATGCCCATCATACCGTCGAGGATGTCGGGCTGGTCCTGGGCAGTGTTTTTAAAACTGCTCTGGGGGACCGGAAGGGCATTGTCCGTTACGGACACGCGGTGACGCCCATGGATGAAACATTGACGGCAGTCAGTGTGGATCTCTCCAATCGACCGTATCTGGTGTATCATCATCCGGATATCTACCCTGCTCCAGTTGTGTTCGACCTGAGGGTGGCCAAAGAGTTTTTTCGGGCGTTTTGCGTTAATTCCGGGATGAACCTTCATATCAACGTGCAGTACGGCGAGAACGAACATCATATTCTGGAATCCATGTTCAAGGCCATGGGGCGTGCGTTGCGGCAGGCGGTAAGCCTGGATCCACGGATCGAGGGAGTGTTGTCGACAAAAGGAGTGCTTTAGCCAGTCGACAGCATTGACACCTGTAAATCCAGTGTTACTTTCATAGGCGATAGGGCTTTAAAGTGGATCAGCCGAATCGTGGTACGGCGCCTGAAACGCGTAAGAGGGCTCAGGGTTGGCATTTATTTCTGATGAGCAAATATCCCAAATCAGACAGACCGCAAATCTTGTTGATCTTGTTTCCGAAACCGTACAACTGAAAAAAAACGGACGGAATTTTATGGGCCTGTGCCCGTTTCATTCCGAAAAATCGCCTTCGTTTTCGGTGAGCAGTGAAAAACAGTTGTATTATTGCTTCGGCTGCGGTGAGGGCGGTGATGCATTCAAGTATCTGATGAAACGGGACGGGCTCTCGTTTCCGGAAGCCGTGCGCCAGCTTGCAAAGCGGTGCGGTATTGCCATTGATGAAGCGAAACTGCCGCCGGAAGCCCGGGCGCGCATCCGGCAGCGCGAAGGCCTTTTTCGTGCCAATCAACTGGCGATTTCTTTTTTTAAAGCTCAGCTGGAAAAAGCCCCTCATGTGAGCGACTACCTGGAGCATCGCCACCTGACTGCGGAAACACTGGACGCTTTTGAAATCGGGTATGCACCGGATGGATGGGATCATCTGAGCCGGTTCTTATATGAAAACCGGGTGCCGAAGGCGCTTGCGGTTCAATCCGGACTTCTCATGGAAAATGACCGCGGCGGGATTTATGACCGGTTTCGCAACCGGGTCATATTTCCTATCCGGGATTCGTCATCACAGGTGGCGGGTTTTGGGGGCCGCGTACTGGATGACAGTCGGCCAAAATATTTGAATTCACCCGAGACCCTGGTCTACCACAAGAGCCGCATCCTGTACGCCCTGCCGCTGGCAAGACCCCAGATCCGGCAAACCGCCTGTGTTCATGTGGTCGAAGGCTATGTGGATGCGATTGCCTTGTATCAGGCCGGTGTCCGGAATGTGGTGGCCACACTGGGAACAGCGCTGACGGAAGATCATGTCCGGCTGATGAAGGGATATGCGAAAGAGGCGGTGCTGGTATTTGATTCGGATTCGGCGGGTATCAACGCCGCTGAACGGAGCATCCCCGTTTTTGAAAAACAGAAGATGGATGTGCGGATCCTGGTGTTGCCGGAGGGGCAGGATCCGGATGCCTTTGTTTCAGCCAATGGCGGAGCAGCGTTTCTCAAGCTGGCGGAAAGGGGAAAACCGGTCATTCATTTTCTGTCAGATATCAGCATCCGGCGCCACGGTTTATCTGTGGAAGGCCGTCTGCATGTGCTGGATGATCTTAAAGGGCCGGTTCAGGCAATTGACGACGGTCTGAAACGGTCCTTGTATATACGGGATCTTGCCGAGCGGCTGGAGGTGGATGAATCGGCCATCCGCAGCCGGTATGAAGTCGTCCGTCCGGAAATAAAAAAGTCAAGGGGAGAAACTGGGCATGATCCGCTTCCGGTGGACTGGCAGCGGAAAGACCGGATGGAAAAAAGGATCTTGTCCATGCTGGTGCAGTTTCCCGACATTCATCCGGAAATGCGGAAGCGGGAAACCCTTTCCCTGTTCCAGGATCCGGAGATGCGGCAGCTGGGAGAGGCGATTTTGTCAGGGCTTGAAGCGGGGGGAAAGACCCTTGTTGATGTTGTCTCTCAGCACCTGGACCCTGCGAGTGCGTCAGCCGTGGCATCGCTGGCGCTTTCAGAGGATGAGTGGGTGTACGACGGCTGTGTGAAATTGCTTGACCAGTTCAGCTTCATGCGGGGGCGCAGGCGCCGTGTGACGGGATCAGGACACAGGGTTTAACACGATTATCGGTGAATGGGGCTTAAGCATAAACAGCGCTTGCATACAGGGTGTCTATCCGCGCGGGCGTAGCGTCGCCTGCAGGACCTAGCCAGGAGAAAATTATTTATGGCAGCAAAAGCCGCGAATACACGTAAAAAAATGCTTGAGGCGAAAAAACAGGAACTCAAGGTGCTCATTGCCAAGGGAAAGGATCAGGGATATCTGACCTACGATGAAATCCTTGAAGTTGTACCCGATGATCTTCAGACAGCGGATCAGATAGACGAAACGCTTGAAATATTTGAAGATCTGGATATCGAAATTGTCGATCGACAGGACGGTGCCGCCAAACCGGCAGCCGGTAAAAGCCGGGGAAAGGCTGCTGAAGCTTCAGCCACTGAGGAGGAGGGCGAAGAAGCGGAGGAAGAACGTGATTTGACCGCCGAATGCGGCGTCACCTCAGAGAAGAAAAAAACAATTACCAAGGCGTCACTCTCTGGCGAAGGGAGTGAGAACGAGTTCGGCAGTGTGACGGATCCCGTAAAAATGTACCTGCGTGAGATGGGGATGGTGACCCTGCTCAGCCGGGAAGGTGAAATAGAAATTGCCAAAAAAATCGAGGCCGGGGAATTAGCGGTTCTAAAGGCCATGCTGGATACCAGCCTTGCCGTATCTACCATTCTGAATCTTGCTGAAAATATCGAAAAAGGAACATTGCGCCCCAAACATGTGCTGCGGGATATTGATGAAGGCGACACCGTGTCCGAAGAAAAGGACCAGGTAGATAAATTTCTGGGGATCATGAAGAATGTCAGGGCCCTGCATGCAGAAAATATGGCGCTCAGGGAAAAACTGTTTTCAGGCGAAACCCCCTCTGAAGACCAGCGAAAACTGCGTCGGTCCATCGGACGGCGGAATACCAAAATTTTTGAACTGATCAAGGACTGGCGATTCGAAAGCCGGGTCATCGATAAAATCGACAGCCGGGTGAGGGATAATATCGTCTGGTTTGAAACCATGAACAAGCTGGTGGCCCGGTGTGCGGAGTCGTTTGACTGTGGCATCAGCGAATTTCGGGGCTTGATCATGGATGCAGACGCCTTTGTCAGTGTGGTGTCACAAAAATCAGGAATGCCAGAAACGGATCTGCGGGTAATTCATAGTGATCTGGCACGGGTGGCGCTTCAGATTATTGAGCGGGAGATGGCGCTTAAATCTGACCTGCGCAATCTTCGCAAGGTGGTGAACAATATTGACGGCGGCCGGGTTCAGGCAAAAAACGCCAAAAGCGAACTGGTCAAGGCCAATCTGCGGCTGGTGGTGAGCATTGCCAAAAAATATACCAACCGCGGGCTGCAGTTTTTGGATCTGATTCAGGAAGGGAACGTGGGCTTGATGAAGGCGGTTGATAAGTTTGAATACCGCCGGGGGTATAAATTCAGCACCTATGCCACCTGGTGGATCCGCCAGGCCATCACCCGAGCAATTGCCGATCAGGCGCGTACCATCCGTATTCCGGTCCATATGATTGAAACCATCAACAAGCTGATCCGCACCTCCCGCTATCTGGTTCAGGATCTGGGCCGTGAGCCATCGCCCGAGGAGATCGCGGAAAAAATGGAGATCCCCTTAGACAAGGTGCGGCGCGTGCTTAAAATTGCACGGGAGCCCATTTCTCTTGAAACGCCGATTGGTGAGGAAGAAGACAGCCATTTAGGGGATTTCATCGAAGACAAAAAGTTTCTGCTGCCCTCTGAGGCCGCCATCAGTATGAACCTGGCAGATCAGACCCGGAAGGTGCTGGCCACCCTGACACCCCGTGAGGAGAAGGTGCTACGGATGCGGTTCGGCATCGGTGAAAAAGCGGATCATACGCTGGAAGAGGTGGGTAAAGACTTTGCCGTGACCCGTGAGCGGATTCGGCAAATTGAAGCAAAAGCCTTGCGGAAACTCCGGCACCCGACACGCAGCAGAAAACTCAAAAGCTTCATTGAAAACGGATAGGCACCAGGGCTCAGATCCGAGATTAACCGCTTGACAAACACGGGGCAGGGGAGTAATGATTTCCAACTATGTTAAGTGAACGGGCCTATAGCTCAGTTTGGCAGAGCCACCGGCTCATAACCGGTCGGTCCCTGGTTCGAATCCAGGTGGGCCCACCATTTTCCTGTAAACGTTATCCGTTTACAGGAGGGAACGCGGCTATAACTGCAGCCGTGTTCACGCTCAGCTGATTTAAAACGCGGAAGGCCATGCCTTCCGCGTTTTTTTGTGCCAGGTGAAAAAAGGATACACAAAAACGGTCAAAGGGGGAAGGTGTGGTTTGTGCAGCGGACGTTATTGCACTGGTGAATGCCTGCATTCCGCCGGCTTATGCGGAAGCATGGGATAACTGCGGGCTGCAGGTGGGAGATGGCCGGTGGCCGGTGCATAAAATCATGGTTGCCCTTGATCCAACGCCGGCGGTGGTTGACGAAGCGGTGGCCTGCGGAGCGGGGTTTCTCTTAACCCATCATCCGCTGATATTTTCGCCCCTGAAACAGGTGGATGGGGAGACGGCGATAGGCGGTATCATTGCAACGGCCTGCAGGCATCAGTTGACGCTGTTTGCTGCCCACACCAACCTGGACAGCATGGCTGGCGGCCTCAATGATCTTTTGGCAGAACGAATCGGCCTTGAATCGCTTTCTGTTTTGATCCCGGATCCTGGTGGCGATACCCATGCCGGTCTGGGGCGTATCGGATCCCTGGCAGGAGCGGGCATGACTCTGGAACAGCTTGCCACCCGGCTCAAGGATCTCCTGGGGGCATCCGGGGTCAGGTTCTGCGGAGACCCAATGTCCAGGGTCAAACGGGTGGCGCTCTGCACGGGAAGCGGCAGCAGCCTGTTCAAACAGGTCGCGGTCTGCGGGGTGGATGCCTACATCACCGGCGATTTGAAATATCATGAGGTCAGAGATATGGAGGCGGCGGGTATCGGTGCGGTGGATATCGGGCATTTCCCCTCAGAGCATATCATGGTGGCGGCAGTGGTGGAAAAAATGACCCAGGCAGTGAAGAATGCCGGGCTTCCGCTGGAGGTGCTGGCGAGCCGCTGTGAATCGGATCCGTTTCAGTGGGTATGATACAGGCGAAAGGTGTGCAGGTTGAACAAGGGCAGAACCCATAACCGTAAAAACAGGATGTGGCCATGACAGAGAACATGGGGGAACAGCTGGCTGTGTTGATTCAGCTCCAGGCATTAGAGACACGGTCGCTGAAGATCCAGACCGTGCTGGGAACGGTTGACAGCAAGATTGCCGAGCTGGATGCGCGCCTGTCAGCGCTGGCGCGAGGGGTTGAATCAAAGGAAGGCGAGTTGAACGGTCTGCTGGATCGGCAGAAACTGCTTGAGCAGGAAATTCAGACCTGTGATGCCCGGATTGAAAAAAGTGATGTGTCGCTGCGTTTAGTGACCACAAACAAAGAGTATCAGACGCTGCTGCGGGAGATTGATGACAACCGTAAACGCAAATCCGCCATGGAAGAGGAACTGCTCGTTCTAATGGAATCGACCGAAGGCATGGAAGCCGAGGTGAAAGCAGCACGGAATCGGCTGGCTCAGTCCCAGAGTCAGGTTGCGGCGGAAAAGGAAACCATTTTATCTGATTCTGTGGAAGACCGGGAGGATCTTGAAGCGATTGAGGTTGATAAGGCGCAGATTGCCGGGCGTCTGAAACCGAAGCTGAAGGAATGGTTTGAGCGGCTTTCCAAAAGCACTGGCGGTATTGTGGTGGTCCCGGTGGCAAAGGGGGTCTGCCAGGGGTGTTTCATGAGTATCCCTGCCCAGCTGAGTAATGAACTGTGCCGGAATGATGGTTTGAAAACCTGCCCGCACTGCCATCGCATTATTTACAGGGAACTCCCAAAGGAAACCGAAGCAGCTGCGGCAGCCAGCTGATACGCGCTGAATGTAAATGGGTGTTGCAGCGAACGCCTATCAATGATAAGGGGCTGTTGCCTGACTGGCGGATCTGATGCGTTGTCGTTTTTTGGCCGGAGTCGTCAAGACGATCGCTGGCCCGTTCAGGCGGGCTGGAGGAAAGTCCGAACACCAGAGGACAGGGCGCTCCATAACGTGGAGTCACGGTGACGTGAAGGCAAGTGCAACAGAAAGCAAACCGCCTGGCACGGTGCGGTTCGGTATGTCCGGACCGTTTCTCTGTGTCCGGTAAGGGTGAAACGGTGAGGTAAGAGCTCACCAGTTCTCCGGGTGATCGGAGAAGCTGGGTAAACCCCGCCCGGTGCAAGACCAAATAGGGAAGAGCCTGAGGGTGGTCCGCCTGATTCTTCCGGGTAGGTCGCACGAGATGCCGGGTAACCGGTGTCCATGAGATGAATGATCGTCAACCCCAGTCTGGGGTTACAGAATTCGGCTTATTGACGACTCCGGCCGATTGCTTTATGATATACGTTTTCGGGTGCGTCTGGCGGCGGCAGGCGCATGTCCGGCCACGTTAGAAACAATGAGATGGGTTCATGCTGCTGATCGAAGCGTTGAAAGTTGAAGTGAGCGGGCGGGAAATCCTGAAGAACGTGAACATGCATATCCCCAAAGGGGAAACCCATGTGCTCTTCGGCCCCAACGGAGGGGGAAAAACCACCCTGATGCTCACCCTGATGGGGTTTGCCGGGTATACGGTGACTCAGGGAAAAATCACATTCAAGGGTGAAGATATTACGTACATGCCCATTCATGAACGGGCGCGTCTGGGCATCGGGATTTCGTTTCAGCGACCACCCACCATCAATGGGCTGAGCACACGTAAAATGGTGGAAATCTGTGCAGCCGGCAGGCCAGTGGATGTGGATGCGCTGTCCGAAGAACTCAATTTCAGGCAGTTCCTGGACCGGGATGTGAATCATAATTTTTCCGGCGGTGAGATTAAACGCTCCGAAATCCTGCAGCTGACCGCCCAGCAGCCGGACCTGGTCCTGCTCGACGAGCCAGAGTCCGGTGTGGATCTTCAAAGCATTGTCATGCTGGGCGAGGCCATCAACCGACTGCTGAACCGGGGCGTTACCCGGTCATCGCTGTGCCCCTCCCGTAAAGATCCGGAGACACAGGGAAAGTCCGCCCTGGTGATTACCCATACCGGCCATATTCTCGATTATATCACGGCGGACAGAGGCCAGGTACTGTACGACGGTGTGCTGCAATGTACGCGGAATGCAAGCGAAATACTCAAGTGGATTCGTGAATACGGATATGAGGAGTGCGTGAGATGCTCGATATAAAGATCGGGGACAGCCCGGAAGTCGATCTGCAAAAATACACAGTGGCCGATCAGACGCATGCTTATGTGGAGGATCTCTCTGGGCTGGATGCAGACGATGCAGCTGCATTTCTCAACGTGGGCATTGAAACGGATATGACCGCGCGAGCGGGAACCTTTATTCAGAAAGACAACCGGATTATCCACTGCAACGCCACTCAGAACGGCGTGGATATCATGGGGATCTCGCAGGCAATTAAAACCGTTGATGGACTGTCGGATCATGTCTGGAAGCTGATTGATCCGGAAAAGGATGATTTTACCCGGTGTACCTACGATATGCCCACCGAAGGTTTTTTTATCCGTTCACGAAAAGGGGTGAAAGTTCCCCAGCCGGTTCAGACCTGTCTTCATATTGCAATGGAAAAAAGCTCTCAGCATGTGCATAATATTGTGATCGCCGAAGAGGGGTCGGATATGCATATCATCTCCGGCTGCTCGACGTCTCCGCACCTGATCGAGGGGCTGCACGTGGGTATTTCCGAATTCTATGTGAAAAAAGGTGCCAAGCTTACGTACACCATGATTCACGACTGGGGTAAAGCAGTGAACGTGCGGCCCCGAACCGTGACCCATGTGGAAGCGGGGGGTATTTTTATTTCCAACTATGTTTCCCTGAAACCGGTGGGCTCCCTTCAGACCAATCCCCTGACCATTCTGGCAGGCAAGGGGGCGGTTGCACGTCTGAACAGTGTGTTGGTGGCTGCCGAAGGCTCGCAGATGGATGTGGGCTCCGAGGTGGTGCTCGAGGGGGAAAACAGCCGGGCGGAGATTATTTCCCGTGCCATTACCGCAGGCGGCAGTATCATTGCCCGGGGCAAGCTGATCGGAAAGACGCCGGGCATCAAGGCCCATCTGGAGTGCAAGGGACTGATTCTGAGCGAGGGATTTCTCCATGCGATTCCAGAGCTGGAAGGTTTTCAGCCGGGTGTTGAAATGTCCCATGAAGCGGCTGTGGGGAAAATAGACCAGCGGGAAATCGAATACCTGATGGCAAGAGGCATGGATGAAGATGCGGCGATCTCAACCATTGTCCGGGGGTTTTTGAATGTGGAGATCGATGGACTGCCGGCAAGCCTGGTCGAAAAACTCGACAAAGCCATTGCCGAAACACAGAACGATGTGATGTGATAAGGCCTGTCATGAAACCTGAGGTGCGCGATATCTCATTTGTCCGAAAGATTGAGATCTACTCGTCTGGCTACTTGAAATGCTGCCGCTATGTCTGCGGCCTCTCTCAGCTTGAGCATGGGTTTACCAAAAAGTTTTTTTCCACATTTATCGCCACCTCCCATCTGGTGGAGGACTTCCTCGACTATCATGGCGCCAAGAACAACTCCCGATGGTTTTTCTACCGGGAGCTGGCTGCGGCTGTGCGGCATATCGGCCTTGGCGCCTATGCTCAGCAGCATATATCTGACCGGTTTGCCTTTTACGGCGTGTCAGCGCCTGCCGGTTTTCGGACGGCCGGGGAAGAAACGCTGACCTATCTGAGAAACACCCTGGCCAGGCTGGCCCCGGTCATCCTCAAAGAGGCTGAAAAACGGGGTATTCGAGTTCCGGACGACGCATTCGGAACGGAGGATTTCCCCGGTCTTGTCACCACAGACCGGCTGGAAAATGATATTGAAGATGAGCGAATGGGCGAACAGCGGCGGCATGTGGTTAAAATCGCCAATGATTTTTTGAACATTGCCGCATCCTTTGAATCCTATGGATTTTATGACCCCTATGACATGGAAACGATCCGGAAGCTTGTTCCGGAGCAGGTGAACGAGGTGGAGGTCCGCCGGGTGGAGATGCTGGTGCACAACCTGCAGTCTGCCTTTGACACCTATGTGATCCATGGGGGGGTTCAGTCAGACGTCTCGATGCTCAAACAGTTTCGCGGGTATGTGTCGGTGATTCTTCACCTGCTTCAGATGATCGGCCGACTGCTTCATTTTTACGAACGTCACCTGCATCAGGTGAGCCTCAAGGCCGCTTACCGCGATGTTCAGGAAGCGCTGGTTGACCTTATCGAACCGGATATCCTCCTTGAACAGACCGTCAATTATGCCTTGCGCCATGTATGGCTGTTCATGGATGCAGGCCGGAAGCTGGCGAGAGTTCTGCTCAAAGAAAATGTGGAGCGGTCTTTTATTCGGACAGGTATCCCCATGAAACGCGGGTTCCACTCCCGGCCCAGCCTGCTGGTGGCCAAGATTGTGCAGTACTTCGGCGGTCAGGTGGAGTTGTGTGTGGGAGAGGATCGGTTTGACGCAGGGAGTGTGCTGGATATCCAGTGGGCGGGCGGTAAAATTCAGAAAGAAGATATCCGTGAAGTCGTGTTTGAAGGGGATGCCCGTGCCTTGAACGATATTCAGATCCTGGCCAGTGTTAATTTCGGTGAAGACACCATGGGCAAAGGAATCCCCCTGCCCAGTGAACTTTCCTACCTGCAAAGCTGAGCATAGCATGTTGACGGGAGCGGTGATTGTCGCAGGCGGCAAAGGGCTGCGTATGGGCGGAGATGTCCGTAAGCAGTATCTTACGCTTTGCGGCCTGCCGATTTTAATTCATACACTCCGGCAGTTCGTATCTGTACCCGCCATTCATCGGATCTGGCTGGTGGTTCCGGAAGAAGACCTGAATTTCTGCACCCAGCTGATCCGGGAGTATGTGGGCTGGTCAGACCGGTTGTGTCTGGTTGCTGGCGGGGATACGCGTCAGGCCTCTGTCTACAATGGATTGAAGGCCATGGACGGCAGCGGGGTGGATACGGTGTTGATTCATGACGCGGTCCGTCCTTTTGTACCTGAACGCCTCATTCTGGCGTGCATCGAAGCTGCCGAAAAGACCGGGGCGTGCATCCCTGTGTTGCCTTCTGTGGATACACTGAAACGCGTGGACCCGCAATCAAAAAGAGTTATTGAGACCCTTACACGGGACCACATCCGGGCTGTTCAGACCCCCCAGGGTTTTTCTTTTGCGCGCATACGGGAGATACACGAAAAAGCGATTGCAGCCGGGGTGACAGGAACCGATGATGCCGGCATGATGGAAGCCTTTGATGTCCCGGTGTATACCATCCCCGGCTCCCGCTTTAATCTGAAGATCACGACACCGGATGACCTGCTGCTGGCAACGGCCTTAATGACACTGCCGGCGTACCAGGAAACCGTTGAATCCGGGAAATCCCCCCTACAGCAGACCCCTCGGTAAAGATACGGTCGTTTGATGACCCGATTTCCTGAATTGCGGTGTCATTATTTTTATAGCCTTTGATGTGAACGGGTTGACGGGTGCCGGGGGATTGTGTAGAACTGTCACCGAACAGCGCTATATTATGATGTTTTTTTAGTGCGTGCTTAGATGACTTGCTGTGTCCCGACAGATACAGGCGATCATGATCCACTACATAAAAAAGAAGGAAAACAGTGTGAGTAAAATAGCAATTCTACCCGGAGACGGGATCGGCCCGGAGGTGATGCAGGAAGCGGTGAAGGTGCTGAATGCGGCCCAGAAAAAATTTGGTTTTACCCTGACCTATGAAGAGGCTGATGTGGGCGGAGTGGCAATTGACCGCCAGGGCAAGGCGCTTCCCGAAGAAACACTGGCCTGCTGCGAATCTGCGGATGCCGTGCTTTTTGGTTCTGTTGGCGGACCGAAATGGGAACACCTTCCCCCGGAAGAACAGCCGGAACGGGCTGCCCTGTTGCCGCTTCGCAAGCATTTTGAGCTGTACTGCAACCTGCGCCCGGCCAAAGTTTTCAAAAAACTGGCTGCGTCCAGTCCGCTGCGTGCGGATATTGTCAAAGACGGGTTTGATATTCTGTGTGTGCGTGAGCTGACCGGCGGTATCTATTTCGGTCAGCCCAAAGGGCGTGAAGGTGAAGGGGCGAAAGAACTGGCCTTTGATACCCTGATCTATCACCGCTGGGAGATCGAACGCATTGCCCGTATGGCGTTTGATTTTGCACGCAAGCGCCGGGGGATCGTGACCTCCGTTGACAAGGCAAATGTCCTGTACTCTATGGTGCTGTGGCGCGAAGTGGTCATGGAAGTGGCCAAAGACTATCCGGATGTGACCCTGAACCATATCTATGTGGATAATGCCACCATGCAGCTGGTGCGGGATCCGCATCAGTTTGACGTGCTGCTGTGCGGAAATATGTTTGGTGATATTATCTCCGATGAGTGCGCCATGATTACCGGCTCCATGGGCCTCTTGGCGTCTGCCAGTCTGAATGAGCAGAAGTTCGGCTTGTACGAACCGGCGGGCGGATCAGCGCCGGATATCGCCGGGCAGGGCGTTGCCAATCCAATAGCCCAGATCCTGTCTGCGGCCATGATGCTCCGGTACAGTCTGGATCAGGCACCGGCGGCAGATGCCATTGAAACGGCGGTGGGCCAGGTGTTGGAAGAGGGGATTTATACAAAGGATTTTGCGCCTAATTCAGATTCGTCTGTGGTTGGAACCGTTGCAATGGGTGATGCAATAGCAGAAAGGATCTAATGTTTGATGAGCGGGGCTTATCCGTTGGAAACAGGTGATGACCCCTTTTCTGCCAAACCCGGAGGGTTCGTATCAAGCCGCAGCCCATATGCATGCTGAAAAAACGAAAGGGTTGGAATCCGTTTTGGATGACAACCCTTTGCTGGTTGATGGTGCCGAAGGCCGGATCCGGTTGTTGGGTATAACTATTTGATTTTATTATATCTGATAGTGCGGTTTGACTCAGTTTTATGGGTTAAACCGCACTCTATATGCACCTAAAATGACTTTTTGCTATGTAGGTAAAAATCCCGTCAATTTTCAGTAATTATTGGCGGGATTTCTTTATATGGAAAACTCTCTTCTCCGTCTTCATGACAATTATTTTTTTGACCTATATTGCCTAACGGGTGTATAATTTTTGTATATGTGTTAGACAATCCGGGGCAGTCTATGAGCTACATCAAAGGTGTGATTCAGGAAGAGTATGATCGTTTGAATGCTTTAGTTGATAAGTATCAAGCGAAAATCGCCGAATATCCCAAGGGCGGCATTTCCATTAAAAAACGTAATCACAGGGAATACGTGTATCTGGCAGTTCGTAAAGCGGATAAAGTTAAATTTCAATACATCGGCGCTGTGGATTCGGAAAAGGCGGGAGTTGTCAAAGACCAGATAAATACCAGAAAACAGTTCGAAGAAAAGCTGAAGCAGGTCAAAGCCGATCTGAAGGAAATAGAAAAGGTGTTGCATGGAAGAAAATTATAACCTCCTTGAGGCCGTTCTGAAAGAGCTTCAGGTCAAGGGGGTATTAGACGGGCTTGTCATCATCGGCAGCTGGAGCCAATATTTTTACCGGATCCTATTTGAGAATGCGCCCGAAATACCCTTGATCAGAACGACGGATGTTGATTTTCTTGTGCCGAATCCAGCACGGTTTAACAGCAAGGTTGATATTACCGAGTTGCTGAATTCTCTTGGGTTTGACAGTGATTTCGATTACCGCACCGGACTTGTTAAATACGTCCATCCCGATTTGGAGATTCAGTTTTTAACCCCTGCACTTGGCAGGCCGAAGGACACCCCATATGAAATCAAGAAACTCAATGTCAACGCTGAAGGTCTTGCTTATATGAAAATGCTGCAGGACTACAAGTTCAGCATGCAGCACAGGGATATCTCCGTATGGCTTCCGGAGCCATCCGCATTCATCCTGCATAAGATTTTAATCAGTCAGAAACGGAAGGACACGGCCAAACAGGAAAAGGATCTGAGGTCAGCAATCAGTATTGGTGAATTCTGCTTGGATTGCAGCGAACACCGGGAGCGGATGAAGTTTATATTTATGCAGCTTCCCAAAAAATGGCAGAGAGATATATTGGGTGTTGTGAAACAGCATTCTCCCGATTTGCGTGATTATTTATCTGAAAACATTTAGACCCGTCGATTTGAAGGGCCTATCGATTCGTTAGGACCTTCAAAATTCCATAATTAATTGTCTGTAAATGTATAAACTCATCGATCAGCAGGCACCACAACGGTTACGAGGGTGATTCCGGAGCGGCTGAATGATGGGGCGGCGGAGCGTGATCGGGTGAGTGATCAACAGTTAAGACGAAGGGTGCAACGACAGGACGAGGATATTTGCCCGAAACGGGCAGATAACACATCATTTCAACTGGTCTTCAAAAAAACTAAACCTTCTGTCTCTATTTTTTGCGCTGAAAAACATTGCGCTGAAAAATACTTGACAAACCCATACGATTTATTGAACCATTAAGGCGTTGCAGCAAATTCTGTAACTCGGTTTGGCGACCGGAATTGACAGAAGGCGTGCGAGCGCCCTGATCCTTTTTTTGTGGCGCTTTTTTTGCGTCCAAATGGAGGTAATATATTGGGCGGGTCGTGTGCGGAGACCTTCGGGTCTGCCGGGTTCCTTTTGTCCCCGGTTCGCCAACCGCATGCGGTCCGCCCATTTGTTTGGCGACAGATGGCGGATTTCCTTCACCTCATACAAAAGGAGACCCATCATGCACAAATCCCACAAACCAATCCCGGACAATACCAATCCTAATGTTTTTCGCTGCCCCGTTTGCGGTGGTACAGAGTCTAAGCCAAACAATTTATATCCCAACAATCGCTATTGCGCTGAATGCGGCATTCGTATGAAGTCTTTCGACTTCTCCGCGATGAAAGATCTCTTTTCCGCCATGTCCACCCTTCGTCTATCCCGTGAATATTTGACGACCGGCTGGGATCTCCGAACCATTTATACCGAGAATATACAAATCAATGCCATGATTGAGGCTGAAAAGCACGGAATAGAAATCAGTCGATCATTGCCGTCACAAGAACCTATGGAGGCGGTCTTGCTTCGCATGATCTCAAACGCTCTGAATGCTTACGATCGCTTCCGGGGCGCCAACCACTTGGTTCGAAATTAAAGAGCAGCTGTAGGTAAGTAGCAGCACGGGCCCTGCGGGGCAAGTTGTCGGGCTTTTTTTTATTTAATTGTTGACTTCCAGCATTTTTATGTTAGACTCTAAATCAAGAGTCGAACGTAAGGTTGTCAGACGTTAACCGAGGGGAAAATATAATGACTAAGGTAAGGACCGGCGACATTGAAGAGTTCAACAGGCCTTGGCTTGCTGTTCGGGTTGTCGCCATGCTTGGTCCCGAGATGCCTGTTAAGGTTATTCAAACATGGACGGACCGTGAGTTGCTGGATTTTTTTAATCCAAAACCCGGAAAAAATATTCCCCGGCTTTATTCTCTGGGGAATGCGCTTCAGCTGCATGGAATGTATGCTGCGTATAGCAGAGGCTTCACGATAAAAAGTTCCGTTGAAATTGGTCGGCATGTAAGGGAGCTCGGTTTTGATCTCGTTCAAGATTATGGTTGTGATTGGACAGGTTTGAATAATGTCATACCGGAACTATTCGAGGTCAAGCTGCTGTTTTGGATAAACGGCGATGAAATGTTTTCCAAATGGACAAGTGTGGGTCAATTGAAATCTTGCTTGGATAAACACGGTGATCTCACAGAGGTGATGGATAAGGGGAACAAAGTCCTTGTAAGCGTTCTTGATGTTGGGGGGTTGGTATATGCTGTCATGAACAACTACTTTGAAATAGATGACAGGATTAATCAACTTGCATTGGAAGGTAAATTGAAGCCTTTCCCAGAAAGATCGAAATGGGAAGGACTATTGAAGGGGTTGGGTGGAGATGAAAACGGAATGCCACTTGATCCAAATCATCCCTGGAATAAATCTGAGGATTTAAACCACCCAATGAATAAGCGAGCTAAAACCCTAAAAAGGAGAAAAAAAGACGAATAGCTGATAAACGGGACGGCCCGGCAGCGCGCCAACGCATACCGGGCCTACCGAAAATGACGACCACTTAACCCACTAAGTTTAAATTTGGGCTCCATTCTTCGGCACCACCTTTGTACCCCATCTGGTCAAAAGTGTCAATGTGGAGCCTATAACCACAAGAGGAAACATACATTTATGACCAAGCGAAAAAGTCCAGACTCCAAAAAACTATCTTTTGAAGATCAATGGTTCCGTGTTCCTGAAGCTGCATCATACTGCGGAATGGGCGTCAGGACCGTCCGCAAGTGGTTGAATGAGGGCCTGAGGCATGTACGCCTGCCATCCGGAACAATCCTCATCAAGCGCAGTGCCGTTGACGAGTTCCTGAATAGTTTCGAGATAAACGAAAATTTCGTTGATTCGGTTGTTGAAGACGTTTGCTCAGGTCTGATCTGATGACACCTCACAAACCTGAATATCTCAAACCGGATCCGGACGGAATCCCGGAAGAGCTGAAGTGCATCCCCCAGTGGGTTGTCTGGTGTGCGGTCTGGCGGAAGGGCAAGTGGTCGAAAGAGCCACGGTGCCCGATGAACCCTGATAGGCATGCCAAAGTCAATGATTCATCAACCTGGGGATCCTTTCACCATGCGATTCAATGTTTCCAGAACAGTTCCGGAACGCTTGATGGTGTTGGCTTCGTTTTAACTGATCAGGATCCATTTTGCGGGTGGGACTTGGATAAATGCCGGGATCTGAAAACCGGCGGGCTTGAGTCATGGGCTTCCAATCTACTTTTTGAGATGGGTACATACACCGAAATCTCGCCATCTGGAACAGGGTTGCGTCTCATATATAAAGGAACGCTGCCCCCTGGCGGAAGGCGTAAGGGTAAAATCGAGGTTTACGAAAGTGGTCGATACCTGACGATCACTGGGCATCAGTCTTCCCCCTCTCCTGTGGAAATAATGAGCAGGTCAAATGAGGCGGCGGCGATACATAAAAAAATATTCGCTCAAGCTGAGAAGGAACAGGAACGGTTCAAGCCATCTTACGGTGGCGGTACTCACGATGATGATGCCCTCTTGCAGCATGCATTTACCTGGAAGAATGGACCTGAAATCCGGCGGCTGTTTGAAGGAGATGCCGGAAACGATCATTCCGCAGCTGATCAGTCTCTTTGTAATCACCTTTCATTTCTTTTTGATCGTGATCCCAACCGGATTGATGCGATGTTCCGCCGCTCAGGGTTGATGCGCGATAAGTGGGATGAAAAACATTTTTCAGATGGTCGGACCTACGGGGAAGCGACGGTCGAGAAGGCTATTGCCGGAACTCGTACAACCTACCAGCAAAGAAACAGCGACCGCCAGTTTCATGAAAAGCAAGGTAGCCATCAGAGGGATAACGGGAAGTCGCAGGCATTAAAGGTAAAAGGTTATACCGCTGCCGAACTGGTAATGATGGAGTTTCCTGAACCCAAGTGGGCGATACCTGGGATTCTACCGGAAGGCCTGAACATCCTTGGCGGCAAGCCGAAGCAGGGTAAAAGCATATGGGCACTGAATATCGCTCTTTCTGTGGGGTTTGGGGGTATTGCCTTGGGGAAAATTTCCGTTGAAGCCGGAACCGTTTTGTATCTTGCGCTTGAAGATGTTCCAAGGCGCTTGAAGTCACGCATTGAGCAAATGACCAATTATGAGGGACGGGCACCAGAAAACATTCACCTTTATACCCAGTGGCCGAGAATGGGAGCTGGGGGGATTCGAGCGCTTGATGAAAGAGATTCAAAAGTATGGAAATGTCCGGCTTGTCATTATCGATACGCTGGCGAAATTTCGGCCGGTATCGAGCAGTAGCAAGAACGTCTATGAATCAGATTATCAAGCGGTCGATGGGATTAAGCAGATTGCGGATAAGTACGAGGTGTCTGTCCTGCTGATTCACCACCTGCGAAAATCGGAAGCAGAAGACATCATGGACACGTTTTCAGGTTCACTTGGACTGACCGGAGCTGCTGATGGTCTGCTTGTCCTGGAACGGAAAACCGGCCAAGCAGATGCATTATTGCACCTGAACGGGCGAGATGTTGAGCCAGCGGAACTGGCTTTGAAGTTTGATCCGTCAATGCTGTCATGGAATCTGTTGGGGGATGCTCAATCTGTTAAATCCACAGAGGAGAGGCAACGTTTATATGATGCACTGAAGGAGCATGCAAGCGATGATGGTATATCTCCTAAAGAACTAACTGATATTACAGGGCTTAAATATCATTATATTAGAAAGACTCTTCCTATATTTATAAAGGAAGGGAGTATTAGAAAGCATGGAAGGGGTAAATATAAATATGTCGGGAACAATGGGAACAATGGGAACAATGGGAACAATGGGAACATTGGGAACAATGCTGAAGATGTTGCAGAATCCGGGAACATTGAACCAATTGTTCCCGCAGGGGAGAAAGCCGGGAACAATCCAGAAGCTTTTAATAACAGTGAATTAGATGTGATTGTTCCCATTGTTCCCAATGTTCCCACCTATTCAGCAACCGGGAACAATGCCACCTCCTTCTGTGGAAGTTCTATTCATGGGGATAATGGGGGTATTGGGGACAATGGGGATGTTGGGGGTAATGGGGGTATTTCAGAATGTCCCCAAGCTTCAGGAATGTCCCCGGCCGGGGATAATAGCCGGGGATATTATAATGTCTTTAAAAACAGTATGTTAGATGTATATGCCCCCGATGTCCCCATTACCCCCACCCAATCAATGAGTGGTGATGATACCCCCGATAGAATATCCCCGGATAAAAATGGAAGGGGACAAAGGGACGGGTGGGTAAGTGATCAGGAACCCATCCCTGTAACTGAAGACTTTTTCTAATCGGGCGAAAGTGTCCGGTAACGATCAAAGGAGTGATGATCATTGATAGAGTATGTCACCTGCACCAAATGCGGAAAGCTATTCAAACGGAATACGGATGAACCATGGAAACAGCTATGCCTTTCCTGTTATCACCGGCAGCAACGGCAAACTGATCGGAGCAGTCAGGATGACGCGGCATACTGGAGATCCAGATACTACGACGAAAAACGAAAGATTGAACAGCTGACCAGCTCACTGCATAGCCTTGGGGCTTTCGATTCACGACAGTCAACCGACCTGGGGGCGTTCATGAAGGATAACCTGAAAACGATTCTGTTGTTGGTGCATCCAGACAAGCACCGGGGCCTGCCAGCGGCAACCAGAATAACCCAAGACCTTTTGGATTTCAGAAAACGGGGGATTCTCTAATGGCAACCAAACCCAAGAAATATTGTGCGGCGTATCCCTGTCCGAATCTGGTACCGGCTGGTGAAACATATTGTCACCTGCATAAACCAGAGCAGGCCAGCAAAGAGACGGTCCCGTTCTATTCAACATCACAATGGCAGAAGCTTAGGCGCTGGTATCGGAAGCGTCACCCGTTCTGCGAACTCTGCTTAATAGATGGGCTGACCGTCCCCGCTGAACTGGTGGACCATATTGTCGAGATCAAGGACGGGGGCAGCAAAACAGATCCGGAGAACCTTCAGTCTCTATGCAGGCGTTGTCATGCCATCAAAACGAGTAAGGAAAGAAGAAAACGAGGGGTGAAAGTGTATACCTACTAAAATCATCGGGTAGGGAAGCTGTCACACCAGTATGGCCCCCTCACGTGCATTACTGAGGGCTAAAAGCGATTTACCCAGTAAAAAGGAAAGCTAATCATGGAACCTATTAAAAGACTATGGCAGAAACCGTCCAACCTGACCGGATACGGAGCCGAGTTTTACAAGAGAGTCGGAAAACAGCTGCTCTCTGTGGGAGTCCTGACAGAACTGGACCGGGAAAGCTTCGCGGCGCTGGCTGGAGCCTTCCACCTGATGCAGGCATCACTTGATGCGGTTAACGAGTCCGGCGTAAACGTCCGGGGCTCACAGGATGAAGTCAAAAAGAATCCGGCCCTGACCACCTATAAAAACGCATCGGATATTTACCACCGTCTGTCTCGGAAATTCTTTTTGACACCTGGGGACAGAGAAGGGGTCAAGATCGAGAAACCGAAACAGGCCGACAACGGTAAGGGGAAATTTTTTGACTAAGTGGATCGATTATAAACCGGGAGGGTATGATCCGTTCTTGCAGTCGGATGGGTATTACCTGGACCGCGCAGCCGGTGAAAAGGTGATCGGTTTTTTTGAAAACTGCCTGTCACATGTTCGCGGCCCTATGAAGGGCAAACCGTTCAAGCTGGATCCCTGGTTAAAGGCTGTTGTCGGTCACCTCTACGGCTGGAAGTCCGATAAAACCGGGCTGCGTCGATATCAGGAACTGCTCTTGCTGGTGCCGAGAAAAAACGCAAAGTCACTTTTGGGCGCAGGGCTGGCGCTGACCGAGCTTATTATGGGCGATCCGAACACACCGGAAATCATGATCGGCTCCGGGGACCGTTAGCAGGCCCGGCAGATGCTCGATACCATCAAGTTGATGGTTCAGAACGAGACCGAGTTAAGCAGCCGTCTTGAGGTTTTTAAGAACATTGTCAAATATCCGGCGCGTGACGGCTGGCTGAAAGTGGTCAGCTCCGAAGCATACAACCTCCATGGTGCGAACCTGTCAGCCGGGTTTGTCGATGAAACGCATGTTGTAAAACGCGATCTGGTCGAGACAATGGCCACCAGCCAGGGGAGCAGGCAGGAGCCGCTTTTCGTGAACATGTCAACGGCGGGCTTCGACCGGCACAGCATTCTTTTTGAAAAATACACATACGCCAAAAAGGTGAATGAGGATGTGGTGCATGATCCCCGGTTTTTCCCGGTTATTTATGAAGCGGATCCGGAAACTGAATGGACAGACCCGGCAGTATGGGCGGCTGCGAATCCGGGCCTTGGGCGGTCGATCAATAAATCATTTCTTGAAAGAGAATGCGAACGGGCGAAGGAGTCACCGGCTTTTGAGGCGACGTTCAAACGGCTGTATCTGAACGTCTGGATGGAAGCGGAAAGTCCCTGGTTGCAGATGACAAAATATGATGCATGCGTCGGAGAGCTGCCGGACCTGACAGGCCGTCCCTGTTATGCAGGGCTTGACCTTTCCAGTACAACCGACCTTTCGGCCCTAGTGCTGGCATTCCCTCCTGTGGAAGAGGACGAACCCTATTATGTTTTGCCGTTTGCCTGGGTTCCGGCTGACAGTATCAGGGACCGGTCCCGTCGTGACAAAGTTCCGTACAGCACCTGGAGGGATAACGGATTCATTGAAGCAACTCCCGGTTCTGTCATCGATTATGGATACATATTGAACCGGGTGGATGAGATGGCCCGACGATATGACCTGAAGGCCGTGATTTTTGATAGATGGGGCGCAACGAAAATCATTCAGGACATTGAGAGTCAGGGGCTTGATGTGGTTGCATTTGGCCAGGGCTTCAAAGATATGTCACCGCCGACAAAGGAACTGATGAAACTGATCCTGGAACAAAAGATCATGTTCCCGGATAACCCGGTCTTGCGTTGGTGTGCTTCAAATATCGTTGTTGAACAGGATCCGGCAGGCAATGTCAAGATGAGCAAGAAACGATCGATTGAAAAGATTGACCTACTGATTGCCCTGGTCATGGGCCTGGATGGAGCGATCAGAAACAAGATTCAGGAATCTGTTTACGAAGAAAGGGGCCTGTTATTCATATGAGCCGAGAGATGCCGAAACGAATTTCAGATGTCACTACAAAAGACTATTTTTGCCCATGCTGTGGCCGCAAGGTGGCAGTCGGGCAGATTATTCAAATCCGGATGAAGTGTCCGCGTTGTCGGAAGATGGTCACCATCTGGGGATAGATTATTATTGTGCGTCAGAGTGCGCCTTTTACCCAAGTGCTCCACAGTGAGCCGAGAGAATAGGAAGGAACACAACTTGGAACAAAGGCGAAATTTTCAGCTTGGCAAGGTGCGAAGTGTAGAGGATCGGACGGTTGAAGCTGTCATTTCCTCCGAGCACCCGGTACGGAGGTTCAAAGGGCGTGAGGTTCTGGTTCACACGCCTGAAGCCATTGACCTGTCACGGGTGCCGTTGCCGTTGATCGTTGCACACGACGACAGAACCCTACCCGTGGGCGTTGTTGAAGATGTGCGGCTTGACGGCAATCAACTTCGCGGTGTGCTGCGGTTCAGCAAGAGCCGGGATGATATCTGGCAGGATGTCACAGACGGCATTCTTCGAAACCTGAGCGTTGGTTACACCACGCAGCGTGAAGAACCATCGGCAAAAGGTGAATACCGGGTCACCAGATGGATGCCCTATGAATGCAGCTTGGTTGCTGCCGGGGCAGATCCCACCGCACAAATCGGACGCCAACTGAATACAAAAAAACATTCTGAGAAGGAATTACGTACAATGGATATCAACGACATCAAAAAAGAACGCAAACAGGCAATCGACAATATGGTCATTCTGGCAAAAACCGAAAACATGACAGAAGACCAGCAGCGGTCCCTGCAGGATCTGAAAGACCAGATTCGGCGATATGATCTGCAGATCGAGGCGCTGGAAATGGCAGATGGTGAAGACCGGGCGAATTCTCCCGGTGAATGCCGACTTGAAATTCACGGCGGAGACAATAACCGCTCTGTATTTGGTGGTGAAGAATATAAGCGTGTCTATGACCGGTTCCTTCGTTATGGCCGGGCCAGCCTGTACGCCGATGAAATCCGGGCGTTGACCATCGGAAATGATGCGTCCATGGGGTATATCGTGCCGGATGAATTCGAGCGAAAGATGGTTCAGGCGCTCCAGGATAACGATATCATGCGGTCTCTCTGTAAGGTGATCAGCACTGCCAGCGATCGGAAGATTCCGATTGTTACCGGTAACTCAACCGCCTCATGGATGAGCGAGAACGGGACGTATACCCCGAGTGACGTTACCCTTGATCAGAAAACCCTTGAGGCCTTCAAAATGGGCGTATTGACCTTGGCGTCTGAAGAGCTGGCATATGATGCCGGGTTTAACCTTGCTGACTTCTTGTCTGAGAATTTTGGCCGGGTAATGGGCGATCTTGAAGAAGCCGCATTTATCAACGGGGACGGTTCAGGAAAGCCCACCGGTATTATCGTTGGCGCACAGGTCGGGGTTACCGCTGCCGGCACCTCCGCGGTCACCACAGACGAATTGATCGATCTGGTTCATTCTCTGAAGCGTCCATACCGGAAACGGGCTGTCTTCCTGATGAGTGACGATATGCTGAAGCTTATCCGAAAGCTGAAAGATTCAGACGGTCGTTACCTTTATGAGGAAGCGCTCCGGGCTGATGTTCCGTCAACGCTTCTGGGGCGTCCGGTTCATATCTCCGACAACGTTCCGGCTCCAACTGCCGGAAACAAGGCCATTGCCTTTGGTGATTTCTCCTATTACTGGATCGCCGACCGCCAGGGCAGATACTTTCAGGAGCTTCGTGAAAAATATGCAGATACCGGACAGATTGGATACCGGGCAAATCAGCGAGTTGATGGGAAACTGATTTTGCCGGAAGCTGTCCAGGTTCTTCAGATGGCTGAATCCTAATTATTAATCATGGGTGCCCTGGTATGGGGCACCCTTTCCATAGTAAGGTGGTGATCATGTTTAAGTTTTTCAAAAGAAAAAAGAGGGAAATGGATTTAAGCGAATTCAGCTTTGGTATCCGGACTGCAGCCGGACAGCTGGTGACTGAACAATCCGCAATGGCAATACCGGCGGTCTTTGCATGTGTCCGGGTACTCGCCGAATCTTGCGGAAGTCTGCCGTTGATTGTTTATGAACGGAAGCCAGACGGGACCAAACGCCGGGCCAGGGAATTCGGTCTGTATAAATTGCTCCATGACGCTCCCAATCCCTATATGGATGCGGTCAGCTTTTTTGAACTGATGGTGGGGCATTGTGCTTTACGAGGTAACGCCTATGCCAAGGTTGAGCGTAACCGGCACGGAGAGGTCATCGCGTTGTGGCCACTTTTACCACAGAATATGGTGGTCAAGGTGGATGATGGTCAGTTGATTTATTCATACACGCATAACGGTGTTGTTCAACGCTATGAGTGGCAGGACATCTTTCATTTGAAAGGCTTGACCCATGACGGAGTTATCGGCGTAAGTCCTCTATCTCTGTTGCGGGAAACCATCGGGAGGGCACAGGCTCAGAATGATTATTCAGCCCGTTTTTTTTCAAATGACGCCAGCCCGGGCGGCGTTCTGGAACACCCGCAACATTTGAGTAATGAGGCATTGGCCAGGTTGCGGAGGACCTGGGAGGCAAAATTCAAACAGAACAATGCGCACACCATTGCAATTCTTGAAGATGGAATGAGTTTTAAATCTGTTGGTATCTCACCTGAAGATTCTCAGATGATCGATAGCCAAAAATTCAGCGTTGTTGAGATTGCCAGGGCGTTCCGTGTCCCGCTTAACCTGATCCAGGACCATGAGCGCAGCACATACAGTAACGTGACGGAACAGAACCGCTCGTTTGTCGTGCATACCCTGACCAGCTGGTTGACCCGGGTCGAACAGGCGTGCAATCGAGTACTTTTAACTGAACAGGAAAAAGAACGGTATTTTTGTGAGTTCCTGCTTGATTCTCTGCTCCGTGGTGACCAGAAAACACGGTATGAATGTTATGAAATTGGGTTGAACGCAGGCTTTTTGAGTCGAAATGATGTCCGGAAATACGAAAACCTGTCACCGATACCGGGAGGCGATGATTATGCCCGGTCAGGTGGACAACAAATCAATTAATAGCTCAAGCCGGGAACCCTGACCGGTTTGAGGGCAAACCACAGGGAGAAAGAGAGCTGTTTATGGGTGTACATGTCAGAGAAAAGGAAAAAGGCTCCGGAGTCTGGTGGGTGTTCATCCACCACAACGGAAAGCGGCGGTCCAAGCAGATCGGAGACAAGAAGCTTGCAAAGGACGTTGCAAAAAAGATCGAGGCAAAGTTGACCTTGGGGGAAATGGGGCTTGCTGAAGAGGATGCCCCCAGCAAGCCGACTTTCCGGGAATATGCAACGATTTGGCTTGAGGACTATATCAAGCCGCTACGGAAAGAAACGACATACGAACGTTATAATGACATTCTGACCCGGTATGTGTTTCCGGTCTTTGGCAGTACGCCCATTGATGAGGTGAAGCGGGGGCAGGTTCGTCAATTATTAATGCGAGAGCATAAAAAGGGACGGTCAAAAAGCATGATCTGCCTGATCCGGGACGTGATGAGCGGGCCGATGGGCTATGCTGTGGATGAAGAAATGATACAGGCAAACCCTGTAACAGGAATTTTGAAGCGGATGAAAATGGAACGGGACAAAAAACTTGAAGTGGAACCCCTGACATCCGAAGAGGTACGATTATTCCTTGAAACATGTGAAACCCTTTATCCGGAGTATCACACGCTTTTTTTATGTGCGTTCCGGACCGGCATGCGGATGGGAGAGCTGTTGGCGCTGGAATGGAGGGACATAGACTGGAACAGTAAATTTATTCATGTTCAGCGGGCGTATCGTCGAGGTGTGGTTGATAAAACAAAGACCGGGCGCTCTCGTCGGGTTGATATGTCCGACCAGCTCTATCATGAAATGAAAAATCTTTTGACCGAACGGAAAAAAGAGGGGCTGCAGAAAGGGAAGGGTGGGCCGGTAAAAATTATCTTCCACAGGGATGGGGGATACATGGAACAGAATTATATCCGGAGAGTCTTTAAAAGAATTCTGACAAAGGCTGGTATCCGGGAGATCCGTTTTCATGACATGCGCCACACCTTTGCAAGCCTGCTGTTAACCGATGGCGTCACGCCGGTGTATGTAAAGGAACAGCTGGGGCATTCTAGTATTGAAATGACTGTCGATATTTACGGACACCTGATCCCGAGTAGTAATCGAAACGCCGTAAACCGCCTTGATGGTCCGCACCAGACCGCACCCTATACGCACCCTGAAAAAACGAAAGGGTTATAACCCGTTTGGATTACAACCCTTTACTGTTTGATGGTGCCGAAGGCCGGACTTGAACCGGCACGGCGTTAACCACTGCGCCCTCAACACAGCGTGTCTACCAATTCCACCACTTCGGCAATGTTGCTTTATGTCTATTCTGCTGCTTCAGGCAAAGCTGTTTCCGCCGGCTGAGGGACCGCCGGCTGGGCTGTAGCAGCTTCTGTCACAGGAGATTTTGCTTCCAGTACGACCGAGGACTTGGGTTTACTACCAGACATAACTGCCAATGTCAAGGATGTAACCATAAAAATAATGGCCATGGCCGTTGTTGCCTTGGAAAGAAAGGTGGTGCCGCCGGAAGGGCCGAACAAGGCCTGGCTGGAACCGCTTCCGAATACCGCACCCATGGATGCACCCTTGCCGGTCTGCAAAAGTACAATGAGAATCAGGACAATCGATACAAAAACATGGACGGAAACAATAAAAATAGTCATGCGTACACTCTTATTTTTTAAATTTGACGATATCAGCAAAACTGGCCGGATTCAGGCTGGCACCGCCGACCAATGCCCCATCCACATCCGGGAGGGCCATCAGATCCCCAATATTGGCGGGTTTGACGCTGCCGCCGTATAGAATACGGATACGGCCTGCCAGCTGTTCACCGTATTGCCTGGTGAGGAAGGTGCGAATGAACGCATGCACGTCCTGCACCATGGCCGGTGTTGCTGTTTTGCCAGTGCCGATAGCCCAAACCGGTTCATAGGCAATGACAAGCGTTTCCAGCGCCGATGAATCAAAACCTTTTAGCCCATTTTTCAGTTGATTGTCAAGCACGGATACGGTTTTTTCAGCGTCACGTTCTTTTTCAGTCTCGCCGATGCACAAAACAGGGATGAGTCCATGCTGAAAGGCGGCTGCGATTTTTTTGCAGACCCGCTCATCGGTCTCGCCAAAGAACTGGCGGCGTTCCGAGTGGCCGACAAGGACATAACGGCATCCGATCTCAGCCAGCATGGAAGCGGAAATCTCACCGGTAAAGGCGCCTTTTTCTTCCCAGTACAGATTCTGTCCGCCGATGGCGATCCGGGTGCTGGCGGCAGCTTCCAGCGCTGCGGAAATGGATGTAAACGGGGGGGCGACAAGCACATCAATATCCTGGATTCCTTGGATACGTGCAGCAAGCGCTGTGATATCCGCCGTTGCCTCGGCGGCTGTTTTGTGCATTTTCCAATTGGCCGCGATAAGGGGCGTGCGATGGGGCATGTTATCCTCCAGGACAGGCATGCGTCGGGTGCGCGCGCCTGCCGGATATATCTACTAAAATTTGTTAGCGGGTCTTCCCGATAAAAGCAGCCAGATCGACCATCCGGTTGGCGTAACCGCATTCGTTGTCATACCAGGAAAAGACTTTCACCATGTCACCGTTTACATCCGTTGTCAGTGCGTCGACAATGGATGACAGGCGGGATCCGTTGAAGTCAGTGGAGACGAGCGGGGTGTCGCAGTACCCCAGGATCCCGTTGAGTTCACCTTCAGCAGCAGCTTTCAAGGCAGCGTTCACGTCCGCTGCCGTCACACCGGTTTTGTCGATGGTAACGACCAGGTCGACCAGCGAAACATTGGGGGTGGGAACCCGTACGGAGAGCCCGTTGAGTTTACCCTTGAGTTCTGGAAGCACCAGGGCAACCGCCTTGGCCGCGCCGGTGGTGGTAGGAATCATGGACAGGGCAGCTGAACGCGCGCGGCGCAGGTCTTTGTGCGGCAGATCGAGGATACGCTGGTCATTGGTATAGGAATGGATGGTGGTCATCAGCCCGTGACGGATTCCGAAGGTCTCATGCAGCACTTTTGCCACAGGTGCCAGACAGTTGGTGGTACAGGACGCGTTAGAGATGATGTGGTGGATGGCCGGATCATAGTCTTTGTCGTTGACGCCCATGACAAGGGTCGTGTCCGGGTCTTTTGCCGGTGCAGAAATAATGACTTTCCCGGCGCCGGCAGTCAGATGCTTTGCTGCGCCGTCACGGTCACGAAAGGCGCCGGTGCATTCCGCTGCCACATCCACCTGACAGGTTTTCCACGGCAGTTTTTCAGGATTTCGTTCTGCGGATACGGGAATCGCCGTACCGTTTACCAAGAGAACACCGTCGCCTGCGGTGACTTCCGCATCAATCCGGCCGTGAACTGAATCCCAGGTCAGAAGATGGGCCAGGGTTTCCGGGGTGGTCAGATCGTTTACCGCAACAATGTCCACATCGGGACGGGTCAGGGCGGATCGGAATACCAGGCGTCCGATGCGCCCCAGTCCGTTGATCGCAAGTCGAGTCGTCATCCTGCCTCCTTTTTCACTATAACGGCCATGGGTCGACCTGGTTTTTCACCGAGAATTGCCCACAACACATCATGAAAGAAACGAATTTTTTAATTTTGTGCGTTCATATAAACCGTCATGATCAGGGCGTCCTCGTTAGTGTCGGCGTAGTATCCGGACCGTGTTCCCACGGTCTGGAACCCGGCGCGTTCATAGCATCGGATGGCCGGAATGTTGGACGCTCGGACTTCAAGTGTCGATATCCGTGCTCCCTGCTTTAACCCGATACCCAGGACTTTGTCAAGAAGCTGGCCTGCAATGCCTTTCCGCTGATGGCCGGGTGCGGTGAGAATTTTTACGATATGCAGTTCATCGTACATGAGCCGGGCGCATAGATAACCGGTAATGGTGGTGTCTGAATCGAAAAAAGCGGGGGCGGCACATTCGGCGATCAGGCAGTAAGGGGCAGACAGTGTGAGTTCTTCACGAAAGGACGCGTCTTTCCAGGGGCGATGGAATTCGGCGGTCTCCAGCTGAACCATGCGGGGGATGTCTGCGATGGACATCTTCCGGATCAGGCAGGACTCACCGGTCGCCGTCTCATTCGGCACGCCGGGTGTTTCCCTGGAGAATACCACTGGCCGTGGAGATGCTCCGTTTGCCGGTCACTTCAAGCAGCCTTGCCACCTGGGTCAGGTCTGTATCCTGCTGTTTGCTGATCGCTTTAAGCAGCACGGGGAGATTGACGCCGGAGATAACCTCCACCTTTCCTTCGTCCAGAAGCGAGTAGCTCAGGTTGGAGGGCGTGCCGCCGAACATGTCGGTCAGCAGCAGTACACCGTGACCCGTGTTGATGTGTTTGATTTCAGACGCCAGGCGGGCATGAAGATCATCCACACTGCTGGTCAGATCAATGCATACCGGTTTTACGTTCTCCGGCATGGTGCCGAGTATGAGCTTGGCGGTTTCGATGAGACTTTTCCCAAGACCGCCGTGGGTAACCACTAAGATGCCTATCATAAGTATCCTTGCAAATAAAAAGCGTCACCTAATGCTGGGAAATATCCCGATGGGTGACGGTTACCGGTATGCCGTGTTTGCGCACGGCATCTCCAATATAACGGGACAGAACGACCGAACGGTGGCGACCGCCGGTGCATCCGATGCCGATGGTCAGATAGGATTTCCCTTCTTTTTGATAATAGGGGACGAGAAAATCGAGCAGGTCGATGTATTTGGACAGAAATGTCTGGGTTGCTTCCTGGGAGAGTACAAAATCCCGAATCGGTTCTGTCTCTCCGTCGAGATGTCTGATATCTGATATGAAATAGGGATTGGGCAGGAACCGGACATCCATGAGCAGGTCCAGATCTACAGGCACGCCGAACTTGAAGCCGAACGAGATAACCTGAATACGCATCCGCCGGGTGGGGATGTATTTTTGTGCCAGGGAGAAGATCACGGCTTTGAGTTTGTGGGCCGTATACTCGGATGAATCGATGCGGGTGTCGGCAGCTGCCTTGAGGGGCGCAAGGAGACGCTGTTCTTCACGTACGCCGTCGATAATGGATACGCTCTGCCCGATGGGGTGGGTGCGCCGGGTCTCTTTGTATCGCCGGATCAGCACCGATTCCTGGGCTTCGAGGAAGAGCAGGGTAAAGCGGTATCCCTTGCGCCGGATTTCCTGAAAAACATCCGGGTAATGCCCGATAAAGCTCCGCTCGCGCAGATCCATGACAAAAGCAAGACCGTTGATATCCGTGACATTTTCCGCAGGCAGCTCAAGAAATTTGGGGAGCAGGGCCACAGGCATGTTGTCGACACAGTAAAAACCAGCATCTTCAAATGCGTCGATTGCCGTACTTTTCCCGGATCCGGAGAGCCCGGTAATGACGATGATGGGCAGATTCTTCATCTGCTGCGGTATCGCGGATTCTGTGTTAGAAGTCTTCATCTTTTGCTTCGATAACCGCCAGGATGTCTTCCGGGGTTTCTGCCTGGAGCAGCTGCTCCCTGAAATGCTCGTCCCGAAGATATTTGGAGAGCTGGGCCAAAATTTTCAGGTGAATCCCTGTCGAATCCTCAGGCGTAATCAGGAGGAAAAAAAGATGAACCGGACGGCCGTCGAGTGAATCGAAACGCACACCGTTGCGACTGCGCCCGAATCCGATGTACAAGGTATCCAGTCCTTTGAGTTTGCCGTGGGGAATGCCCACGCCATTTCCGATGCCGGTGCTTCCCAGCTGTTCACGCTCCATGAGAATGCGGACAAGCTCGGACGGTTCTACGCCGGCCACGGGGGCAAGCGGAGCAGCCAGTTCTTCGAGTGTGCCCTTCTTGTCGGAAGTGCGCAAGTCGGGAAGAACGGCTTCCTTCGGGATTACATCAAGTAGTCGCATGAAACATCACCCGTTCTAAAAACCAAAACCGTTTATACGCGCGGTTGAATCAGACCCATGTTACCGTCTGCACGGCGGTAGAGCACATTGACCTGTTCGGAGTCGGCATTTGTAAACACAAAAAACGCAGTGTTACGCTGAAGGCGCATCTGGAGCATGGCCTCATCAATATCCATGGGCTTGTAGTCGATGGTCTCAACGACGATGGATGGCTCTGGTTCGTCATCTCCTTCAGGCCCAAGTGAGCTGGGTGCCAGACTGTCGTCTTTGATCCCCCTTTTCGAGACCGGACGTTTTTCACGAACTTTCTGTTTGCTTTTTTTGATCTGCTTTTTCAGCTTGTCCGTGACTTTGTCAATGGCGGAATACATGCTGTCGGTTTCTTCTGTTGCATGGATTTTTATCCACTTGGAGGTAAGGGAAACTTCCGCTATGTACCTGATTTTCTCTACAGAAAGCACCACATTTGCTTCCGCAGGTGCATCCAGAAGCTTTTCGATGCGGTCAAGTTTTTTTTGCACATACTCTTTCAACGCGTCGGAGGAATCGAGCTTCTTGAATGTAACCGATACTTGCATAGGACCTCCTTAGGGCTGTCTGCGTTTGCTGGATGGTAAAATTTTTAGTATATCTCTATACTTAGCAACTGTACGACGTGCAATGTCGACATTCGAATCCTTCAGGATCGTGGCGATCTGTTCGTCGCTGAACGGTTTTTTGGGATCCTCTCGTTCAATGATTTTCTTGATTTTTTCCTGGACACTGGCAGATGCAATAGCCGCTCCGTGGACGCGGTTGATAGAACTGTTGAAGAAATATTTGAGCTCAAATATACCTTGCGGGGTATAGGCGTATTTATTGGTCGTGACCCGGCTGATGGTCGATTCATGCATGTCTATATCCTGGGCCACATCCCGCAATACCATTGGCTTGAGATAAGCAATCCCCTTGTCGAAGAACTCACGCTGGAATTTCAGGATACTCTGCATCACGTTATAAATGGTTTTCTGCCGCTGATGAATGCTTTTGATGAGCCATGTGGCGGACCGCATTTTTTCATCAAGATAGGCTTTTGCATTATCGGAAATTTTCTCACCCCGGTCAATGGCTTTTTTATAGTAGGGATTGATGCGGAGCTTGGGTAACCCATCATCATTGAGCATGACGACGTACTCATCCTCTATCTTGTAAACATAGATGTCAGGAGTAATGTAAATTGACTCGTCTTCAGCAAACCTGCGGCCGGGCCTGGGCTCTAAAGTCCGAATCAGGTTCACCACATCGACCACGTCTTCCAGGGTGACCTTGAGGGCACGGCAGATCGCCTTGTAGTTCTTGTTTTCAAGGTGCTTCATGTGGTCGGTGAGGATGCGGGTCATCAGCTCGGAGTCGATACCCAGCAGTTCCGCCTGATTCAGCAGACATTCGCCCAGGTCTCTGGAACAGACACCCGGGGGATCGAACCGCTGAATTTGGTACAGGACATCCTCCACATTATCCGGGGATACGGCCAGGGCTTGGCTGATGGCGTCCACGTCCATGGTGAGGTAGCCGTCACGGTTCAGGTTGCCGATGATCATACTGCCGATGCGTTCAGCTTCCGGATTCGGTTTTTTCATAAGAAACTGCCAGAGCAGATGATCTTCAAGCGACTCTTTGCCGGCAATAAAGGTTTCGTACCTGGGTGCGTCTTTTGCCTCGTATTCGAATTGTGACTGGGTTTTGCCAAGAGAACTGTACTCTTCGATGTAATTGCTCCAGTCGATGTCTTCGGGAAGTTTCTCTTCTATTTTGATTTCTTCAGTGGCCGGCGTTTCGGCGTGCGCATATTCGGATTCTACGGAATCCGGTTCGATGCGGTCATCCGGAGCATCCTGGTATTCATCAAGCGTTGGATTTTCCACGAGCTCCTGATTGATCATATCAATCATTTCAAGCCGTGAAAGCTGGAGCAGTTTGATCGCCTGTTGCAGCTGGGGGGTCATGATCAGCTGCTGCGACAGCTTTAATTTAAGATCCTGTTGTAAATGAATGGCCATGGCTACAATCTGAATTCTTTACCCAGATATATTCTCCGGGCGATTTCACTGTTGGCAATATGATTCGGTGAACCGGACTCGATCACCGATCCCTGACTCAGAATATAGGCAGTGTCACAGACACTCAATGTTTCTCTGACATTGTGATCGGAAATCAGCACGCCGATGCCGCGATTTGTCAGGTGGCGGATGATATCCCGGATGTCAGCGACCGCAAGCGGGTCGACGCCGGCAAAGGGTTCATCGAGCAGCACAAATTTCGGATCGGTGGCCAGTACCCTTGATATTTCGAGCCGTCGCCGTTCACCTCCGGAGAGCAGGCCTGCTTTCTGGCCGGAGCGTTTCAGGATACCGAGCTCATCTAAAAGTCCCTTAATTCTGCTGCGCCGTTCAGCTGCGGTCAGGGGCATGAATTCCAGAATGGTTTCAATGTTGTCATACACGGTCAGTTTCCGGAAAATTGACGCCTCCTGAGGCAGGTAGCCGATTCCTTTTCTCGATCGGCGGTACATGGGGTCTGTTGTAATATCCTCGCCACTGAGCAGCACCGATCCCTTATCCGGGTGGATCATGCCCACTGTCATATAAAAGGTGGTGGTCTTTCCGGCACCGTTTGGTCCGAGAAGACCGGTCACCCGGCCGCTTTCCACGGTCATGGACACCTGGTTAACGACGGTCCGCCGGTTGTAGCGTTTGACCAGTTTCCTGACTTCAAGTGTCGTCATTGGCCCTGCTTTGTCTCTGCAGCCGAAGCAGGATCGGTTTCCGGCTGAAAAAACGCTTCCACAGGTGCGTCTGCCGAGCCTTCCACGGCAACAGTGCCGGTGTGCTGGTTCAGCGTGATCCGCTGCCCGGAGATACTGCTTTCCGGCGTGGTCAGCGTGGTTTTTTCCCCTTGGAGTATGAGCAGACCGGAGGATCTGTCAAATACGGCCGTGTCTGTTCGGGCGACCGATGTCTGAAAATGGATCACCACATGACCTTCAGCTGTGACCTGCCGGACATTCCGGGCGGCCTGGCCCAGCGTGTCACGCCCGGCTGTTTTGTCAGTCGTTTCTTTGGACCCGTTACCCGTATCGGTGCTGGTTTGTGTTTTTTCAGTGTTCCGGACATAGTCGATGGCCATCGTGTCTGAGAAGAGTTTCCAGTTGTCCTGCCAGGCAACGACAGTGCCGGTAAGGACAATCCGGTTATCCCGGGTAAAGGCTTCCAAACGGTCTGCCTGGAACTGCAGCGGCTTTTCCGGGTCGATTTCGGGCGCAGCAAGCGGCTGCGTTGAAGCCGGGCTGACACGCAACACAGACCACAACAGGATGACGCACAGACATCGATATCGCTTATTCATTGCCAGCATAAGAGAAATGACCTCTTACCTTACCAGATAGCCTTGTTTCTGATCGGGTCAGATCAATGATCATGGATGCTGCCAGACATTCCATGCCCTGCCTGTAGATCCGGACCGGTGAATGGGTAAGTATCATAGCGTTATTGTGCCTGTATTGCAATGATGCGGTTTCCAAAGCAAACAGGGGGTGGGTGACATGCACATCACCGAAAAGCTGAATCTCAGATGTCGCCGTATCCAGGGTGCCCTGTGTGGCGGTGGCAGTGATCCATTCGGTATCCATACGGATTTTCAGGACGATTCCCTTGAATGCAGCCTGATGTTCGTTTGTTGAATAGTCTGCGGATGCTGCTGTGAGTTCCCACTGGAGTACACCGTCGGTGCTGGATTCATGATGAATTCGGGACAGGGAAATATCCGGTTGGGTGGCAGGGGGCACCGGAGGGGGGGGCGGTGTGTCTGCCTGTTGGCGGAAACGGACGACCCAAAGCAGCAGGAGGATGATTCCGGCAGCAGCGAGGCATAACCGGCGAGGGCACAGGTGAAGACGCGTTCGCATCAGGCCGCGCCGCCTCCGTAGCGGCGGCAGATTTTCTCCCATTTTCCGCCAGCTTTGAGAAGCGCTTCAGCCAACTCACGGACGGCGCCGTGTCCGCCGGGCAGCCGTGTCACCCAATTTGCCGTGCGTCTGACCCGGGGGTGGGCGTCTGCGACGGCAGCGGAAAAACCGACCTGTTTCATGATGGCCATATCAATGAGGTCATCACCGAGAAACGCCATGTCTGTGGCGGGGACCCCGGTAGCGTTTTCCAGCTCGGGGATCAGGGCGGCCTTGTCTTTGACACCCTGATAAACGCGGGTGATGCCGAGATCCTGGCACCGCGCGGCCACAGCAGCGGATTTCCGGCCGGTGATCACACCCACCGCGATGCCAGCCTCCTGAAGCATACGGATGCCCAGTCCGTCCCGGACATGGAAGCGCTTTATTGTTTCGCCGGCTTCGCTGAACAGGAGGCTTCCGTCCGTGAGGACGCCGTCCACATCCAGCAGGAGCAGGCGGATGGTTCCGGGGATGGGTGGCATCAGTGGGTCTCCTTCTGGACAATGCTGCGGATGGCAAGCAGGTCTTTGATAAACGGGTGAACCGTATCCAGAGGCAGGGAATTGGGACCGTCGCACAGGGCCGTATCCGGGTCTGGGTGGATTTCCATGAAGATACCGTCAGCGCCTGCGGCCACGGCCGCCCGGCCGAGGACCGGGGCATATTCCCGCTGGCCCCCGGACGCAGTTCCCTGACCGCCGGGAAGCTGAACACTGTGGGTGGCGTCAAAAACCACCGGATGGCCAAATGCCTGCATGATGGGGATACTGCGGAAGTCGACGACCAGATTGTTGTATCCAAAAGCGGCCCCGCGCTCGGTCAGAAAAATATCATGGTTGCCTGTTGATTCGATTTTTTGGATGACCGGTGCCATGTCCCAGGGTGCGAGAAACTGCCCTTTTTTGATATTGACGGGTTTACCGGCGCGGGCGACCGCCTGGATGAAGTCGGTCTGGCGGCAGAGGAAGGCCGGTATCTGCAGGATATCAAGGACCGCTGCTGCCGGTGTCACTTCATCGGTCGTATGAACATCTGAGAGAATCGGCAGACCGGTTTGCTGTCGGACGGTTGCGAGCAGCTCGAGCCCTGCGGTGATGCCAGGGCCGCGAAAGGAACGGATCGATGTCCGGTTGGCCTTGTCATAGGATGCCTTGAAAACAATCGGAACCTTTAGATCGTCACGGATACGGGCCAGGGTGTCTGCAATGGTCAGGGTTGTCTTTTCATCTTCCAGGACGCAGGGGCCTGCGATGATAAAAAAGTCGTGAGCCGCGTCAGGAAAGGTGTTCCGGATGGCAGTGGGTATCATGGTGGATCCGCCTTTTGTTTCATGTTTCCCCATCTTGGTATTGTATACGGTAACGACATCCATGGGGTGATGGCAGCGGGTGCAGGAAATGGAGGTCCGCATTGACTGCCGTTCTCAGTCCTAGATATTTACGTTGAGACGTATGGAAATGTCAAACGGGTTTATGGAAATCAACCTTGCTAAGAATCGACTGAATTGCTATATCAACTTAACTACTGGCTGATAATAAGTTTAAGGTGTTGAAAATGAAAACAAAAACTAAGAAACGTCTAATCCTGTTGCTTTTGTTGTTCATACTAGGTGCTGTCACTGGCGTGGTGTTGATCCAATTTGAAGGGAAAAAACCGGAACTGGTGCTCGATGATGTGGTGCGTTCTGTCGGGATCCAGCGGACCCTTTCCGGCCACGTGTCTGATCAAGGGAAGGGAATCCGGCGGATATGGATCGCCCTGATCAGGGATAAAACAGAAACCGTGTTATTTGAAGAAACCCTTCCGTCTGCTGGTTTTATCCGGGGGGGTATGGTGTTTGACAAGGAAGTATCCCTGGATGTGAACCCCACTGCGCTGGGGATTTCAGACGGGCCGGCAACCTTGAGAATCGCTGTCTGGGATTACTCCTGGCGGAACTGGCTCAAGGGAAATACCCTGTACAGTGAATTTCCCATCACCATCGACACCCGACCGCCGTCAATTTCCATTCTCTCCCGCCAGCACAATATCAACCAGGGCGGTGCCGCTGTGGTGGTCTACCGGGTGACGGATGATACGGTGGACACCGGCGTGAAGGTCGGTGACAACCGATATGATGGGTATAGCGGATATTTCAAGGATCCGTCGGTTTATTTGGCTTTTTTTGCACTTTCTCACACACAAGGGAAAAACACCCCGCTGTGGGTGGAGGCGGTGGATGCAGCCGGTAATACCGCGAAAACCGGATTCCCGTGTTATATTCGGAACCGGAAATTCAAAACGGACCGTATCCCGTTGTCTGACCGGTTTCTGAAGATGAAGATGCTGGAGTTCCAGGGAGATCCGGATGTGGCGGGTCAGGCATCCGCGCTTGAACAGTTTCTCATGGTCAATCGGAAGCTGCGTAAAGCCAATAGCGAGACCCTTCGGGCGGCCTGCAGTTCACCGGTTCAGAAAAAACAGTGGGACGGGGCCTTTCTGCGCCTGCCCAGGTCTGCAACCCGGGCGAATTTTGCGGACCACCGATCCTACATGTATAACAATAAGGTGGTTGACCAGCAGTATCATATGGGGATTGATCTTGCCTCGGTTGCCCAGTCCCCGATCCCCGCTGCCAATGCGGGTACGGTCTGTATGGTTGGCCCTGTGGGTATTTACGGGATTGTGGTGATGATCGACCATGGATTCGGGATATTCAGTCAGTACGCCCACATGAGCCGGGCGGATGTGGCACCGGGAGATGTTGTGGAGAAGGGCACGATCATCGGCAGAACCGGCGCCACCGGCCTGGCCGGCGGCGATCATCTCCACTTCGGTATGATGGTCGGTGAGACCTTTGTGAATCCCGTGGAATGGTGGGACAGCAGCTGGATAGAGAACAATATCGAACGCAAACTCCGAAAGGTCGAAGCGAGCCTTTAGCACACGATGCAGGTGCGCGGAACATTGCAGAAATACTGAACGCGTGGATGGTAGGCTGCCGGTTGTTTCCAGGGCTTTTAGTTCACAGTACAGGTAGTAAACCAACGATTATGAGAGATGAGGAACTGATTTGAAAGATTCGCACACGGAACGTATGGACGGCGTCAAGGTCAAAGGAAAGATCCGGGAAAATGTGGAGGCCATTCTGATTGCCATTGTACTGGCCCTGTTTATCCGGACCTTCATTGTGCAGGCGTTTAAAATCCCGTCCGGCTCCATGAAGGAAACCCTGCTGATCGGCGACCATATCCTGGTCAATAAATTTATCTATGGTATCAAGATCCCCTTTGCAGATAAAATCCTGGTTCCCCTTTCCAATCCCAAACGGGATGATATCATTGTCTTCAAATACCCGGAGGATCCGAAAAAGGACTTTATCAAGCGGGTGATCGGGCTGCCCGGAGATGTGATCGAAATCCGGAACAAACAGCTGATTATCAACGGCAATGTTCAGGAAACACCAAGTTATGCGGTTTACAAGGATAATAAGGTGATTCCGGCGGTCTTCAGCACACGGGATAATTTTGGGCCGTTTACGGTTCCCGAAGCGAGCCTGTTTGTCATGGGAGACAACCGTGATAACAGCCATGACAGCCGCTTCTGGGGTGTGGTGCCCAGGCGTTCCGTGAAAGGAAAGGCGTTCATGATTTACTGGTCCTGGAACTCGGAGGCAAAATGGGTCCGCTGGAAACGGATCGGTGATCTGCTGCGATAAAGAAATCTGGACTGATGAAACCGTTTACACACAAACATATTCTGGATATTGCCGCCCTATCCAGGGACGATATCACGCAAATTCTGGATACTGCCGACCGGATGAAGGACATCTCGGAGCGGCCGATAAAAAAAGTACCCACGCTGCGGGGAAAGACGATCATCTTGTTTTTCCACGAGCCGAGTACCCGGACCAAGGTCTCCTTTGATATTGCCGCCAAACGTCTTAGCGCCGACGCCATCGCGGTTGCCGCCAGTTCCAGCAGTATGGTCAAGGGGGAGACCCTGTCAGATACCGTCCTTACCCTGGAAGCCATGAAACCGGACATTCTTGTTGTCCGGCATTCGGCATCTGGTGCCCCCCATCTGATCTCCCAGCGAATCAACGCTTCGGTCATTAATGCAGGTGACGGCACCCATGCCCATCCCACTCAGGCCCTGCTCGACATGATGAGCGTTCGGGTGGCCAAAGGGCGGCTGGATGGACTCAAGGTGGCTGTGATCGGGGATATCGCCCACAGCCGGGTGGCCCGATCCAACATGGTGGGATTTACCCGCATGGGCGCGGATGTCCATGTGTTCGGTCCGCCGACCATGATGCCGCCTGGGCTCTCGGCATATGGGGTGACGGCAGCCGGTTCCGTGGATGAGGCGGTGGCGGACGCGGATGTGGTGATGATGCTCCGGATTCAGAAAGAGCGCCAGGAAAGCCACCTGTTCCCCACGGAACGAGAATATGCACAGACCTTCGGTCTGTCGGCATCGCGGCTGGCCCTTGCAAAACCCGATGCACTGGTTATGCACCCCGGCCCGATGAATCGGGGGGTGGAGATCAATCCGGATGTGGCGGACGGAAATCAGTCGGTGATTCTGGACCAGGTGACCAACGGGGTCGCGGTCCGGATGGCCCTTTTTTATCTGTTGGCCGGGGAGATGACGCATGTTGATCAGGATTAAAGGCGGACGTGTGCTGGATCCGGGCCGTTTGGATGCGGTGCAGGACATCATCATCAGCAATGGCACCATTCAAGCACTGGTCTCGCCGGGAGCCCCTTTTCCATTGGAAGGGGATGAAGCCGAGACCGTGATTGATGCAGCCGGCTGTATTGTTTCGCCGGGCTTAATTGATATCCATGTGCACTTCAGGGATCCGGGGTTTGAGTATAAGGAAACCATCGAGACCGGTTCCCGGGCAGCGGTGTCTGGCGGATTCACCCGGGTTTGTACCATGCCTAATACCCGGCCGGCTCAGGACACGCGTGCCGTCTGCGAGTATGTCACGGCTGCCGCCCGTGTCAACGGGCTGTGTCATGTGCATCCGGTGGGTGCTATCACCTATGGGCTGAAAGGGGAGGCCCTGACCGAATTTGCCGATTTAAAGCGCGGGGGCGCGGTTGCGGTGACCGATGATGGCCTGCCGGTTCGGGACGCCCTGCTCATGCGGCGCGCCATGGAATATGCCAGAGGATTCGATCTGCCGGTGTTTTCCCATTCAGAGGACCTGTCTCTGGCCGGCAAGGGGGTCATGAACGAGGGCGTGGTGGCCACCCGACTGGGACTTGCCGGTATTCCCAATGCCGCTGAATCGGTTGCCGTGATGCGGGATATTGCCATCTCAGAGTTGACCGGTGCCCGCCTGCACCTGTGCCATATCAGTACCCGGGAATCGGTTGCCGCCATTCGTTTTGCCAAATCACGGGGAATCCCCGTCACCGCAGAAACCGCACCGCACTATTTTACGCTGACAGAATCTGCTGTAGAGGGGTACAATACCCACGCCAAGATGAATCCGCCTCTGAGAACCCAGGCGGATCTCGAGGCGGTCATTGAAGGGCTTTCAGACGGTACGCTCGATGCCATTGCAACGGACCACGCGCCCCATTCGGTACTCGAAAAGGACGTGACCTTCGCCAGTGCTGCCAACGGCATTGTTGGACTTGAGACATCGCTTTCCTTAAGCCTTTCCCTGGTGCGCGATGGCCACCTCTCCATGGAACGCCTGATTGCGGCCATGTCGACCTGTCCGGGAGAGATTATTGGATTTCCGGCGCACATTGAAGCCGGGGCTGCAGCAGATCTCACGATCATTGATCCAGACCGGACCTATACGGTGGATGCAGCCGCATTTTGCTCCAAAGGACGGAATACACCCTTTGACGGGTGGCGCCTCCGCGGCCGGGCCGTGATGACCCTTGTAGGGGGTCGCAGTGTGTTTAACTGCATGGATGCCTGAAATTCCCTCATCTGAATCATTAAGGAGAGACGCCATGGGAAAAGGCACGCCCCATATTCTGGTGGTGGACGATGATCTGAGTATGCGCGAGTTTTTGGAGCTGATGCTTTCACGGGAAGGCTATCGGGTCACCTGTGCGGCAAGTGGTAAGGGGGCGATTGCCGAACTCGAAAAACGCACGTTTGACCTGCTTTTGTGCGACATTCGCCTCGGCGATATGATCGGGCTGGATGTGTTGCGCAAGGCACGGCAGCTACATGAAAATATCGGCGTGATCATGATATCCGCTTATGCCACCACGGAAACCGCCGTGGAAGCCATGAACGAAGGGGCCTATGATTATGTCCCCAAACCCTTTGAAAATCGTGAACTTAAGCAGACCGTCGCCACTGCCCTGGAACTCCGTCATGTGGAGGCGGAAAAAGAAATTCTGAACGAACGGCTCAATGAACATCTTCACTTCGGTATGATTGTCGGTGATTCTCCCCGGATGAAACAGATCTATGACGTGATTCGGCAGGTGGCGGAAACCCGGGCCAATGTCTTGATTACCGGCGAGAGTGGTACGGGAAAAGAACTGATCGCCAAGGCGATTCACCTGATGAGTCCCAGGCGGGATAACCCCTTTGTGGTGATCAATTGCGGCGGCATTCCTGAAAACCTGATGGAGAGCGAGTTCTTCGGTCATAAAAAAGGGGCCTTTACCGGTGCGACCCATGATAAGAAAGGGTTGTTTGAATTGGCCGACGGGGGCACTGTGTTTCTCGACGAAATCGGCGAGCTGTCCCTTGCCCTTCAGGTAAAACTCCTCAGAGCGGTTCAGCAGCGTGTCTTCAAGCCGGTGGGCGGCACCCAGGATGTGCAGGTGGATATCCGCATCGTTTCCGCCACCAATAAAAACCTTGAACAGGAAGTGATCGAAGGCCGGTTCAGGGAAGACCTCTTTTACCGCCTGAACGTGGTTCCGGTGAAAGTTCCGCCCTTGCGGGAGCGCAAATCGGATATCCAGGCCATTGCTCAGCATTTTCTGAACAAGTATTCCGATCAAATGGGCAAAGATATCGTTAAAATATCGTCTTATGCAGTGGAGATGCTGAAAAAGTACGATTTTCCCGGCAATATCCGCGAGCTGGAGAATCTTATCGAACGGAGCGTCGCACTGTCGTCCACTAATATCATCCTGCCTGAGAGCCTCTCCCTGTCGATTCATAAACGCCGCTGGATTGAAGGCGTCAAGGGTAGACGATACGATGTGGATGAAGTGAGCCAGGGCGTCAATCTTGACGATATTCTGTCGTCCATTGAAAAAGCCTATCTTGAACGCGCATTGCAATGCGCCGGTGGAAACAAGAAACGGGCCGCAGAGCTGGTCGGACTCAGCCATCGCTCCATCCGGTATCGGCTGGAAAAACTCGGAATTGATGATGCGGGTACGGGCTCAGGGGAAGACGCCTAAACCCGTTCGGATGAAAATCCCCGACTGACTTGTCGGGAAGCCGGGTCGGGAGGACTATTTCGGGGCCCCAGGTGCTGACAGCGGTATCAGCTTGTTCATGATGTCCGGCGGAATTGCCTTTTCGAATCGGAGGTGCAGGGAGTAATCATTGAGCAGGTGATACCGCACGGCGATTACGGTGGCAGACAGGCCGATTTTAGGGCCGTTTCCGGAAATCCCCTTAACGCTGATTTTCAGTTTCATCAAACGGCCCAGGAGCATGCGGGCTGCTTCCTGACGTCCCGTTTTGATAAGCAGGGAAATCCCGCTCGCAGAGATATCTGACAGTTCACCCTTGAACGGTCTGCCGATGGTTTCACCACCTTTGGTGATGATCTGGAGGCGAACCTCTCCGTTCATGGGGTAGCGCTTGTGCGCGCGACGGTTGACCCCTTTTTCCTCAATGTCTTCTTGTATTTTTTTCAGCTTGAAGCAGTAGTCCTGTATCTTGGGTGCCAGACCGGGAAGCGTGTCTTTCCACGTACCGAGTGTATCCCGCTCAAGGGTATGCAGTTTGACGGTTTCCACTGCAATAATGGACGTGGTGCAGATGGAGATGGGGAAAAACGTATCTTCGCCGAAAACGTCTCCGGCACTCAGGGTACGGATCAGGGTCTCCTTGTCGTGCTTCCGGAACACCACTTTGGCCTTGCCGTGATCGATGAAGAACAACCGGGAATTCATGTCGCCCTGGTTGAGAATGGTTTTGTTTGCCTCAAAAACCGCTTCATTCATGGCATAATACAGGGCATTGGTCTCTTCTGACGTGAGTGTCTGATAGAGACGGGGCCAGATATCCAGGTGGTCTTTACTGATAGATCCTTGCTTTTCCGTTTCAATAATCTCTGCTGCCCGCACGATTTCCGTGAGTGCCATGGGGTCGATGTCGAACATTTTTTCACGAAGCGCTTCGGCCTTTGCAAAATTCTTGTATCGAGCGTAATGGAGAATCAGCTCAAGGGTTTCCTTAATCGCGTCATCAATATTGCCGTCTTGTGAGAGTGCGTCGATGCGTTCCTCGCGGGCAGTTAAGTCGGTCATGGTTAAGTCCTTTGCTTGAATGGGAGCGGTTGTGGCTTCAGGTGCGTCTGGTGCAAGTGGGGGGGGGTCGCCAGCAGGTGGTTGCGGGTGCTTTTGGCGGGTGTTTTTGCGAATCATGGCAATGGCGCCGGCAGCAATATCTCGTAATTCGTTCTGCTTATGTGTTCTGAAAAATCCTTTGGACTGAACCAGGGGACTGAGCGCGGGGATGGCTTCCTCAGCACCGATGCGGCCCAGTGCAATACAGACTTCCTTATCAATGGCGAGTTTGTTCTTCGCGCTGCCCTTTTCGCGGGATTGCAGAATGTCGATCAGCGGGTGAACCGCCTGGCTGCATTGCAGAACCCCCAGCATGGGAATGAGTTTTTTCTGTTGACGTTCGTCTGCATGGGGGAGGAGCGCGATCAGGGCCTGGCAACGGTTGCCTTTTCCGATGGCGTAGATGGTGTTCAGAATTTCCGCCTGAACCTGAAAATTGACCTGATGATAGAGGCGTCTGAGCAGGCTGAGATGGGATGGATCACCGATCGTGCTCAGCAGCTTGACGAGATTTCGCATGTAATACCAGGAACCGCCCTCTTCGATGCGGCGGATGACTTCGGGCAGTACCCGCTCATCCATTTTGCTCAGGGTATTGAGGACCAGGGCTCGTTCTTTCATGTCTTCGCTTTTCCGAAGCCGGTCAAACAGCACATCCACACCGATGATCAGAAGCACGTTGGTACTGTACCGTGTGTTTTCCGCCTGGGCATTTTCAGATGCATGGATATTTTTCATCAGGACCGTTATGATATGTTCCGAGCGGCACTGCTGCACCACGGTCGACGCTGTTTGAAAGATGGGTTTGGGTTTGGCCAGCCGTCCGGATCGGATGCGGCCAAACACATCAAGCAGCCGGTAGGCTTCGAACAGGTTGTTTTGTTCAAGCATGTGTCTGATCAGTTTTTGAAGCCGAAGACAGATCTGGTCATAGGCTGGTGTGTGTTCGGTTTCAAAGCGGATCCACCGGATGAGTCGGTGGGAGAGCTTCAGGAAGATGTCGGTCCGGCCCTTGCTCTGCAGCTGTTCACAGATAATGGCCATGATCCGGACCACTGCCAGGCGGATCCCCGTGTCTTCAACGAGCAGTTCATCTCCCAGGCGCTCGAGCAGTTTTTCCGCCCGTTTGGTTTCATCCTCTTCAATCAGGGCGTTGATGATCTCTGGCAGGGATTTCATCACCCGTTTATCGGTCAGCCCTGCGGCATCTCCGTCTAGTATCCGGTTTAGATCGGTTTCAAACTGCTCAGTGGATGAATCCGCAGGCATTGAGAGGTCTGCCGGTTCACGAAGGCGCGAGAATGAATGCTGTACCCTGTGCCGATCAACGACTTCAATGACAGTCTCATGGCCGGAGATGCTTTTGGGGACGATTTCGATATGGGGTATGGGGGACGCCGCCAGCAGGGTGGACAGTCCGTCTTCATCGGAAATGGCGTCTGGTGTTTGGGTGACCAGATTGAAAAAGGCTTTCAGCTCATCCAGGACAAGACCGTCTGAAAACGTGATGGACTTGATGTTATGGAAGCGCATCAGATCCAGAAACGATTTGATTTGGATATGTTCTTGATCCCGACGGCTGACAAGCTGGCCGCAGATAATCATGTCTTTCTGTGATTCGGAAAAGGTAAGTGTGTCTATTCTGGAAAATACCGTTTCAAATGCCTCGAACGCACGGCGCATGGATTGCTCAACGATACTACTTGATGCCGGATACAGTCGGATATTTTTAATCGCCAAGTTTATAGGGGTCAGCACAGAAAGGGCATCTTTAATAACAGCGGCATCAATCATTTGAAAAATTCCTATCTATAATGAAAACACCGTGCAGGCGTCAACTCAGGCGCTTCAAAGACTGCGATATACATTTGCTGCAGGCAGGTATCAGCCGGTCAGTTAACATACACTTCACTAAATATGCCGAAATTCCATAGGGATTGCAATGGTTTTGTTCTGCATATCATGAATGCATCCCACGTGTCATGCCGTGTTTTTTCTTCGGTGTCAGATGGATTTAAATCCGGATATCGTGCGGAAGTGTCCCTGTTTGTTCTAGTGCGTTTGTCTGTATTCCTTTCAATCAGGAGATGCGGTGATCACCGGCAGTTGTCTTGACTTGGCCCACAGGCTTCACTATAATCGGTGCGCTTTGATATGTTCTGAATTCAGCCTATTGACAGATATCTGTTAAGGAGAAAACTGTGGAAAAACTCAATGCGTTGACATCGCTAGACGGCCGGTATCGACGGCTGACCGAAGACCTTCGCCATTCCTTTTCGGAATTTGGCCTGATCCGTAATCGGCACCGGGTCGAGATGGCCTGGTTGGAATTTATTTTGGCGGACCTGAAACTGGCAGCGGTGACAGAGAGCGAGCTGGACGCCATTGCTGCACTGAAAGCACCCCTGACCGAAGCGGGTGCTGCCAGAATCAAGGAAATTGAACGGAAAACCAATCACGATGTTAAGGCCCTGGAGTACTATATTAAATCCCAGATGGACGCTGCCGGACTGGGCCATTTGTCCGAATGGGTCCATTTTGCCTGCACCTCCGACGACATCAACAATACGGCCTATGCCTTGATGGTCGGGGAGGGAAAAGCCCTGTTGCTGGCAGAGCTGAACAGGGTGCTGGCCCAGTTGGAGACGCTGGCACGTGATTTCCGTTCGATCCCCATGATGTCACGCACCCACGGCCAGCCGGCCACCCCGACCACCCTGGGAAAAGAACTGGTCAATTTTGCCTGGCGTCTGGACCGGGAGCGAAAAACCCTGGCCGCGTTGCCTATCATGGCCAAAATGAACGGCGCTACCGGCAATTATAATGCCCATGCGGTTACGTTTCCGGACATCGACTGGATTGATGCGGGTGAGCGGTTTCTGACCACCGCTCTTGGAGTGGAGCCGATTCTCTTTTCCACCCAGATCAATCCCAACCATTACCTGTCTGAAATCCTGCATGCCCTGATACGGATGGCTGCCACCTGCATTGATCTGGACCGTGACTTCTGGGGATATATTTCTCTGGGATATTTTCGCCAGAAAACCGAAACCTGTGAAGTGGGCTCTTCGACCATGCCTCACAAGGTCAATCCCATTGATTTTGAGAATAGTGAAGGCAACATGGGCATGGCCATCTCCATGATGGACCATTTGGCCGTCAAACTCCTCAACAGCCGGTTTCAGCGGGACCTGACCGACAGCACGGTGCTGCGGAACCTGGGGGCGGTTTTCGGTTATCTCGTGATCGGATTGAAAAACACCCTGAAAGGGCTGAAAAAAGTGGAAATCGACGGTCGTGTTCTGGCAGCGGATCTGGAACAGAATCCCGAGCTCCTGGCAGAGCCGATTCAGACCATGATGCGGGTTTATGGTGAACCCCAACCGTATGAAAAGCTGAAAGCACTCACCCGGGGCAAACGGATTTCCCTTGCGGAGATGGGCACCTTCATCGATTCACTGACTGCGGTGCCCGACCCGGTGAAAGCGCGGATGAAACAGCTGACGCCCGCGACATATATCGGGATGGCCGAAGCCCTGGTGGACCGTTACTTTTCAGATAAACCCACTTCATAACCATGATGCGCATCAGGCTTGACGTCAACCGTAAGACAGGATAATACCTTTTTATTTGTAAAGTGCATGTCCGTTTTGTGTGAAGTTTTGCCCGTTGTTTGACGGGCTGGTTGCCAGAGGGCCTGATGCTCAAGCGAATCGCCTTTTTTTTGATGTTGCTGTTTCTATCGGTTGCCGGGGTGATCGGTTATGTGGTTGGTCCGGAACGCAGTGTTGAAGTTGAAGCGGATCCCACCGATTTTATACCGTCGGATGCGGCGTGCATGCTCCGTGTCGGTGCGTTGGGCCGGCGGTTTCAGCATGCCTGCGGCATCGTTGATTCGGGCCTGCGGACGCGGATTGAATCGCCACAGTTTAAATCGGCCTTGCCCGATACGGCAAAGGTGTTTTTAGATTTCATCATCCCGGCAGAAGACCAGTTACGGGAGCTGATGCGCAGGCCCGTTCTCCGAAAACTGCTGGGTCAGGATGTTACCGTTGCTGTGGTGAACCGGGACGGTTTTCCGGCAGACAGCGGCTGCCGCCTGTCAGACCTTCCCTGTCTGCAGAAATGGCTTCCTCACGTGGTGGTGGTTGCGTCGCCGGCTGATCCGGTGGATTTAACCTCGTATCTGCTCTCCGCCTCCTCTGACGCATCGGCTTACGCGCCTGATTCCTATCGCGGGCACACTGTTCAAAGTGTCTATCTGGGGAACGGGGAGGTTCTCTATTTCGCCTGGGTGTCCGGCAGATGGATCGGGACCTGGTCTTACCCCCTGCTTGCTGAAATGATCAATACGGCTGCTGATCGTCGACACGTACCCGGGTGGGCAGCTGCTTTGAAGAAAATTCGGAAACGACTTGGTGGCGATCTCAGAGGGGCTGTTTATGTCGATCTTGCCCAGTGGGCGCACGCATTCGGTGAGACGCGATCCGGTTCTTCGGGCATCTGGCAGGGGGGAAAACGGCTGGTGCATGTGGCGGTGCGCCAGAACGACCGTATGGTCCGCTGCCAGACCGAGGTAACGCGTTCGGGAAATTTCGGAAAAATCGACACCCCGGTATCCGCCGGAGATTGCCTGCCGTTCAGGGATCTGGTACCGAAACAAACAGCGGGTATCCTCAGGCTGCCGTCTGCTGAATTCATGGAACGCTGCCTGTCCGTAACCGGCGTCGACCGCTTCCAGAAACTGCTGAACGCCGTCGAGGATCGGACCGGCTTGAGCCGGGATATGCTCATACGGTGTTTTGGTCAAGACGTCGGCCTACTGGTGTCGGTCCCGCGGAAATACGCATCAACCACCTTGCCGGATGCAGCCCTGGTGGTGCCGGTGAATACTCCGGATATCATCGAAAACGTGATCTACACATTGTTTGCGTCCAAGGAGCCAATCCTTTCCAAGCCAGTGGAAATCCATACCCTGATACAGGGGAATATCCAGATTACTGTGCTTGACGTGCCGGAGGCGGAGCCGATGAAACCGGCGTATGCGTTTGTAGACGGTCAGGGCCTGTTTGCCACCCACCCGAAATTGATTCAGCAGATGCTGGCCGCACGGGAAACCGGTCAAAACATGGCCGAAGATCCGGATTTCAGGGCTATGGGATTCGGCCAGAATCAGGGCGGCTCCCATTTTTTGTTTCTGGCGCCCGATCTGCTGGCAAAAGGAATGAACACGCTCGTTCGCTATCTATCCAAGGTGCCGGTGCTGACCCGTCTGAACGGGGCCACGGACGTGTTTCATACACTTCAGCACGGCGTGCACCCCTTGCTGCGGGGCTTTGGGTGTATCCGTACCGGTGCAGTGTGTCTAACAGACACAGAAGCGGGGCTTCACTGTGAACAGGTACTGATCCTGACTCCTGAACGGTAAGGGGCAAACATAAAAATCAGTGTCAGTGACGGTTCAATGATATGAATGGACGCGGACAGTGCATATGGGGTGTCAGTATGTCCATTGTACCGGATTGGAGTCCAGCTTTCCGGTCACTGGCACGGCCAGTTCTGCAAGGGCGATTCGTGTGGCTTCCGTCAGTTCAACGCGTCCTGCATCCGCGTTTTCCCTCACCTGATCAGGCGACCTGGCACCGGCAATGGCAGCGGTCCCGGGGCGTGATATCACCCATGCAAGGGCCAGCTGGGCGCAGGTCAGTCCGTGTGCATCCGCCACGGGTGAAAGGCGGCGGACCACGTCTGCGACCAAGGGGAAGAATGTCGGACTGACCAGTTTGTTGCGCTTGCGGTGATCTTTTTTTCCAAACCGGTGGCCGGGTAAAAATCTGCCGGACAAGAGCCCCTGAGCCATGGGCGAATAGGCAAGCACTGTGATGGCGTTGTCAGTGCAGACCGGCGCAATCGCATCCAGCGCATGGGGCCAGAGCAGAGAATAGGGGGGCTGGACCGCATCGATGCGGGTGATGGACACGGCTTCCTCCAGTTGGGCCCGTGAAAAGTTGGATACCCCGATGGCCCGGATTTTCCCTTGTGTTTTGAGCTGATCCATGGCGGAGAGCGTTTCTTCCACCGGTATGGGCTCGTCGCGCCAGGAACCCGACGGCCAGTGGATCTGATACAGATCAATATAATCGGTTTTTAGCCGTCTCAGCGAGTCCTCACACGCTGCCATCACATCCAGCCGGCCCAGGTGGCCGGGGCTTACCTTGGTTGCAATCACCATTTTCTGCCGGATGCCGGTCAGCAGATCCCCCACCCGCGTTTCCGACAGACCGCTGCCATAACTGGCTGCCGTGTCAAAAGTTGTGATCCCGGAATCCACAGCCGCATGCAGGGCCTTTACAATCTGGTGGTCGTCGATGCCCGACCACATTTGCTTCCCGGCCTGCCAGCACCCCATGACAATGGCGGATATCTCGATATCTGAGCGTCCCAGAGCGATTTTTTTCACGCCAGCCTCCTAACGTTTATCCGGCCAGTCTGCAGAGACCAGGGATGCCCGCTGAATGGCGCCCTTGCCAAAGCGGCTGATAATGGCATCGGCGGTTTGATCCACAGGCTGCCACCGTTGTTCCCGCTGGCGTTCCGGTTCGGGAAAGAGCACTCCCTGACAGCCGGCCGTGGTGAAGATAAGCCCGGAAATCCCCAGACCGATGAGACGGACCGGCTGCTGGGGGGAGAAGCGCGTCAGCAGCGCCACTGCGGCATGGTGAAGGGATTCGGTCGTGCAGACCGGTTCGGGCAAGGTGATCGAACGGGTGTGTATGGAAAAATCATCATATTTGACTTTTATCTGGACAGTCTTTCCCCTGGCACCGAGTTTTCTCAGGCGCCAACCCACGTCCTCGGCCTGGTGAAGCAGGATCCGTTTCAGGGTGTCAAGGTCTGAGATATCGCTTGACAGGGTATCTTCGCTGCTGATGGATTGGGTCGCTGACCCAGGGGAGACCCTTCGGTCATCCTGACCGTTTGCCAGCATAAGCAGGCGCTTTCCGGGCTTGCCGAAGTGTTTTTCAACGAGATCCGGTGAAAGCGCCCGCATCTCGCCCAGGGTGCGAATACCCATGCGTCTGAAGCGAACCCTGGCCCGTTTACCTACTCCCGGAACCTTCTGAATGGGAAGATCCCGGATAAAGGCGTCAACATCAGACGGCCGGATCAGGGTCAGTCCATCCGGCTTCTGAAGGTCAGATGCGATTTTGGCAAGAAACTTCAGCGGCGCAATGCCGATGGATGCGGTCAGTCCGACCTGACTGAGGATGTCTCTCTTGATGGATCGGGCCAGCATTTCCGGTGGCCCGAACAGGTCCTTTGTGCCGGTGATGTCGACATAGGCTTCATCGATGGAGATCGGCTCGACGAGAGGGGAGTACCGGGCAAGACAGGCCATGACCTGCCGGGATATTCCGGCATAATGCGCCATGCGCGGGGTCACGTAGATCGCGTCAGGACAGCGCTTGCGCGCCTGGAAAATGGGCATGGCCGAGTGGATGCCGTATGCCCTGGCTTCGTAGCTGGCTGTGGAAACCACACCTCGCGGAGAATTACGGCCGATGACCACGGGCTTTCCGCGAAGCTCTGGCCGGTCCCGCTGCTCGACTGCCGCAAAAAAGGCGTCCATGTCCAGGTGCAGGATCATTGGAGACCGGCGTCCGTGTCAGACAGCGGGATCAGGGGAAATTCCGGGTGGGTTCCGCTCGGATGATACCTGCTTGTGTCCGGACACCATGTGATGCTGCCGATTGTTTCAAGGTGCATCAGTGTGAGCCGTATCCAGCCTTCACCCAGGTACCGGGAGAGGGCATCGCTTCGGCCGGCCTGTTTGCGTATGATGGTTTCCAGGCAGATGCCGTCTGGATGTGCGTTGACAATGGAGAGTATTTGACGGGTCCGATGCTCCCGGTGCCGGATCAGCTCCCGGATGCGTTTTTCCGGCTCCCATACCGGACTGCCGTGGGCGGTCAGAATGCAGGACAGTTTCGGAAGTTTCAGCAGACTGAAAAGGGATCTACTGTAGTCTGTGAGGCTGGAACGGGGCGGCCCCAGCCACGGTGTGATGGTGCGGAGGACGTGGTCTCCGGCAATCAGAATCCCGTCTGTTGCAGCATACAGTCCGATATGGTCACTGCAGTGGCCGGGCAGGGCGATCACCTTCCATGAACGGCCACCAGCAGAGAGGGTGTCTCCCACAGCAATGATCTCATCTGCGGCCGGGACATAGGAAATACCAAACAGCTGCCCAAACACCGCATCCACGATCCGGTTCAGGGCTGAGTGCAAACGGCTGAAGGATGCCGACTTCCGGGTTCCCGGGTCCCGGTAAGCCGTGGCGTAGGCCGCTTTTGAGCGGAGCACCCGGGCCATCTCATCGGTGAGAAGAATCCGGGCGCCTGTTTTTTGCTTCAGGGGCGTGGCCCCGGAAAAATGGTCTGCATGGGAGTGGCTGGGCAATATCCGGCCTAACCGGAACGCACGGCCCCTGGATGCTTCGATGTGTTTTATGGCATCCAGTTCCCGGACCGCATGAAGGACATCCCGCCTGCGGCCGTATCCGGCGTCAAAGAGAAGGGCGTTCTCGGAATCAGCGAGGACGTAAAGATTGACCGGGGGCTTGAAGGCACCCCACCGGTTGTTTTGGGTAATCCGGTAAATGCCGGGAAGAATGAGGTCCATGTGCGGTTCGGTCAGTTTCAGGTTTCAGAGATGCGTCCGCCTGCTTTCCAGTGGGCAGCCAGGTAGATGAAAGGCGTATCAAGCACGGCCACCACCCATTTGAAAACATAGGTGGTGATAACGATTTCTATGAGTACACGGGTGTCGAACACGCCGTAAAACGCGATCAGGGAAAAGAGGACCGAGTCGATGAGCTGGGAGACCAGGGTGCTCAGGTTGTTTCTCAGCCAGATATAACGGGTGCCGGGCTTTTTTGTTTTCCACAGGTGGTAGGCCCAGATGTCATGCATCTGGGAGATCAGATAGGCAATGAGACTGGCCGCAGCAATACGGGGCATGATGGTAAACAGGGTCTCAAGGGACTCATGGGCAAAATCCGAGCTGTGGGGGGTAAAGGCAAGCGCCAGATTCATCAGTGCCACCATGGCGATCATGGAAAGAAATCCGATGCCCACGCCCCGGGCCGCATCCCTTTTACCGTAATTCTCGGACAGAATATCCGTGACCAGAAAACTGCCCGCATAGACAATGTTACCAAGCGTGGCCACCACACCGAACAACTCTACGGTTTTCAGCACCTGAATATTGGCGATAATCACCGATACGGGTATCCAGATAAACAGGCCTACACGGCCCCAAAACCGGTAGGCGGCAAGGATGCAGCCGAAATTGATGACTAAAAGCGTTGCCCATAACATTTCGTTCATCTGTCTTCTTCTTTCCAGGCCGGTAGACGGTACCGCCACCAGCCGCTAATCCCTGAGAGCGACTTATTAAAATTTCTTTTTTTAATATATTGAATTACGGTATTCAAGTTTTAGGATGAACCGTAGAAAAATAAATTGTTGACGACCGTATATCGCAGAGACGTTCCCCGGTTGGGCGTTCTCAAATCTACAGAGGGAGGAAGCGCGTGTTCGACGCCCATTGCCATCTTCAGGATGAACGGATCATGGACAACGCCGATGAACTGCTGGACAGGGCAGCCGCTGCCGGGATCCGTTACTTCATGTGCTGCGGCATCGCGCCGTCTGACTGGGCGGATGTGGCCTTTCTGACGGAGACATATGATGCGGTCTGGCCGGCGTACGGGGTGCATCCCTGGTATGTCCAGGCATGTGGGGATGACTGGTTTAACCGTCTTGTGGACAGGTTGACAGCAAACGGCGGGTCTGCCGGTGTCGGGGAAATCGGGCTAGATCATGCCCTTTCCCCCCGGAATGATGCGGTACAGGCGGAATTTTTTGTCAGACAGCTGCGCCTTGCCCGTGATCTGCGCCGGCCCGTATCCATTCACTGCCGGAAAGCCTGGGGCGCCATGGTCGATATCCTGACCCGGGAAGGAGGGCTGCCCCATGGTGGGGTGATCCATTCGTATTCCGGTGGTAAAGAGCTGGTGCCAGTGCTGGAAAAACTCGGATGTTACCTCTCTTTTTCCGGTTCCCTGACCCGAACCAGAAATAAGCGGGGCCGGGCTGCCTGCCTGGCAGTTTCACTGGACCGGCTGCTCATCGAAACCGATGCACCGGCGATGCTGCCGGCCGGTGCAACCGGTCCGCACAATCTTCCGGAAAACCTGATCCCGGTGCTGGAAACCCTTTCCGCGCTTCGGAAAACAGCGCCGGCTGTACTGGCAGATTTGACCTGCCGCAACGCGTTGCGGCTGTTTAAAGGAGCATCCCCTTGAATCATCAGATACGGCTGGAACAACTGGTGGGTCCGGCTGCCTTAAAACGTCTGCAGGACAGTCATGTCACCGTGTGCGGACTGGGCGCCGTGGGCTCTTTTGCACTGGAAGCCCTGGTGCGAAGCGGGGTGGGGCATGTGCGGATCATCGATTTTGACCGGGTGGATGAAACCAATATCAACCGTCAGATTCTGGCCCTGCATTCCACGGTGGGTGAAAAAAAAACAGATCTGGCTGTTCGCCGGATCCGGGATATCAATAAGGCGTGCACGGTGGATGTGCGGGATGTCTTTATTGATGAACAGCGTCTGCCGGAACTCCTCAAAGACCCGGTGGATGCCATCATCGATGCCATTGACGGGGTGTCTTCCAAGGTGCATCTCCTAGCCCAGGCCTACGAACGCGGGATCTATACCGTTTCCTGCATGGGCGCTGCCGGCAGAACGCGGACCGACGGGATTCAGGTGGTGGATCTCAAAAAAACCCATACCTGTCCTCTGGCGCGGATGGTTCGCAGGCGACTGCATCGTGTGGGCATTGACTCGGGTATCCGGTGTGTCTTTTCCCCGCACCCGGCACAGATGACCGCACCGGACTGCGAAACCGTACCTGAGGCAGTGGGGGCGACAGACCGTGGCCGCCGACGATCTCCTCTGGGCAGCCTGGTTGCGGTCACGGGAATTTTCGGGCTTATGGCTGCCGGGGACGTGATTTCCTACCTGATGGAATCACCATCCGTCGGGTCATGACTTCTTTTTTTTCTGGACGTATAGCTGCTGGTCAGCTGCTTTGAGGAGCTGGTCCGTGGTTTCTATCCCGGGTTGGGTGGACGAGGCAACACCAAAACTGATGGAAACGGGGATGCGCAGGCTGTCATTCTCGTAGGGATGCGCCGCCAGGTGCTCGGAGATGCGCCGGGCCAGGTTTTCAGCGGAATCGGTATCGATCCCGGGCAGGATGACCACGAACTCGTCTCCTGCAAACCGGCACGCCACATCATTTTCCCGGGACATCTCGTCTAAGGTTGCGGCAATGTACGTGAGAACCTCGTCTCCGGCATTATGGCCATGGGTGTCGTTGATCATCTTGAAATCATTCACATCTACAAACATGATCGACAAGGGTGTCAGATACCGCCGGCTTCGTTCCCATTCCCGGTCCAGAATGCTGCCCATAACCCGGCGGTTCAGGAGCCGGGTCAGTGGATCTCGGGACGCCATGTGCGAAAGTTTCTCATGGGCGGTCACATTGGACAGACACAGGGATAACTTGACGCCGAGCTGGTCAAGGAGAGAGGTGTCGATTCCCGGTTCGTAGCGTGTGGCTGTTGGATCCGCGAGATTTAGACTCCCGACCCGCTTGCCGTCCAGAAAGAGGGGGACGATGGCTATGGATTTGATAATGAAGCGGTGCTCACCGGGAAACAGCTTGAACAAGGGGCGAAGTACCGAATTGAACAGTGCGGCGTTGGGGGACGGCCCCAGCAGGCCGATAAACTCGGATTCCTGAATAAAATTCAGCCGGTCTGAGAGGATATCCGATCCCTTGAGCGCTTCATAAATCAGAGCGGAGGCTTCAGTCCCCCGGATAAGGGAGATCCAAACATAGGGGATTCCAAAGATCGTGTTCACTTCATCTAACAGAGTCTGAAAAAAATCCTTGAAATTTAAAATATTCAGTATGTTACTTTCCAGCAGGTCAAATTTGGTGGCAGTGATTTCATTCTGCCGGATGCGTTCGATCAGGGCTTCAAGGTCAATTTTAGGGTTTGCCATTAGACCTCCGGAACTCTAGACAGGGCGGTTTTCTGCCCATTGCTAAACGGTTTTTTGTGCAAGCGATGCCATAAAATTGGAAATAGCCGTATTCAGGGCCTCGGGTGTTTCAATCGGCGACAGATGACCGGCGCCGTTAACCATCTCCAGTATCGCCCCTGGGATATGATCCTTGAGGTACACCGCATAACGGGGCGGGGTGGTGGTATCATCTTCCGCACCCAGTACCAGAACCGGTGTCCGGATCGCCGACAGGTGATTTCTGACATCAAACCGGTTGCAGGCAGTAAAATCACGGCGTGCGGTTTCTGCCGTGCAGGAGACGACACTGCGGACAAGGGGCGCCAGTGTTTCCCGGTCTGCGGATGGAGACAGCGCCAATTCGCTCAGTCTGTCCGGAAACGCGGAAAAATCGTTCCGGATGATATCAAAGATCGCCTCCATGACCCGGAGTCGCGCGCCGGTGTTGATGAGGATGCCGCCGGCTGACGGAACCCCTCGGATCAGCAGGTCAAGCACAATGGCGCCGCCCATGCTGATCCCGCAGAATACAGGATTTTCGATATGTTTTTCCCGGACAAAGCCAAGGATGCTATCCGCATATGCCGAAATGGTATCGTATCCTTGACCGGGCGAGTTTCCATGGCCGGGAAGATCCGGCGCAATGACCTGGAAACGGTTGCCGAGTCCGCTGATCTGGTCCTGCCAGATTGCCGCAGAAAGGGTGGCACCGTGGATGCAGACCAAAGTGAGATCCGAATCTGAATTCGGTTGGCTTTTTTGAAATGTCAATGGCTGGTACATGGCTGTTGTTCTCGCTGAAACGGGTCTCCTGCGGATTCCGGTCTGTTACCGGTAACCTTTTACCAAGTAAAAGAATTATAAAAAATTAAATCTATTTAAAAATATAAAAATTAAAAAGAAACGCATCAGTGACAGTACGTTAACGTTAAAAGCCATGAAACACAACCGGAAAACCCAAATTCATTCATTTTTATTAACAGAATCCTGACGTTTTGCGGGAAAGCACTTCTGCGAGGGAATCCAGTTCTGAAGAACTTTTATTAACCAGGGCACACTCATGGGCGATGGTGGTACTGGCCTGGCTGACCCTTGAAATATCTTCAGCAATGGACGCCGACACGCGCGCACTCTGGGCGATATTATCATTCATCTCTGACATACCCTGAGTGGCCTGCTGAACATTAATGCTGATTTCTTTTGTTGTTACGGACTGTTCTTCTACAGCGGCAGCAATGGTGTTTACGATATCGTTGACATTGGAAATGTCCGCTGTGACCGTGGCGATTTCATTGATTGTTTCGTTTGTCGCTTCCTGAATCCCGGAAATTTTTTTCTTGATTTCCTGGGTAGCAATGGCTGTCTGGCTGGCCAGCTCCTTGATTTCATTGGCAACAACGGCAAATCCTTTTCCCGACGCTCCCGCCCTTGACGCCTCAATGGCGGCATTGAGTGCCAACAGGTTGGTTTGTTCGGAAATCGCGGTGATGGCTTCTGTTACGTTGTTGATTTCATCGGCGGCATGCCCCAGATCCACTACTTTTCTCGAGGCGCAATCAGCGCTGGAAACAGCGTCATTGACAAGATTTCTGGCTTCTTCAGACTTGGCGGCGATTTCTTGCACGGTAAGTGTTAACTGCACTGCACCTGAAGTGATGACCTGCATGTTGGTGGCATTTGCTTCACTTGTCTCGGCAATTGTGTCCATGTTGGCGCTCATCTCTTTAGATGCCGTGGCGACCGTAATTGATCGGTCCATGGTTTCTTCGGCGTTTTTTTTCATGCCCTCGGAAATGGCTGATAACTGGCCGGAGGATGTGTTTAATGTCTGTACGCCAGATATCATTGTGCCCACCATGTCAGCCAGATTTTTAGTCATGGCACGCAAGGCCTCTGTCAGCTGTCCGACTTCCCCGCCCTGATTGACATGGATATCTTTGCTCAGATGACCTGTGCCAATGACGGTCACATCCTCAGCCAGGAGGCCCACAGAACGGATGACTTGCTGATAGACGACGCCACTCACCAACAGTAGGCACATAAAAAGAAGGACAATGAGCGCAATGGATATACGCATATAAAGGTTTGCGCTGATCATTAATTGATCGCAGGCTGCTTGGGTGCGGTTGTCTAACCGGGAAAAAAACTGATTCACCGGATTCATAATTTCTTTGATATACTGATGATACGTCTGGTTAAACATAAGATTTCTTGCAAGGGACATGTCCGGCCCCGCCCCTTTGATGTAATGGCCACTACCATCATCAAACAAGCCTTTAACAGCATTCATGGCTTTTACTTCCGTTGCCACCAGTGCATTGGATTTAGCCTGGGCTTCATTCAGCAGCTCAAATTCTTCTGCAGTAAATCCAAGATCTTTCATGATTTGTGTAAGGGATAGGATGCTTCCATCGGGTCTGGCTTTTTTCCCATTGCGTACGGCAATAACATCATTGTATTGATTTTCGTACATGGATTCTCCTGTGGATACATAGGTTCTTGCCAGACGTGTGAGATCCTGTGAGCTCTGACGGAATTCATCTGCAGCGAGGTACGAGAGGTAACGGTTTTGCTGTTTATTTTCTAACAGATTTAAAGTTTTAAATAGCCGTACAGAAAGAACGCCCATTGAGATGAGTAAAATAGTAAAAACTGAGAAAATACACAAAAACAGTTTTCGTAGCGACATACGTCTCTCCCATAGTTACTTGCTAAAGACCTCATTACAAAGCGCTATACTTTGGCGTACACGCCGAAGCAATAAATACTCTATAATTGAATGAGTTAAATCTGGTCAGTTTTTTTAACGCGCAACGTAAAATCGTAAGACGGGCAGGTATGCATAAACGGCTTAGGGGGGCTGGGCCCGGGGGATGTATGACTTTTCAGTTCAAGTCCCGGCCGCCGGATGAACGCTCATTTGCCGGATCAGGATGCGGTGTTGCCCGCGCCTTTGTTTTTTGTTGCGCCGTCTGTATCTTCTTCGCTTTTCTCTGCAGGTGGCGGAGGCGTTCGCGCTGCGATGAAGTCATCTACGACCACGATCTTTGAGGTGACAATGAGGGCTTTGATATTCAGTTTGTCAATATTATTGTTCATATATGGGGTCAACAGCCCTTTGAGTTTCTCGACCACTTTCTGGGAATGATCAAAGGTTTTCACCTTGTCATAGGTCTGGTTGCTGAGAAAAAAGGTGGCCGCCTCCTGGATACGCGGGTGTATCCAGTAGCCGGTTTCCGGATCCAGGAGGATCCCTTCCTTGAGCAAAATTTCTAGATCCATACATAGAAATCTGTCTTTGGCATAAAATGCGTCTTTTTTCAGATTCACCACAATGGGATCCAGCCTGATGACGTGCATTTTTCCGGTTTCAACCGCTGCCGGCGCTGTTGCGGGTTTGCTCCGGGTTCGTTTCCAGGTGTGCGGGCGTCCTGCTTCATTGGTGAGGATCAGGTTGTCTTCGTTTTTTTCCGTGATGGTGAAGGCCTTTGGCTCACCCACCACCCAGTTTGACTTTTCAATTTCAACCTGATCGGGTGTCAGGGTCAGTTGGTTTTCATCGAGTGTAACAACCCCGGTGACGATCCCCTTGGATGTGACCACGTTGGACAGGTTGCCGACAATTTTTGTATCCAGAGTGAATCGGCCGTCCATATGGAACAAAAGAATCATGTGTTGGTTCTGGATGCTGAGATGCCAATCCCCGAGGAGGTCGTCCATGGGGGTGGACGTTTCCTTTTTGCATCCGGAACAAACAATGACAAGGAGTGCGGCAAGACACACAAACAGGGAGGTTGCGTATGGACGATACCGATGATTCGACAGCTTCCGGATGAATGCCCGCATAAAAAATCCTGTCTCAGTCGCATGAAGTTAAAAATGACTCATGTTACGTTTCGGCAGGTGAACCGGTGAACTTTAAGAAAAATCGCTTAGCGACCGGATGGAAACGGAAGGACCGCCGTCTTGATCATGGGGGATGCTTCACTGCATATCAATTTTTTAACACCGGCGCATTTGCACCGGAGCCAGGTATCCCCGCATCGGGGGCATATCTCCAAGGTACACCCGACGTGGTGGTAACCGTCTGGCTTCACATGGCAAACAGGACATCGCAGATGCTTTCGTTCTGGATTGAACCGGGTGACGTGTTTGGGTTGATAGGGAATGGGGGTATAGATTCGTCCGTTGATATCAAATAGATAATTCGAACAGGTATCGGCAGCCCGTACAAATTTATGGCAGAGGTTACAGGTGTTCATGGTCCAAAAGCCCTTTTTGATTTCCGGCACTACAGGATGGTAGGGTACCGGAGCGGAGGGCAAAGCACAACGGTGAAAACGCCTCTGACAGAAAAAAAGGCATGCCCGAAGCAGCGGGCATGCCTTTTTGAAACGCTCTAGTTGGCGGCGGTCATGTTGTGCCGCGGGAACCGCATCAGGAGCAGCAGCTGCTGGTAGTGCCGCAGCCGGAGCACCCCCCACCCGACTCAAATTTCATGCTGGAATCGATTTTAAAGCCCATGTGGTTAAAATCAATCTTGACAGGTTGCGCTTCCGCCATCAGTTTTTTTTCCATCACATAGCTGATGCCTGCAAATTCAAATACCGCATCATCTTCTTTGGTCTCATCCAGAGCCAATGCAAGGGACGGGCCAGCTCAGCCGCCGGAGTTCAGGAATACGCGGATGGGCATCAACGCCTTATCTTTAAAATATTCAGCAACTTGTTGTTGTGCTGCTTCAGTAACTTCAATCATTTACGATCTCCTCAATCTGGGTTGTTTTGTTCACACTTAGATCTAATTTATGTACTCCTTCAGTTTTGTCAATATTAGAATGGTAAACCGATCCTCATTTTCTATGGTTGGCGGGTTTCATCCTGAATGAGCTGATCTGCTTGATGGCAGTGTTCAGATTGTGTATTGTTAACATAAAAAAAATTCCTGCTGATTTGACCCCGGTAATCAGCAGCCGGTAAAAGGGAGTTGAACGATGGAACGAACGCTTTCAATCATCAAGCCGGATGGGGTGGCGCAACAGGTGATCGGTGCAGTGATTTCACGCTTTGAAAACGAGAACATTCGTATTGTGGCCATGCGTATGGCCGAACTCAGCAGAAAAGAAGCCGAAGGGTTCTATGCCGTTCACAAAGGGCGTCCATTTTTTTCTGCGCTGATCGATTTCATGATTTCCGGACCGTTGGTGCTCATGGTGCTGGAAGGGGAAGATGTGATCGCCCGGAACCGTCAGCTGATGGGGGCAACCCGTTTTGAGGAGGCCGCCCCCGGGACCATCCGGAAGGATTTTGGAACGGGCGAGTTCATGGAACAAAATGTGGTGCATGGTTCGGATGGGCCGAAGACGGCGGCGTTTGAAATCAGCTATTTTTTTAGAAATACTGAGATTGTGAGTGGATGAAACAGAAAGTCACCTTGCCCAATGTCGGGTTTATCCTCTACCGGCCACGGTATCCGGAGAATATCGGCGCGGCGGTACGGGCCATGCGGAATATGGGGTTGGGCCGCCTCCTCGTGGTGGCGCCGGAGAACTATGATTTAAAGAAAATCGAAAAGATGGCTACCCATGACTCGGAAGCCATGGTGCGGTCCATTGAGCTCTTTGATGAAATGGATCCGGCACTGGAGGCATTTGAATACCTGGTGGGGACGAGTGCGCGCACGGGAAAGGAACGCCAGGACATGGTCAGCCCCCGTGAACTGGTCCCCCGCCTGGTTCCCGTGTCTGAAGAAAACCGTATCGGTGTGATTTTCGGACCGGAAAACAAAGGCCTGCCCAACTGGATCCTCCATCGATGTCATGATATCATTCACATCCCGACCGCCGACTTTAAATCCATCAACCTTGCCCAGTCCGTGATGCTGGTGGCCTATGAGCTCTACGTCACCCACCATGTGGTGAAGCGGAAATCGGTCTCCCGGCTGGCAAAACAGGTGGAGATCGAAGGGATGTTTGGCCATTTGAAAACAACCTTTGAGACCATCGGATTTGTCCGGGATGGCAATCCGGATTACTGGCTGATTCGCATGCGGCGGTTTTTTGGACGGAATCCGGTACGGGCAAGTGAAGTGCAGCTGGTGCGGGGAATCTGCAAGCAGGTGCTCTGGTATGCAAATAAACGCTATAAAGACGGTCTGACAGAAACGGACCGCACGCGCGTTTAATCTTTTTTATCTCCCCAAAAGGAGCTGACAGCGGGATCGTTTACATTTAATCCCCGTCTGTCTTGAGAACCGCCAGGAAGGCGGACTGGGGCAGCATGACCTGGCCCACCATTTTCATCCGCTTCTTTCCTTTTTTTTGTTTTTCCAATAGCTTGCGTTTACGGGATATATCTCCGCCATAGCATTTGGCGGTTACGTCTTTCCGAAAGGCGGAAATGGTTTCACGAGAGATGATCTTGCCGCCAATCGCGCCCTGAATGGCAATCTTGAACATCTGCCGGGGAATTTCCGCTTTGAGTTTTTCACAGGCAAAACGGCCACGGGAGGTGGCCCGGTCCCGGTGGACCAGTTGGGAGAGGGCATCCACACGTTCGCCGTTGACCAGGATGTCGAGTTTCACCAGATCGGTCTCCCGGTAGGCGATGAGTTCATAGTCAAAGGAACCGTATCCCTGGGTATGGCTTTTGAGCTTGTCGTAAAAGTCGTAGATCACTTCAGACAGAGGTAGCTCGAAGATCATTTCCATCCGGTTGTTGGCATGGTACTGGTAGTTGACATTGATGCCGCGTCGCTCCAGACAGAGTTTCATGACGGCTCCCATGTACCGCTCCGGGATGATGATCTGGGCACGGATAAAGGGCTCCCGTGTCATGGCAATGGTCGCGGGATCCGGATAAAGAGCCGGATTATCAATGAAAAAGGTCTCATGGTCGGTAGTGGTGACTTCATACCGCACTGAGGGAGCGGTGATGATAAGCGACTGGTCATACTCCCGCTCCAGCCGCTCCTGAACGACCTCAAGGTGAAGCAGACCGAGAAAACCGCAGCGGAAACCGAATCCCAGAGCCGCAGAGGTGTCCTTTTCATACACCAGGGATGCATCGTTGAGTTTCAGTTTTTCCATGGCCACGGCCAGTTCTTCGTAATCATCGGTGGAGACCGGGTAGATAGACGAAAAGACAACGGGTTTTGCTTCCTTGTAACCTTCCAGAGGAGCGTCGCACGGTTTTTTCTTATGGGTGATGGTGTCTCCGGTCCGGGTGTCACTCACCGTCTTGATGCCGGCGATGAGATAACCGACCTCCCCGGCAGAAAGAGACTTTCGGGGTACCCGGACCACCTGGAACACACCGATTTCCTCGACACGGTATTCGGCGTCATTGGACATGAATTTAATGGTATCACCGGGTCGGAGGGTGCCGTCGATGATCCGAAAGTGGACAATGGTTCCCCGGTATGGGTCGTAATGGGAGTCAAAAATCAGGGCCTTGAGGGGGGCATCCGGCTCTCCTTCCGGCGGGGGCAGGTGTTTGACGATCCCTTCGAGCAGGTCATCAATGCCAATGCCGTTCTTTGCCGATATCTTGTACGCGAGCTCAGACGCCAACCCCAAATCTTCGTCCACCTGGCCGATGACCCAGTCTATATCGGCAGACGGCAGGTCGATTTTGTTGATGACTGGAAGGATTTCCAGGTCGTTTTCAAGGGCCAGATACATATTGGCCAGGGTCTGGGCTTCAACGCCCTGGCTGGCATCGACCAGCAGGAGCGCTCCCTCGCAGGAGGCGAGCGCCCGGGAGACTTCATAAGAGAAGTCAACATGGCCCGGTGTGTCGATGAGGTTCAGGGTATACGTCTGACCGTCGGATGCGGTGTAGGGCAGACAGACGGTCTGACTTTTGATGGTGATGCCCCGCTCACGCTCAATGTCCATGGAGTCCAGAATCTGATCCTTAAATTCCCGGTCCGACACCAGTTTAGAGGATTGGATCAGGCGGTCTGATAGGGTTGATTTCCCATGATCGATATGGGCGATGATGCTGAAATTCCGTATATGACTGAGCGATGTCGTCACTGATCTGTCCTTCATAATGGTTTGGCACATTATCTTAGGTATGAATGCGCATGCTCAGGTCAACCGCCTGGGCCTGGTGGATCAGCGCACCCACAGATATGATGTCAACCCCGGTTTCCGCAACCGGCTTCAGGTCTTCGATGGCAAACAATCCAGATACCTCCACCAGGGCATGGCCGTTGATGTAGCTCACTGCCTGAGCGATTTCGGGAATGTTCATCTTATCGAGCAGGATGATGTCCACCCCGCAGCTTACGGCTTCGACCACTTCATTCATGGTGGAGACTTCCACCTCGATTTTGGAAAGATGCGGCAACCGCTGGCGTGCTTTTTCAACCGCCGGGGTGATACCGCCGCAGAGGGCAATGTGATTGGTTTTGATCAGCATCCCGTCGTACAGCCCCATACGGTGATTGTGAGCACCGCCGATCCTGACTGCGTATTTTTCCAGCTGACGCCAGCCGGGCGTGGTTTTCCGGGTGTCGACCAGCCGGACCTGATAGCCATTGAGCGCTTCAACATAGGTGTTCACATGGGACGCGATACCGCAGAGACGCTGCAGAAAGTTGAGTGCGGTGCGCTCGGCTCTCAGCAGCCCGGCAACGGCGCCCTCCACCTCAAGGAGCAGCTCTCCGTCCAGCAAGATATCTCCATCCCGGGAGAGCGGATTGAAAAAGATGTTATTGTCCAGCGTTTCAAATACACGTTTGGCAACATCGATCCCTGCGACAACAATCGGCTCTTTGGCAACGACGGTTCCTTTGCCGTTCTGATCTGGATCGATCAGACTGTCGGTGGTGATGTCTCCGGGGCCGATATCCTCTGTCAGAGACAAGTCTATCAATCGTTGTACCGTATGATTCATGTGGCTCCATGTCATGCACGAGCAGGCGGAAAATAGACACCTGCTGATAATAAACGATCCGGAATAGCCCAGTGCTGCGCCGGACAGATGGGGTTGATCAGCGGGTCAGCTCAAGTATTTTTTCCAGGTTTGTCCGGAGTTTCTCCTGTTTTTCTTCAAGCTGTGCCTGCTTTTCCTTGACCTTGTCAATGACGTCGGCAGGGGCTTTGGAAAGAAAATCTTCGTTGTTCAGTTTTTTAGCTGTCCCTACCATCTCTTTTTCAACTTTGGCGATTTCCCTGTTGAGACGATCGGTTTCTTTTTGAAAATCAATGACGCCTTCCATGGATACAAAGACACTGGCGTTGCCGGCAACGGCAGTGGCCGCAGACCGCGGTCGTTCACCGGGGGCTTCCACAACAAGGTGTTCCGTACGGGCCAGATTTTCGATGATCGTGGCATAACCGTTGAGGGTGTCAACGGTTCTGATGTCTTCAGACTGAACTCGCACATCCAGCTTTAGCGAGGGCGGAATATTCATCTCTGCCCGGATATTCCGGATGGCCGTGATGATGGCCATGACCGCCTCCATGTCTGCTTCAGCATGTTCGTTCCGCCCGGGGCGGGTGGCTGCCGAATCCAGGGGGTGAACCCCTTTCATGATGGATGCGTCAGTTCCGGGTAGTTTGCTCCAGATCTCTTCGGTAACAAAGGGAATGATGGGGTGAAGCAGGATCAGCGTGTCGCTGAGCACCCGCTTAAGTACGGCAACAGACGCCTGTTTGCGGGACTCTCCTTCATGGTCGTACAAGGCCGGCTTGATGGCTTCCAGATACCAGTCGCAGAATTCGTGCCAGACAAAGTGGTACAGGGAGGCAGCCGCTTCGTTGAAGCGGTAGGTATCAATGGCCTGTGCCGAGGTTTCCGCCGCCACCTGGAGCCGGGACAGGATCCAACGGTCTGCCAGTGATAGGTTTGCCGTGTCAATATCTCCTGTTTCTTCGGATAGATGCATGAGGGCAAACCGGGCTGAGTTCCAGAGCTTGTTGATGAAATGCCGGTATCCCTGGATGCGGCTTTCGGCAAGACGGATGTCACGGCCCTGGGCGGCAAACGCGGTAAGGGTGAACCGGAAGGCATCGGTTCCGTACGTATCCATGATGCCCAGCGGATCAATGACGTTTCCTTTGGACTTGCTCATCTTTTGGCCGTTCTCGTCACGGACCAGAGCATGGATGTACACATCCTGGAAAGGGATTTCATCCATGAAATGGATACCCATCATCATCATTCGGGCTACCCAGAAAAAAAGAATGTCAAAGGCGGTTACCAAGGTGGCCGTGGGGTAGTATTTGGCCAGGAGCGGTGTCTTGTCCGGCCAGCCCATGGTGGAAAATGGCCACAGCGCGGAGCTGAACCAGGTATCGAGCACATCCGATTCCCGTGTCAGGCCCGTGGACGCGCAGTTACGGCATTTCTCCGGTGCATCGATTTCCACGATCAGTTCACCGCAGTCTTCACATGTCCATGCCGGAATCTGATGGCCCCACCAGATTTGCCGTGAGATACACCAGTCGCGGATATTGTACATCCATTCAAAATACGTCTTGGACCAGTTTTCGGGGATGATTTTCGTTTTTCCCTTTTCAACCGCTTCAATGGCAGCTTTGGCCAGGGGTTCGACCTTGACAAACCACTGAAGTGAGAGATTCGGTTCCACGACGGTTTTACATCGATAACAGTGACCCACGCTGTGAGCATGCGGCTCAATTTTCTCCAGAAGTCCTTCCGCTTCCAGGGCGCTGACCGCTGCCTTCCGGCAGTCAAACCGGTCCATGCCTTGGAATCTGCCGGCAGCTTCCAGCATGATCCCTTCGTCATCAATCACCTTCAGCGCATCCAGATGATGGCGCTGGCCGATGTGAAAGTCGTTGGGATCATGGGCGGGCGTGACTTTCAGTGCACCGGTCCCGAAGCTCATGTCCACATAATCGTCACGGATGATGGGAATTTCCCGGTTGGTCAGCGGCAGCCTAACCGTTTTGGCGGTGATCGTCGCATACCGTTCATCGTTCGGGTTCACGGCAACGGCCGTGTCTCCGAACAGGGTCTCCGGCCGCGTGGTGGCCACCACAAACGCGCCCGATCCATCGCTGAACGGATACTTGATATGGTAGAGGCGGCCGTCTGTCTCTTCATGTTCGACTTCTAAATCCGCCAGTGCGGTCTGGCACCGGGGACACCAGTTGGTGATATAGTTGGCGCGGTAGATCAGGCCTTCGTTGTAGAGCTGGACAAAGACGGTGCGCACGGCTTTTGACAGACCCGCGTCCATGGTAAACCGTTCGCGGTCCCAGTCACAGGAGGCGCCCAGACGTTTAAGCTGATTGACAATGGCGTTGCCGGAAGATTCCTTCCATTCCCATACCGCTTCGATAAATTGATCTCTGCCAATATCATGTCTGGAGGCGCCGTTGGCAGCCAGCTGCTTTTCCACCACGTTCTGGGTGGCGATGCCGGCATGGTCAGTTCCTGGCATCCAGAGCACATCGTCTCCGCGGAGACGACGGTAGCGGCAGAGAATGTCCTGAAGTGTAATGTTCAGGGCATGTCCCATATGCAAGACACCCGTCACATTGGGCGGTGGAATGACAATGGCGTATCCGGACCTGTCTTCTGCTTCGGGGGCCTTGAATAGTCCCTCTCGGGTCCAGTATTCATACCAGGTGCTTTCAACCGCTTGGGGCTCGTAGCCTTTCGCCAATACATCAGAGCTCATACGCTTCCTCAACAAGTTTGAAACTAAAATTAGGAGTTGCGATTCCATCGTTAACAGTATGGAGACTGAAAACGCCCATTAAAAAATGGGGATTTACAATGAAATCCCCATATATGCCAGCAACAACTGCTCATGCGGACCGGTCAGCGGATCAGGTGTCTGCCTGTGCATCCTCGCCAGCCGCATTCAGCAACACATCCTTTAAACGGATGATTTCAGAAGAAACCGTTTGGTCGATCACGTCTATCAAGATTTCTTCAATTTTTTCACCATACATTTTTCGAATCACCCTTTCAAGGGCTTCATCGATCTGTTCAGGGGTGATCGTTACCCGCATCGCACCGGAGGGTTCGGAAAAATCATCCTCCTCGGTACGCAGGTTGTTCGGGAGATGATCATCGATAATCATGCCCAGTGTCTCTGCAAGATCGCCTTCAAAGGCGTCAAGGTCACCTGACTCGCTGGCGCCGGTTTCATTATATTGACTGGCCGGCGGGACGTCTGCGTCCAGATTCAACCGAGTGATGTCGTTCAGCTCAACGACCTTGTCTCCTGGTGCGTCCTTATCAATAAATCTGTCAATGCCTGCAGGGATGCCTACTTCTTCATCCGTTTCCCGGTCAATCTCATCCGAAGGCGTTGGCCCGTCTAACGTAAAGATGATTTCATCTTCAACCGGGGTGGTCAGCTCCAGAATTTCCTCTTCAACCACCTCGGTCAAGTCCAGGATTTCCTCTTCAACCACCTCGGTGAGCTCCAGGATTTCCTCTTCAACCACCTCGGTCAACTCCAGGATCTCATCATTTGATGGTGTGGCCCGTGAGGAGGATCCACCTCCGGTACCGGTATCCGTCATTCCCGTGAGCAGACGGGTGCTTTGGAAGAAAGCTGCATCAGCGCCAGAATTTTTCAATACCGTTGTCTCCTATGAGGTGTGAGCAAAACACCATGCGATAATGATTACGAACATAAAAACCAGAAAGTATGTCTGATTTTATATGGTTATTAGGAAATATCACAGGGGTAAGGGACTGTCAAGAGGTTTGCAGGTATGTAACCACTTGGAACTTTTGATGATTGTATGTATTTTAGAGGCGGTGGTTATCGGGGCGTGTGAAGAATCCCTTTTTTATTGTGCTGAATATGATACTAAAACAGAACATACGTATTTGAAATTGTTCCTATCTGTTTAATTACGCATACAGGCGACACTACAGGAGGACGGATGGATTCTCGGGGAAAGCGGCGGTTTTATGTCGCTCCGGAGCAGGTGACAAACGGAGAAGCGTTCATCACCGGTGCGGATATGCGTCATATTACCCAGGTCATGCGGTATGCCAAAGGTGATGAAATTGTGCTGGTGGACGGAGCCGGGTTTGAGTTCTGCGGTTGCATTGAGCAGACGACTGCATCGGAGATCCGGATCCGGATTATTGATAAACGTCCGGCCCTGACAGAGTCGCCGCTTCATTTGACCGTGGTCCAGGCTTTTTTGAAAGAAAGGAAAATGGATGATCTGCTACGTCCGCTTACAGAGCTCGGTATGACCGAGTGGGTTCCGCTCATGGCCGATCGGTCGGTGGCGCGGCCGGATGCCAGACGGCTGAAGCGTCGATATGAAAGATGGCGGACAATTCTCAAGGAAGGGATCAAACAGTGCGAGCGGGGACGGGTGCCGAAAATCGGCCAATTGACAGACTGGAAGGCGTTGGTGGCCGATGCAGCATCCCATGATGTGAATTTGTTGTTTTACGAACGGGGAGGCATACCGTTCGGGGATATTCAGAAAACGGTCGTAAAACCAGTGGCCCGCGTCCGGCTTGTTTTGGGTCCGGAAGGCGGTTTTACGCAAGGTGAGGTTGCGCAGGCTGAAACTGCCGGTTTCAGGATCGTTTCCCTGGGGCCTCGCATTCTCCGTAGTGAGACAGCAGCTATTGCCGGTGCCTCTCTGGCCCAGCTTTTTTTTGGAGACCTGTAAAAAAAACCTGTTGACAAGGTTCAGGGGCTCACGTATAAATGCTCTCGTTCTTGAGCGCCCAGGTAGCTCAGTCGGTAGAGCAGGGGACTGAAAATCCCCGTGTCGGCAGTTCGATTCTGTCCCTGGGCACCACGCAAGACATTGAGGAAAATAAGGGGTTATGCTGTGAATGCATCACCCCTTTTTTTCGTCACGATTGAAACAAAGAGAATAAGAAAAACGGGCTCCTGTGCGGATGCGGAGCCCGTTTTTTTTAATGCAGTCTATTGGTGTGAAACTTGTTTTTTAGGCGGAAGGTGCGTGGCGCTTGTGGCAGGGGCCGCATGAACGGGCGCATGGACATCTGCTTTTGGTGTGTTTCTCGCAGTCGGCAGATTTGCTTCGGCTGCCAGGATCCACTTGTCGTCCTGCTTGACCAGCTGAACGACTTTTTTATAGGGAATTTTCCCTTTCACGGTGACCATGGCCATGTCTTCACCTGCCTGTTCGGTGTCATAGTCCAGATTTTTCAGGTTCAGGTTCAGGCCTTCGAACTGTTTTTCAACTATGGCTTTGGTAAAGTCTTCCGGGGTCATTTCTTTGTCACCGCATCCGGCAAATGCAAGCAGGGAAAGGCAGCTGACGGCAATAAACATTTTTTTCATGTCTCGTCTCCTGAGAAATAAAGGGTTGAAGGTATGAATTATCCTGAACAGTAAGGGTACAGGCTAACAGTCGGAAGTCCGGGACGGACAACCGATCTGTTTCCGTATTTATATCGGCTTTAACCGTGTTTTGTCAATCTTTCGGCGCCGCATCCTCGGGAATTCATCCGGGATTGACATTTTGTTTGGTTCTGGCAGGATGCGGAGATCACCGGTGCAGGCTCAAGAACGTGATGGGCTGTAAAAAAAAGGTATGCGCATGACGCATTTTTCAATAGACAGGGATGGTCTGGCCGAGACACTCTGCACACCGCTGGCCATTGCAGGAAAATCCCTCCGCACCCGTCTGGTGCTGGCGCCCATGGCCGGGTTGGGGCATATCGCCTTCCGGGACGTGGTGGATGCATTCGGCGGATGCGGTCTGATGTTTACGGGCATGTGCAGTGCCAAAGCCGTGCCCACGGAAAACCCGAAGGTTTCATCGGTGTTCTCCTGGCGAGAAGCCGAGCTGGACCGGCTGGTCTGTCAACTTGTCGGCGCCGATCCTGACGTGATGGCTGCAGCCGCGCGGCGGATCGAGAAAGAGGGATTCTGGGGGGTGGATCTTAATTTGGGGTGTTCGGTGTCTACCATTTGCAAGCAGGGGGCGGGCGCGGCGCTGCTTCGGGATCCGGAACGGGCTGTTGCCGTGGTTGAGGCGGTTCGGGACGCGGTTCAGATACCGGTTCTTGTCAAATACCGGACTGGCTGGACAGACGACCCGGGCTTTGCCTGTGATATGGGTGCCCGGTTCGAGGCAGCTGGCGCTGATGCTCTCACCTTTCACCCCAGGGTCTCTCCGGACCGGCGGACCCGGCCGCCCAAGTGGGACTATATCCGTCAGGTCAAGGCGTCTGTGAAGATTCCGGTATTTGGGAACGGCAATGTGTTCAGCCCGGAGGATGCGAGGCGGATGCTTTCAGAAACCGGCTGTGACGGGATTTCCGTCGGTCGTATGGCCGTCGCGGCACCCTGGCTGTTTGCCCGGTGGACGGGAAAACGGATCGGGGAGGGAGATCACTTCCGGGAGACAGGTGAGAAAATCATTGCTTCATTAAAAAAATACTATGACCCGCACCTGGGTTTCACCCTGTTTAAAAAGTACGCGATCTATTTTTGCGCCAATTTTGCTTTCGGCCATTCCCTCCTAAAACAGCTGTTGCGCTGCAAAAGCCTGGATGCCGCCGCTGACTGTCTGAACGAATTTCTGGGCCGGCAACCAGCCATTGTCCGGGTGCCGGATATGAATCTCTTTATTCAATAAACGGCGCGCTAACGTCAACCAGCGATACGCCGCTACCGTTTCCATTCGTGTTGCTTTGCCTGCACAAAGCCGCTTTTTTGCGCTGCTTGACAAACTGGCTTCCACGGCGGTAACCGCCTGGATGGAAGTCCATCCGGAATCACGGTCCCTACCGGGTCCTGACAAGGCGGAAACCGATATCATTGCGCCGATAGGTGGGGCTGTAATAGCTCCGATTCGCGGCCCGGGCCAGCCGGGCACTCAGATTCCAGCTGCCGCCGCGTAGGATGCGCTTTTCTCCATGGCGGGAAATAGGATTTACCTGATCGCCCGTATACGTATGGGTAAGAGCACCGGTCTCGCGGGAAAACAGGCGCCGCCAGTTGCAGGCGTCCAGACACCATTCCTGCACATTTCCGTGCATGTCATAGAGCCCCCAGGCATTGGGCGCCTTTTTACCCACGGGTTGCGGTTTGAGATCGTGTACCGGCTGGGCTTTTCCCGTATTTCCGCAATACCATGCCACCGTGTCGAGATGCGGATCATGACCGCAGTGGAGATCGGTGATGGGGCCGCTTGAAAATGCCGTGGTTGTACCGGCCCGGCAGGCATACTCCCATTCCGCTTCCGTGGGCAGGCGGTATTTTTTTGTTCGTTCTTTCGTGTTTAACTGCCGGATGAACGCCATGCAATCGTTCCAGGAGACATTTTCCACCGGACACCTTCCGCCGCAGTCTGAAAACGCCGCAGGCCGGGTTTTCATCACATCATACCATTGACGTTGAGTCACTTCGGTCTGGGACAGATAAAATCCGTGAGTGATCCGTACCGTATGAAGTGTCTCGTCGGTTTCCCTTCCGGGCTCTGTTTCCGGACTTCCCATCCGAAAGCTACCTGCAGGAACGAAAGAAAATTTCATACCAATACTGTTCACATACGCTGGTCGGGCAGCGGCGGTAGGAGAATTGACAATCAGTGTGAAGATGATAGAAAAAAAGAAGGGTCCTGGCAAAAAGAGTTTGTGCATGGGAGGTGCTCCTGGTGAAAAGTGTCAGTGAAGACCGTGTATGAAAACTATCATTCCCAGAAGGGTTCGTCAAATTTGGGTCTGCTAGAAAGGATGGCCGATATGGTGCAGTATCGAAAAAAGGGTCCCCCGGGGTCCATTTGGACAGCTAAAACGCCAGCTCTCCGTGATTGCCAGCCTTTTGTGATTTTTGTGATCTGAAAATTTGCTTCTGGTGCCAGCGGTGCTCCTGATGCTGATCGTGATCACATTGTTGTGGCCGGCGATTACCGGAGAAAAAAATTGAAAGGCAAACCGAACGTAACGGGCTTTCACAGAAAACCGGCGAGGCGATATTGAGCCGGCTGGCTGGCCTTGACGTACGCATGGCACGTAGGCAGGGGCGGGGACAGCGGACCGACTGTGATAGGGGAGTAGGCTTTTTTTATGGTTTTTCCCGGGCCTGTAGGTGGATGCCCCAGTAAAATAATCGAATTACCCCATCGACAAAGTGCTCATATTTTGAAATTTTGATTACAGAAAAGACCATCGCCCACCTTATTTGTGAAATTATGCGTCATTTCTGATCGGGTTGTATCCTTATTTGTCAGATAAACGGTTGGAGATGACACGATTTTTTTACATGGCAACGCACGCTATATCCATCTAACCCACATTCGTTCAGCTGATCGAATGTGAAGGCTTCCGGGACGGAACGAAAACTGAACGCACATCCATGTGGGATATGACAGGCTTATTTTAATACGTATAGATAAGGGGAAACCAGCTCATGACCAACCCAACGGATTCAGGAAATGAATATGCCTCATCTATAATGGATAACTGGATGCAGATGTCGACGTCCTTCTGGGATTCCATCAATAGCCTGTGTCCGGATGCAGAAAAGCGTGCGGACGCGCAGGCTGAATTCCAACGGACGGTTCATGATCGTGTGAAGAAATTTATTGATGAGACCCTGAAGTCGATGCAGCCCTTGATGGGAAACCTGACGCCCGAAATCACCCAGGCGTTTCTGAACGAACAGGAATCGGCTGACGGCTTTATCAGAATGATGAAAGCCGGATGGAACAGTTGTTCTGATTTTCAGAAGCAGATGCTTGCCAGCGCGGGAAGTATCGGGGATGTCTTTGGCGGCGGCAGTGGGGCGTTCGATGCCGAGGTCTTTCGGTCCCTGTCCAAGATTTATGAAAAGGAAATCCAGAAATTTTTAGTTGTTCCGCCGGTGGGACTGGCACGTATGTATCAGGAAAAAGTCAGTCAGACCTTTGACAAGTTCAATATGTTCCAGGTGACCTTTCTGGAATTTTTATACCTGCTGTACATGCCCATTGAAAAGACGTCCAAGATGATGCAGGACGGTCTGGTAAAGATGGCGGAAGATGGCGAACTCCCCGATCAGTACAAAGACTACTATCAGATGTGGGTAAAGAAACTGGAACAAAATTATATGAACCTGTTTCAGTCTGTTGAATATACACGGACGCTGGTAAAAACCCTGGAGTCGTTAGGGGATTATATGGCGGCACGCAAGGAAATCACACAGGATCTGATGAAAATGTCCGGTATTACGGTGGAACGGGATATGGACGAACTGAATCGGGACCTGTATGAACTGAAAAAAATGGTCAAATCTCAACAGAAGGAGATCAGGGAATTAAAAAAGATGATTCACTCGGACCGTCCACAGTAAGCCTTGCTAAGGGTGTTTATAATACAACGTACTTCAATTGCTACACGGCTTGCCGATTAAACATGGGGACCGGTCGGTGATTACCACCGAGAAAGGACAGGCAGACGACAATGATTGATACGAACGTGAGCATGGAAAACCTGGTGTCAAGTTTTGCAGATAAAATCGACAACATGCACCATTATTCCAGGGAAGCGGCGGATGTGCTGCTCAATCCCCTGGAGACGGATATTGCCAGCACAGCGTATGATGTCGTGTACGAAGAAGACCGGATCAAGCTGAAACATTATCGTCCGTTTGCGGATGTCAAAAAGCGGGCAACAATCCCGCTTTTGACCGTGTATGCCCTGATCAACAGGGAAACCATGCTGGATCTTCAGCCGGACCGGAGTGTTGTCCGCAGTCTTCTGGGAGACGGCATTGACCTGTACATGATCGACTGGGGCTATCCGTCACGCAAAGACAAGTTTTTGACCATCGGAGACCATGTGAACGGATACATGGATAATGTGGTCGATTATATTCGGGAAACCCACGGGATAGATAAGATCAACATCATGGGGATCTGCATGGGGGGGACCTTTTCCACTATTTACGCAGCCCTGCATCCGGAAAAGGTAAACGCACTGGTAACGACGGTCACGCCGACCAGCTTTGATACGAACAAGGGACTGCTTCATATCTGGATGCGGGAAGTGGATGCGGACAAAATGGTTGAAACGTATGGAAACATTCCCGGAGATCTAATGAATTTCGGGTTTCTCCTGCTCAATCCGGCTCGGCTTATGATTGACAAATACCACAACTTCTTTCAGAATTTGGATGATAAAGGGTATGTGGAGAACTTTGTTCGCATGGAACGCTGGATTTTCGACAGTCCGGATCTGCCGGGAGAGACCTTCCGCCAGTTCATCAAGGACTGTTATCAGAAAAATCTGCTTATCCAGAGCAAAATGGAGGTGGATGGCAAGCGGGTTGATCTGAAGAAGATCACCATGCCCGTGTTAAACTTTTACGCCAAATTTGATCATCTGGTGCCGCCGGATGCCAGCAATCAGCTGATTTCACAGATCGGCAGCACGGATAAGGAGGATGTCTGCCTGGATACCGGACACATTGGTATTTATGTGAGCGGCCGGTTTCAGAAACTGTTCGCACCGCGTGTGGCGCAATGGCTGAAGGAGAGGGATTCAAAGAAAAAAAAGAAGGCCCGAAAACCGGTCACTCAGAATCGACCCAAACCAGCGGTTGCTGTTTAGTCAGTGACGGCTGGCGCCAATCGAACCGGTACGAGCTGTATTTTCATGACACGCCTTCGTAAACGGACAACCGTATCCAGAGGACAACCTGATCAGGAAGGTCGGCTGCCAAAGAAACTGGCTTTGACGGGTAACCCCTTTTGATGAAAAGGAGAAACAGACTGAATGAAACGGGGAAAGACGATTGATGAGATTCATGTGGGAGATACGGCTGCCTTCTCCAAGACAATAACCGAAACGGATGTCTACATGTATGCGGGCATTACCGGCGATTTCAATCCGGCGCACATTGATGACGTCTATGCGGCTGGAACCTTTTTTAAAAAGCGGATTGCCCACGGTATGCTGACCGCCGGTTTTATTTCCGGCCTGTTAGGCACCCGCCTTCCGGGTCCGGGCACCATCTATATCAAACAGGATCTTCAATTTATGGCGCCGGTCTATTTTGGAGATACCATCACGGCCACCGTGACCGTGAAAGCGGTGCTCACAGAGAAAAACCGTGTGATAGTGACCACGACCTGCACCAATCAGGATGAAAAGGTGGTGCTCGACGGAGAGGCCATGGTGATGCCGCCCAAAGCTGGATAGCATGGGTTTTTCATAAAGGCTATAAAACCAAAGCCGCCGGATACTTTCTTGTAAAGCGTCCGGCGGCTTTTTTATGGGTCAGGTGATGAAGTCAGATCCCTCAGACCGTCATGATTCGGCTTTCGCATCGTCAATGGCAGCATGGGCTGCGGCCAGACGAGCAATGGGAATCCGGAACGGAGAGCAGCTGACATAGTTCAGACCGGATTCGTAGCAGAACTGAACAGATGCAGGGTCCCCCCCCTGTTCTCCGCAGATGCCGATTTTGAGTTCCGGCCGCGTCCGCCGTCCGCGCTCGACCGAGAATTCGATGAGTTGACCCACACCGTCGGTGTCAATGGTCTGGAACGGGTCTACCGCGATGATGCCTTCATCAAGGTAGGGGCCCATGAAACCGCCGGTATCGTCACGGCTGAACCCGAAGGTCATCTGGGTCAGGTCGTTGGTACCGAAAGAGAAGAATTCGGCGGATTCCGCCATCCGGTCTGCCAGCAGGGTGGCCCGGGGGATTTCGATCATGGTGCCATAGCTGTAATTGAGCTCGGAAAGACCGAACTCGCGCATGACCTCTGCATGAATGGGATCGACCCGTTTTTTTGTGAATTCAAGTTCTTTCACGTCGCAGGTGACCGGGACCATAATTTCCGGTATTGGATTTTTGCCTTCCTTGATCAGTTCGGCCGTGGCTTCGAAGATGGCCCGAATCTGCATTTCGGTAATTTCCGGATAGGTGATGGAAAGGCGAACACCGCGGTGGCCCATCATGGGGTTGCTTTCCTGCAGGGCTTCACTCCGCTTTTTCACCTCCTCAAGGGATATGTCCAGGGCTTTGCCGAGGTCTTTCTGGGCCGCCTTGTTATGCGGTACAAATTCGTGGAGCGGGGGATCGAGCAGGCGAAGGGTCACGGGTTTGCCGTCCATGGCTTCCAGGGTGCCCTTGATGCTGGCTTTTGCAAAGGGAAACAGTTCGCTCAGGGCCTGCTTACGTTCGGTGATGGTATCGCTGAGAATCATTTTGCGGAGTAAAAAGAGCGGCTGTTCGGAATTGGTGCCGTAGAACATATGCTCGGTACGGAACAGGCCGATGCCTTCTGCACCGTACTCAAGGGCGACACGGGCGTCTTCCGGTGTTTCCACATTGGCACGGACACCCAAGGTGCGGAACGTGTCCACGATGGCCATGAATTCCTTGAACCGGGGGTTTTCCGTGGCATCCATCATTTTGCACTTGCCGCCGTAAACAAGCCCTTTTGAACCGTTTAGAGTGACAAAATCTCCTTCATTGTAGGTGGTGTCGTTGATGCGCATCAGTCTCTGGTCTGCATCGATCTTGAGTTCTCCGGCACCGACGATGCAGCACTTGCCCCAGCCTCTGGCAACGAGGGCCGCGTGACTGGTCATACCGCCGCGGGCGGTCAGAATCCCCTCGGAGGCCCGCATCCCTTCAACATCTTCCGGGTTGGTCTCTTCGCGGACAAGAATCACTTTCCGGCCGGATTTTTCCCATTTGACCGCATCTTCGGATGTGAAGACGATCTGGCCGTAGGCACCGCCCGGTCCGGCGGGAAGTCCCTTGGCAATGGGCGTTGATTTGGCTTCTTCGGTGGGATCTACGATGGGGTGGAGGAGCTCGTCTAACTGAACCGGCTTGACCCGCTTTACGGTGGTTTCTTCGTTGATCATGCCTTCAGACAACATGTCCATGGCCATGTTCAGGGCTGCTACACCGGTTCGTTTTCCGACGCGGCATTGCAGCATGTACAATTTGCCTTCCTGGATGGTGAATTCGATATCCAGCATGTCATGGTAATGAAGCTCAAGGGTCTTCCGGATATTGACCAGTTCCTGGTATACCGACGGCATGTTTTCTTCGAGTGAGGCGAGATGGCGATTATGATCGTTGGTGGTATCGGTGTTCAGGGGGTTGGGGGTGCGGATACCCGCGACCACGTCTTCGCCCTGGGCATTGGGCAGCCATTCCCCGTAGAATTTGTTTTCACCGGTAGCCGGGTTACGGGTGAAGGCAACACCGGTTGCCGAGGTGTCACCCATGTTGCCGAAAACCATACTCTGAACGGTTACCGCAGTGCCCCAGTCATCGGGGATGCCTTCGATTTTCCGATAGGAAAGGGCCCGTTTGCCGTTCCAGCTTTTAAAAACAGCACCAATGGCACCCCAGAGCTGATCCTGGGGGGTATCCGGAAATGCGTGTCCCAGGGTATCTTTGATTTCCTGCTTGAACTGGTCGCAGAGGGCTTTGAGCTCGTCGGTGGTGATATCGGTATCTGATGCGTAGCCCCGTTTTTCCTTGAGTGCGTCGATGATTCGGTCCAGTTTCATGCGGATACCGACACCGTCCTTGGGTTCAACGCCTTCTGCCTTTTCCATGACCACATCTGAGTACATCATGATCAGGCGTCGGTAGGCATCATACACAAATCGTTCGTTCCCGGTTTTTTCAATCAGTCCGGGAATGGTGTCCGGTGACAGGCCGACGTTGAGCACCGTTTCCATCATTCCGGGCATGGATTGGCGGGCGCCAGACCGGCAGGACACCAGCAGCGGGTTTTTCGGATCGCCGAATTTCATGCCCATATATGCTTCCACCCGGGCAAGTGCCCTGTTGACGCTGTCGACCAGCCCGTCCGGATAGGTTCCTCCGGAATTGAGATATGCGTTGCAACATTCGGTGGTAATGGTGAATCCTGCGGGGACGGGAAGTCCCATCTGGGCCATTTCAGCCAGGTTGGCACCTTTACCGCCGAGCAGGTTCATCTGTGATGCGCCGCCGTCGGCTGTTCCGTCTCCGAAGCTGTAAACATATTTCATCATCGCCGTACCTTTCTTATCCCTTGCTAATGAACGCGTCGCTATTGTGGTAACTGTATTTTTTTAGAAAGGTTTTATATAAGGTTTATGTGATGTTAAATCAATAAAAAAATATGGCATTCACAACGGGGCGCCACTGCGGATGCACGGCATGTAAACAGCTGCATTGTCATCGTCCGGGTCAATTGACACCATCGCCGGGATCCATATATAGTGCAATCGACGTCCCCACTGTAAAGGGGGTAAACCGGAGTTATCTAAAAGCGGTTGAACGGGTAATTATGCTTCTGATTGATCATCTATCCAAAGGTTATGGCAGCCAGGTGCTGTTCGACGATATTTCGTTCAAAATAAACAGCCGGGAACGGATCGGACTGGTGGGCCGGAACGGACACGGAAAAACGACCTTGCTGCGTCTGATTACCGGCCAGGAAGAGGCTGATAAAGGGCAGATCGTGATTCCGAAGCACTACCGGATCGGTTATGTGGAACAGATGATCCGGTTTACGGCGCCGACTATTCTGGACGAGGGGATGAACGGGCTGTGCGCACAGGATGCCGGGCAGGCCTGGAAGGTCGAAAAGGTGCTGGCAGGTCTGGGGTTCAGTGAGGCAGACATGGGAAAACCGCCTGAGTCGTTTTCCGGCGGATTTCAAGTTCGGCTGAATCTTGCCAAGGTACTGGTTTCCGAACCAGACCTGCTACTGCTGGATGAACCGACCAACTATTTGGATATTATGTCCATTCGTTGGATTCAACGGTTTTTGGTGTCCTGGCCGCGGGAGGTTCTCCTCATTACCCATGACCGGGGATTTATGGATGCCGTGATCACGCACACCGTAGGGATTCATCGTCAGAAAATACGGAAGGTGGCAGGAAATACGGGAAAATACTATGCCCAGATTGAGATGGATGAGACCGTATATGAAAAGACAAGACAGAATGATGAACGCAAGAAAAAAGAGATGGAGCAGTTCATCACCCGGTTTCGGGCCAAAGCCCGCTTGGCCGGCCTGGTGCAATCGCGAATAAAAGCTCTTGAAAAAATGGACATCGGAGACAAACTTGAAACGCTCCAGGCTCTTGAGTTCTGCTTTCGGTCGCGCCCGTTTCCGGCCAAACAGGTGGGGCGTGTATCCCGTCTTTCCTTCGGGTATACCCCGGAGCTGCAGCTGGTGCGTACGTTTTCTTTGTCCATCCAGGCCGGTGACCGGATTTGTATTATCGGGAAAAACGGCCGGGGAAAGACCACGCTGCTCAAACTCCTTGCCGGCAGCCTTCAGCCGGATGCCGGGGAGGTCGTCTACCACAGCGAGGTGGTGAAGGGGCTTTACGAGCAAACCCATGTACAGACACTTGTGGACCGGCGAAGCGTTGAAGAGGAAATCCGCATGTCTCACCCGGATGTGGATTACCAGCGGGCCCGGCAGATCAGCGGGCTGATGATGTTTCCGGGCGATGCGGCGCTCAAGCGGATTTCAGTGCTTTCCGGTGGTGAGAAGAGCCGGGTCATGTTGGGGAAGCTTCTGGCAACGCCGGTCAATCTGCTGCTGCTTGACGAACCGACCAACCACCTGGACATGGATTCCTGCGACGCGCTTCTGGCCGCATTGGATGCCTTTGACGGCACCCTTGTCATGGTCACCCATAACGAGGGGTTTCTTCACACGCTCGCCAACCGCCTGGTGGTGTTCACTGAAAACGGGCCCATGGTTTTTGACGGAACCTATGCGGCGTTTCTGGAAAAGATCGGCTGGGAGGAAGGCGATGAAGGCGTGTCACGCAGGCGTGAGGCGGTTTCCGTCACCCTGCAACCCGCTTCGGTAACCACCGATGGAGACAGCGGCGGCAGAAACCGGAAAGCCTATCGAAAGCGGCGTTCGGATATTCTTTCGCGGCGGTCGGCTGCTGTAAAGAAATTCGAAAAAGATCAGCAGCAGACGGAATCGGAAATCGAATCCCTGGAAGCCACACTGATCTCCCTGAACACCGGTATGCTCGAGGCCTCCCAGGACGGTGCCGGTGACAGGATCGCAGATCTTGCAAAGGCGATTCGCATCTGTCAGGATGAGATTGATGCGCTTTACGAAAAACTCGAATCGGTTAGCGAGGCGTATGAATCCGCCAAAGCCCCGTTTGACAGAGAACTGGCTGCGTTGGAACAAATCGGTGCAGCAGGGGCCACAGGTGGTGCGGTTTAGGCAAACCGTTTAAAAAAAGTACATCCTTCGGGATGAATCTGTCAAAAGATCGTCTTATCGTTCACTGTTTTTGTCAGTTATTACAACTTAGCTAGGAGGAAAAATGAAAAAATTATTATTTTTGTTACCCGTGTTATTGAGTGCAACCGTTGCAAATGCAATGCAGGTTGGTGATCCTTTGCCAACATTTAAGATCGTTGATCAATTTGGAAAAGAACAGGTCTTATCGTCTGATACGAAGACGATTATGGTGACGTCAAGTAAGGTAACAAGTGAGATTATTAAAGATTATTTATTAGAAAAGGGGAAAGGCTTTTTAGAAAGAAATAGCGCTTATTATGTGGCTGATATATCTGGAATGCCAAGTGTCATTTCCAAATTATTTGCAGTTCCCAAAATGAAAGATTATCCTTTTTCTATTCTTTTAGTTGATAAAAAACAAGCAAAGACGTTTAGTAAAAAAGAGGATCAAATTACTATTTATACCATTGAAAATGGGAAGGTTTTATCAATAAACTATATAAAAGAAAAAGAAGAATTAGCTAGTTTTTTTAAATGATTACTTTTTATCTTTACCTAAAAGATGACGATATTACCTATCGCTTTTTTCATGAAATCAGGGTTAAATTGCCATGGGTCGAGATCGGTCTATGAAAACAAAAATAAGCAAGGATCAGTATCGAAGTCTAAAACGATGGGAAAAGAAAATGGTAATCAACTTTAGTGGCTGGTTTGCCTTTTTTATTCTTGTCTATACCTTAATTTTTATGGTGAGCGCAGATGCCATGATTGTAAATATTCTTGTTATGATGTTAATGGGTTGGGGCGTTATATGTGTATGTATACAATTTTCTGAAAAATGCCCTAACTGCCAGTACCGCATTGGCTTTTCTACCAGACTTTTTCTTCCAAAAAATTGTAAAAAATGTGGAATTGTTTATCAAAATAATGATGGCTAGCCCATCCGCAGAGAGAGACCCGGCAGACTGCCCGGCATTTTGAAAGTGTCTGATTCATGAAAATTTGATTTTTTATTGGCGTGTTTGAGAGGGACGGTGAGTGCCCCCCTTCAGTTCATCGTGAATACCCATGAAAATGAATGTTAACAAGCAGTTAGAAACTATTATGAGTTTTATATGCCAAAAATAAGTCCATTTGAAAAATACAGCGATGCTTATGACGAATGGTTTGAAAAAAACCGTGATTTGTATGAAGCTGAACTGGAAGCTATTCGTCAGGTTCTTTACCCCGTTGGAGCAGAAGGCTTGGAGATAGGCGTCGGCTCCGGTAAATTCGCTGCACCTCTGGGAATAAAAATCGGTGTTGAGCCCTCAAAAAATATGGCCATCAAGGCAAGAAAGTTGGGTATCAACGTCTATCGCGGCATAGCAGAGGATTTACCTTTTCCTGATGGCGCGTTTGATTTTGTATTGATGGTAACCACGATTTGTTTTGTTGATGATGTTGCCAAGTCTTTCAGCGAGGCATTTAGGGTGTTAAAACCCGGTGGTTGTATCGTTATAGGATTTTTGGATAAAGAAAGCGAATTGGGTAAAATGTATGCGGAGAAACGGGAAAAAAGTAAATTTTACCAGGAAGCCACTTTTTTCTCCACACAAGAAATTCTTAACTATCTTGAGAATACAGGCTTTTGCCCTTCGAAAATAAAACAAACTATTGTATCCGGAAGGTCACCAAAAATCATTTTTGATAACTTTGGCAAAGGTTCTTTTGTTGTTATTAGAGGTGAGAAATAAAACTGGTTCAGGTCGTTTCACTGGAAAAGATGAATTTACCGCGTCCTGGAAACAATTACGTGCCCTTGTGCCGTCCCTTTCAAAGAAGCGTGGTCATCGTACTAAATGCCAGAGTTAGTATCGGGTTCGAGTGAGGAGCAGAACAGTATCAAAGAACCTATCTGTAAATGGAGCAGGACGAGACATCAATCAAGTCTTGTGGCTATCAGAAAGTTGAACTTTATATTTTCAGGTTTTGAATGCCGCTGGGTCACCAGTAGGAAGAATAAGCCTTTGGTCAGAATGACAACAGCACGGAAGACGTTTCAGCAAGCGGTGTTAAATATGAAGACAGGGGTGAGAATCCATCGTTTCGCTTCAAATCTAACTGAAATTATGGGGAAATTTGCGGAAAAGCTACAAGGGCACTACACTTTAATACTGAGGAAACCTGTGCGAGAAAACCGTACGCAGGGATCTGTGAGGGGACGGTCGGGTAACTGGCCGTTCTACCTCGATTACTTTAAAAAAAACAGTAAACCAAACAAATAGGATTGAATATGAAAAAACACCTTTTTGTTCCATTGTTATTGTTATTATTATGTTACACCACAGCGTGTACTTCAGAATATAAACCACATAATGGAGATATTATTTTTCAAACTTCATTATCTCAGCAAAGTATTGCAATACAAAAAGCAACAAATTCAAAGTATTCTCATGTTGGAATTGTTTATTTAAAAAACAACAAGCCCTTTGTTTATGAAGCGGTTGAACCTGTCAAACTAACTCCCCTTAAAAAATGGATCGCACGAGGAAAAGGAAACCATTTTTCTGTTAAACGTCTTGTAAACGCAGAAAAGATATTAACAAAAGAAGCACTTCAGAGATTACTAAAAGTTGGAAAAATATCTGAAGGAAAACATTATGATCTGTATTTTGAATGGTCAGATGATAAGATTTATTGCTCAGAACTTGTTTGGAAAATTTACAAACGTGCCCTCAATATTGAAGTTGGAGAGCTACAAAAAATGAACAATTTTAATTTTTCAGACCCAGTCGTCCAAAAAAAAGTGCATGAACGTTTTGGGAATTCTATTCTTAAAGACGAAATTGTTATTTCTCCTGCAGCAATATTTTCTTCTAATAATTTAGTTGCAGTTTATGAACAATAACGACATTAAAGCGTATCAAGTTGTTACACCGGACTCGTTTCACTCGCCGGTGAACTCAGCGAGAGAAGGACATATGCATTATTTACTATGGATGACCACCGTATTTTTTGGACTAATAGTATATGTCAGTTATCGTGGACAGGCGTGGCGGTTTGTTCATTTTTTTTCATATACAACAGGTATCGGCATGAGAATCAGACGGAGTATCGGCCATGGATAAACGAAACATACAGATGGTGTGGGGCACGGCGCTGTTGTTGATGGGAATCGGTGTTTTTTTTCGGGTACCGAAGGTCATGGCACAGCTGGGGGAACTACCGCAGTTTGCTGGTGTTTCTGGTTTTTTGCGGTTTTGCATGTATTTCATCGGTGTGATACTGGCCGGCGGGGGAATCCGTAAGTTCGTTTTATTTTCACGCAAGAACGGACCAGAAGATCAGGCTTAAACCGCAAGGTAACAAGACCTTGAAAAAAGGGAATGATGACCAAACAGACAACTAGCAAAACGACTCCGGACACTGCTCAGAATGATGTGAACTACCTCATGTCCGAAGTCGTGTATCGGACCCTGGCTGTTTGAACTCAGCAACGATATTTCCGCAGCATCGAACATTGATGATATACTCTTCCCATGATCATCGGCATCGGTCTGTATAATCAAAAACGGCTGGCAGCCGCAGCCAAGTCTCGCAGCAAAAGTAAAATCTCCTTTTTTCTTGAAAACCATATTCTGACCCAGAAAGAGCTGGATAAGGCGATTTCCATTGCCCGTGAGCGAAAGAAACCCATTGAAAAAAACGTTTTGTTTCAGGACCTGAAGATTCCCAGGGAAAATGTGGGGCAATCCCTGGGACGTTATTATGGCGTTCCTTATATTCCTTTTCATAAGCATACCACCATCCCCGGGGAATAAACCGGAGACCAAGATCTGGACCGCTGAAGACCCGGTGGAAATCACCCAGCGAGGGCTGCGCCAGGTTCAGGTGAAGCCAAAAATCGGGTTTGACTTTGCCGCCGCCATGCGGGCGTTTCTCCGGGCGGACCCGGATGTCATCATGGTAGGGGAGATGCGGGACAAGGAGACGACGCAGATCGGTATCGAGGCCTCCCTTACCGGCCACCTGGTCTTTTCCACCCTGCATACCAACAGTGCGCCGGAAAGTGTTACCCGTCTGCTGGACATGGGCATGGATCCGTTTTTAATTTTGCAGATGCGGTACTGGGCATTCTCGCCCAGCGGCTGGTGCGAACCTTGTGCAAGGACTGCAAGGAAGCCTATCATCCGAGCCGGGACGAATATGAGGCGTTGGTGCGCGAATACGGGGGAGAGGAGATATTTAAAAAAAATATGACCCTCCGCTACACCGATAATCTGGTGCTGTACAGGGCCAAAGGGTGTGATGCCTGCCAGGAGACCGGCTATCGGGGACGGATGGGGCTGCACGAATTGATGGTGGGTACCGACGCGGTCAAGCGGTTGATTCAGCGCCGGGCACGTATGGAGGAGATCCGGGACCAGGCAGTGGCCGATGGCATGCATACGCTGAAACAGGACGGTATCGAGAAAATCTTCAACGGCAAGTGTGATTTACTTCAGGTGCGGAAAGTCTGCATCAAGTAAACGGTCATAGCAGATCCTGTTTCTTGTGAATGCTCAGGGGAGGCGGGTGCCTGTTTTTTTGGATGTGAATTTTTCCAGCTGCTGCTCATAATGATCCCGTTGCACGGGCGAGTGCTGCAAGGCTTTTTTTTCAGTTTCAATGGCAGCAGACACGTTTCCGTTTAAAAAGAGCGCCTCTGCCAGGGTGTCCAGATTTTCCGCAGACGCGTGGATGTCAACGGACCGCCGGGCCAGCAACAGTGCTTCTGCCGGGTCCCGAAGCGAGAGATCCTCACAGGTGGCCAGTGCCCAGGCCAGGTTGTTCAGGGCCTGGCTGTCATTCGGCGTTTGATCAATGGCAATCCGGTACAGGCGGATGGCCTCCGTATACTGCCCCTCATCCAGATAAAGATCAGCAAGGGCGCAGTGAAGGCCTGGGGTGTCCGGGTGCCTGGAGAGTTCGTACCGTGCTGCGTTTTTCGTCCACCGCAGTGCCACCTTCTGATGCAGATCCATTCGCCCGAGTTGAACGCCACCGGCGAGCATCACCCCCAGATAGATCGCTGCAGCAATCAGATGGGTGCGAACCTGCCGATCATGCCGTGCCACATTGCTGGGCATCTGCTCACAGGCGGCGAGAAAGGCGATGCGCTGGCTGATGCTGAAATGATGCCAGTTAGGCGCGTCCGGGGGGTGGGCTGACATGGCGGCGATTTTGGTAAAGGTGGAAATGAGCGGACCGCTGGTCTGCAGGGTGGTGAAAGCAAAACCATCGGCCTGTCGCTCGAAGTGTCGCATAAAATAACCGAATCCGAATCTGAAATAGAGCACAAAGCCGGCCATGAGCACGATGGCAATGTAAACGGAGTAGAAGGTGGTGATGGAAATATCTAAAAAGCCGCTGAACCAAATGAGGGGTGTCATCGTGAAAAAGAGGGTGTGAAAGATGGGGTAGAAAACGGCGACCAGGCTGGAAAAACCCATGAGCAGGCAGGCATAGAAAATTAGGTGTTTTTTTCTCACATGCCCTGCCTCATGGGCGATGACCGCCTGGATTTCTGATCCGGTAAGCTGTTTCAGCAGCCCCGGGGTGACCAGAATATACCGGAACCGGCCGATGACGCCCATTACCGCAGCCGTCACCATGCTACCCCCCATGATTCGCCATTCCAGAACATCGGACCAGCGGATACCGGCGTCCCTGCAGGTGGCTTCGATACGGTCCCTGACCGGGCCGTGCGCAAGGGACCGGCAGCCCCACAGCCGTTGAATGAACAGGGGCGCTGTGATGATAAAAACGACAAGCAGAAGGATAAAACAGATCAGCTCCAGGATCTCTGGATCCGGGTTTCCCGGCAGGATATCTGTCGGTACCAGGGACAGACCATCCAGAGAAAGGGTCAGGAAAAACCAGGGGACCAGTACAGGCAGGGCAAAGTTAAACTGGCTTCTGATATAAGTACGCGGGGTGATGGTGGGATCGTATATGGCCTGGTAGGCCGGTGCGGCCGCCCACCAGAGCAGGCTCATGAACAGGGTGAAGATCGCCATGGATACGGCGGCGCCCAGCGTATGCAGATGGCTGAAACCAGGAATGGCATCCAGTTGCCCGGGCAGATGAAATCCGTAGACGATCACTCCGTACAGAACCAGGGCGGTGAGGGAAAATCGGGAGATTCGCTTCTGGAACTGCCGGTCTTTCTGAAAAAGCGTTATCCTGTCGTCGGTATCCCGTTTTTTTCCCTGCGCAAGCCTGCGGAAACTGATGCGGCTGATGACGGCATGACCCAGAAGGGTGAGCAGGATGCCGGCAATCAGTTCCGTGAGGGAGACATTCAGGGTTTCCGGCGGATGATAGGCACTGAACAGAAGCAGGGCCAGTATGAACAGGATGAAATTAGAAAACATGGATATGGCCCTGCCATCTGGGGATACGGGTGTGATCAGTTTTTTTGAGGATGATAATACCGCTCCTTTTCACTGAAGATGCAGCCGCAGTAGGACTGCCGATACATCCCTCTGGCTTTTGAAGCATCAACCCCGTGCTTCCATCCTTCACGAAAATCCCGGTACAGAAACGGGACCCCGTATTTTTTTCCGGCGGCTTCGGCGGTGTTGCATATGAGCGAATGGTTTTGAAATTTGCTGTAGAGCAGGGTGGTGGTAAAGGCGTCAAACTTGCCGCGTTTGGCAATATGGGCCGCAGCGCTCATCCGTTTGTGATAGCAGACCCGGCACCGGTTCCCTTCACGGAAAGCCATGTCCCGCAGAAACTCCTCGAGTCGGTAACCGTCCTGGATGATCAATTTGAACCCCGCGTCATCCGCATAGGTTTTCAGGGTTTCCTCGCGTTTCATACATTCGGTAAAGGGGTGAATATTGTCCCGAAAATAGTAACCCATTACGGTCATCCCTTCATCTGTCAGGCGTTCAAAGGGATAGATGCTGCAGGGACCGCAGCAGGTATGCATCAGTACTCTCATGATCGAACTCCGAAAATGGCGGTTCCCACACGGATCAGGGTCGCGCCTTCTTCAATGGCCACTTCAAAATCACCGGTCATGCCCATGGAAAGCTCCGTGGGATCACATCCCGGAAGGTGAAGCGACGCGATAGCGTCACGCAGACGCCGGAGGGCCCGGAAGTGGGGCCGGACACGATCCGGTTCTGCATCATACGGGGGGATGGCCATCAGTCCTTTCACCCGCACATGCGGAAGGCCGGAAACCGCTTGCGCCAGCTGGGCAACATCCTGGGGCGACACGCCAAACTTGGCAGTTTCATTACCCGTGTTCACCTGGAGCAGGATGGGCTGAATCTTTCCAATTTTTTCCGCTTCCCGGTCAATGGCAGCGGCAAGCTTAACACTGTCCACCGAATGAATCAGGTCAAATCGGTTGACCGCATGCCTGGCCTTGTTTGACTGAAGATGGCCAATAAAGTGCCAGGTGGCTGCCTGCACGCCAATGATATCGATTTTTTCCCGGGCTTCCTGGATATAATTTTCACCCAGGTCCGTGGCTCCGGCGGCAATGGCGGCTTCGAGCATTTCAACCGGCTTGGTCTTGCTTACGGCAACCAGCCGGATGTCTGACGGATTTCGGCCACAGGAAATGGCTGCCTGCTGCATGCGGTTCCGGATGTCTGAAATACGGTTTGCTAGCGTCACATGTATACCTCGGATCAGAAAACAGGTTTGCGAGCGGCCATGTCAATGACTTGTTCCCGGATCAGGATTTCCACAAGTTCACAGACCGGCAGCCCCACCACGTTGGTATAGGATCCGTTGATCCGTTTTACCAGAAAAGAACCCCGTCCCTGAATGGCATAGGCGCCGGCTTTGTCAAACGGCTCCCCGGTGCCGATATACCATTCAATTTCCTGGTCAGAGAGCTGCTTGAAGATGACATCGGTTGAAACCACCTCATCAATATGTGTGTTTCGTTCCCTACAGACCAGGGAAAAGGCGGTCATGACCCGGTGAACGGTACCGGACAGGGTGCGGAGCATGTCAAAAGCGCCTTGCCGGGAACCGGGTTTTCCCAGAATCGCACCGCCGATTTCACCAATGGTATCGGCACCCACCACCCATGCGTCAGGATGATCGGCGGCCACTGCGGCTGCCTTGGCCGCTGCCATGCGGGCAACATACGCATGCGGTGCCTCCCCAGACCGCGGGGTTTCGTCCACATTGCGGGTCATGACGGTAAAAGCGATACCGGCATTTTCCAGAAGGTATTTGCGCCGGGGGGACGTGGATGCCAGGATCAGTCGGCCCGGTGATGTGATCGATTCTGTTATCATACGCGGTTATGTATCAGACCCCTGACAAAATGACAACAGCCGGGCCGGATCCCGCAAGATGATTTTCGTCTATACGCCATGACGTCGGGCAGCCCACTGAACGGGGAAACCAAAAGACGCAAGTGGTCACGGATCCATATGACGGCTGCCAGGTCAGGAAAATATCGGATTTGTTTTTCTGCGGTGTCTGTATTACACTTGAGCAAATTGAAATGATAGACAATTCAAGACAAATAGGGCGCCCGTTAACGCAATCTGTATCCGTCCTCTGGCGTTATCGTGTTGAGGCGTAGCGGATGAATTGTAAAATCCAGGAAACCAGAATGCCTGTCCTGATAGGGAGAGCGGGTCATAGAAAAAGGAGAATAACATGCCAAAAGAATTACCAACGCCTGAATTTAATTCGGAAGCCCTTTTCATGCTGCCATACGAAGCAATAAAGTGGGAATTGCTGAAAACGGCAATCGAACTGAACGTCTTTGATCATACAACCGGGCCCGTAACTGCCGGAACCATCAGCGACAGACTTTGTCTTCATGGGGATAATACACGATACATGCTCAATGCACTTGTGGCGCTTGGCTGTTTAAAAAAAGAGAAGGATCGGTATCAAAATACGCGGATGACCGAACAGCTCCTGACATCCGAAAGCGATACCGCCATCGGCGAGGCACTGCTCTTCATGTCGAGTTGGAATCTGCCCGTATTAAACGGGGGGCTTAAGGAGATGGTCATCAATGGCCCGCCGCCAAAGAAGGATATTTCCGATCCTGAAATTTGGGAAAAAGGGGCACGGGTCAGCGTGAATCACGTCCTTTGCGGGCGGGCTCAATCCATTGCCCGTCATGTGTCACTGCTGCCAGAGTTTTCCGCGTTCAGCACCATGCTTGATCTTGGGGCAGGGCCTGGCATCATTGGGATTGCCGTTACAGCGGCACATCCGTCTTTGAAGTGTGTTGTTTTCGACCAACCCGCAGTGACCACCGTTGCCAGGGAGGTCGTTGAAGCATACGGTATGGGCGACCGGATTAGGGTGCAGGGCGGTGATTACATGCAGGATGATTTTGGTCTGGGTTATGATTTTATCATGGCGAATTATACACTCAACCTTTTCCGCGACCGGCTTGACGAAATCATGAGAAAGGTGCTTACCGCATTAAAACCAGGCGGGGTTTTTATGGTCACTTCAGACGGTTTGACCCCCGATAAAACCGGTCCGGCTGAAAGTGTCATCAGTTGGCTGCCGACCCTGCTTCAAGGCAGTGATGTATCCATTGAAACCGGTCAGATCGCCCGTGCCATGCTGGAAGCGGGGTTTGTTTCTACAGAAATGAAGACCTTAACGGACATTGATTTTAAAGTATATGGCCCTGTGGAAATGACCCTTGGCAGAAAAGAAAAATAAGGGATGTGGAAAAACGCGTTAGTGTTGATGGCTTTGTTATCCGTATGCGTCGTTGCCCCTTAATTGAGCGTATAGACGAAAAACGAAACCCCCATGATTAAATGTACAGGCGGCGGTTTATCAATTTTAATTGATCCCCTATGCAGGACATTTTCGTCAGTAACTTATGATGACCCAAGCAAAAATTTTTAGGAGTCAAAACGAACAAATGATCGGTCTATCATACGCATGCGATGAAATAACGATTGTGCTTAACGAGATCAAACAAGCTGACTACAAAAAAAAGTTTTCTCCCGCACATAATTTTGCAATACGTGCTGGAGATGACACCGTAGGTGAAATACGCTTCAGAATAGGTCAAAACAAGCATCTCTGCAACTACGCAGGTCAAATCGGTTACGATATTGACAGGCGCTATCGTTGCAATCGCTATGCGACAAAAGCGCTCAAAGCGATCCTGCCTCACTGTTTTCAATATTTCCCCTCATTATTTATCACGTGCAATGTTGATAATATTCCATCAATAAAAACAATTGAAAGCGTTGTGCATGTCTATCATGGCATCGTGACAATACCCAAAAACACGCTCATGTATCGTGAGGGAAACCGCAAAAAAAGAGTGTATGAATTATTAAACTAAGATTCAGATGGTTATAAAAAGGAAAAAAACGATCATTTTTGCAACTATCTGAATTTAAAAGAATCAAAAATTATGCCAAGCCTACATGCGATCACCCTGTTGAAAAATGTCCTGTTGAAAAATGTCCTTGACATATAATTATTTTATATTTACATGGTAAATATGAATAAATTGATTTTCGAATGGGATGATACAAAAAATAAAACCAACCTACAAAAGCATGGAATTTCTTTTAAAGAAGCACAAACAGTTTTTTTTGATGACAACGCTATT